>NZ_CP156626.1:639778-959667 GCF_039852015.1 Robbsia sp. KACC 23696 | reverse complement strand
AGTCCATTAGAAACAGCACGCGTTTGCCCTGGTCACGAAAATACTCGGCAATCGCCGTCGCGACGTAGGCGGCCTTGGCGCGCTCCATCGACGAACGATCGCTGGTGGCGCAGACGATCACGGCGCGACGACGGCCCTCGGGACCGAGTTCGCGCTCGATGAACTCGCGCACTTCACGGCCCCGCTCGCCAATTAGCGCGACTACCGTCACATCGACATCCGCGTGTTTGACGAGCATGCCGAGCAACGTCGACTTGCCGCCACCGGCCGCCGCGAACACGCCCAAGCGCTGCCCTTCGCCACACGTCATCAGCGCATCAAGCGCGCGGATGCCAAGCGACAACGGCCGATCGATGATGCGACGCGTCAACGGATCCGGCGCTTCCGCGAAGACCGGGTAGTACATGCCGGTGCGCAGCGGGCTCGGCGCGCCGTTCTTATCGGTTTCGCCAAGGTGATCGAGCGGCCGCCCGAGCCCATCCAGCACGCGGCCGAGCAACTCGTCGCCCACCGGTACCCGATGCGCCTGCCCCGTGGGCAGGACTTCGGTCCCTGCCGACAGGCCGTACATATCGCCGAGCGGCGTCAGCAAGGCGGCATCGCGGACGAAACCCACCACCTCGGCGCGCATCTCGAAGCGGCCATCCGGATCGCGCAGAATGCACAACTCGCCCACCCGCACGCGAGGCACCACGGCGCGAATGATCGTGCCGGTTACCTGCGTCACGCGGCCTTTGACCTGCACCGTACGCGCATCCTGCAATGCGGCCTGCATCATATCGGTGATGTAATCGAAAGAGCGCACGGCGCGTCAATCCTCCAGCAGCGGTGAACGACGGCGACCACGGCGCGCGTCCTCGTCGCGGTCGTCGCGGCCACCGTGTTCGTCGTGGCCGCCCTGGCCGTCGCGCCCCGTGCGCCCTTCCGGCGTCTCCCGATCCGAGCGCTCGCCGAGCACGGCGCCGAGCGCATTGCGTATCGCTTTCAGTTGCCCGTCGAGACTGGTATCCACCATGCCGATATCGGTTTCCAGGATGCATGCGTGACGCCCGAGACGGCCGTCGGCCACCACATCGACGAAGCCGATCGACGGAAACCCTTGCAAAATCGTGTCGAGTCGCCCGCGCACCGACGCCACCTGATCCGGATTGACGCGCAACAGCACCTGCTTCTGATTACGCACGGCAGCCAGTGCCGAGCGCACCACCATAGCCACCTTGGCGTGATCGTCGAAGTCGTCGATGATGCGCGTCACGGCGGACATCACCAAATCGACGGCATCGCGTTCGACGCGCGCGAAATAATCGATCGCCCTTCCGACGTTCTCGATCATCCGCTCCGCCTGCTCCAATTGCGCCGTCTCCCGGCCTTCCGCATAGCCGCGCGCGCACGCATCGTCATGGGCACGCTGCGCGTCGTCGACGATGGCCTTCGCGCGGCGCGTCGCCTCCGCCACCACGCGGTCGGCTGAGACATAGGTCGCCACGGCGGCAGCCTTTATCACGCGCGTCCCCGGCGTCAAGTGGACGCTGGCCTGCTGCGGCGTCAAGGCAAGGTGTCGAATGTGGAAAGCCATGGTGCATCCAGGCAGGTGGTCAATGCCGCGAGAAACGCGAGGAGGTCGGCGTCGGAGAGACGGTTCAATGCGGGCGCTGCCGGCAGCAACGCCGGCAGCAGCGAAGGCGCCGCTTGCGCATGGCCGATCGCCAATGGCGGCGCGCTCGGGAAGGGGTCGATCATCGCCGCAGCATTCGCATCGACGGGCAGCTTCAAGGCCAGACGCCGACCAATCGCATCCGGTGTCCGTGCTGCAAAGCGGGCCAATACCTGCCATCCGATTGCTTCCACCGTCTGGCGGATCGGGGACCGGCCGAAACCGTCGCCCATGCCGCCATGCGCATCCTGTGCGCCGTCGATGGCAAGCATCTGCGGCGTCATGCCTGCAATCGGATGAAAGCGATGGGCCTGCCGGACGGCAAAGGTGTAGAGCGGCTCGCCGAGCGCCTCGCGCCAGCGCGCCAGCTCGTCGCGCCGGATCGACGCGCGTATCCACGGTGCTTGCAGCGTCGCGCCGCAAAGGCAGGCGAGCCCCGTCAGTTCCGTCGCATCGAGCAAGACCACGCGGGCCAGCGCCGGGTCGAGTGGCGGTAGCGGCAAATCGTCCAGACCGTGCGCAGCCGTCAAGGCCTCGGACTTGGCTCGATGCCAAAACACTGCCGCCGCGGGACCGAACGCCTGCAAGCGTGTCAGCATCTCGCGATCGGCCGGGTCTTGCCAACTGACGTGGAGGTTCTGCGAGGGCCAGCGCGTAAAGGTATCCAAGCGCTCGGCGAGCGGCGCCGGCAGCGTCCATCGCTCTTTCGGATCAACGCGTATTGGCACGTTCGTCACCGCTTCCTTCCGCGCCCGACGCGCGCGCGCCGACCGGCACCGTTGCGACCGACATCAGGCCGGCGCCCTTCATTCCCGCAGGACCGCCGCCAGCCGACGCGGCGCCGGAACCCGCACCCGATTTGCGCAAGGCGTCACGCATGCGCCAGGTCCACCAACCGAGTCCGGCCAGTGCCGCCGCGAGCGCCAGCGCCACCACCGATGCCACGCCGAGCACCGCCCGCATGCCCGCCACCGAGTCCGGCGCCACCTGCCAGCCGGCCACGCGTACCCACGGCACCGCGGCGGCACGCACGGTTGCCTGTGCCGGCACCAGAAAAACGGTGACGCGCGTGACGCTCAACCCGGGGATACCATTGGCCACCATCGTGCGAATCTGCGGCATCAAGGCATCCAGACTCAGTCCGGCCTTGTGCTTGATAAAGACCGACGCACTCGCCTGCGTGCCGACTTCATTGATGCCGCCGCGCTCGGGCAACACCACGTGGACCCGCGCCGTGACGACACCGTCGATCTGCGACAACGTCTGTCCCAACTCCTGCGACAAGGCGAAGACATAGCGCGCACGCTCTTCCAACGCCGACGACACCAGGCCCTCCTTGCGAAAGACCGCGCCGATGCCGGTAAAGCGTTCCCGGGGCAGACCGTGCGTGCGCATCACCTCCAGCGCGGAGGCAACCTGATTGGACGGCACCGACAAAGAGGCGCGATCCTTAACGGTCGTCTTGCTCACTTCGACGCCGTCGGAGAGCAGCGTCGCCATGATGTCGTTGGCTTCGTCGTCGGTCACCGACGACACCAGTTCGACGCGCGAGCCGCAGGCTGCCAGCAACAGGCACACCAGCATCGCCCCCACCCGCGCGGCACGTTTCATTGTGTCTTCACCAACTGATCGATGATTTGCGGCGGCTTGGTGATGATTTTCGTGGTCAGATCGATCTGGAACATCGCACCGAGCGTCGTCATCTGAATGCGCGTCAAGTCGGCCAGCGACATATCGCCATTCACGCCCACACCCTGCTGCACGGTCTGCGCCACCTGATGCCACGACGTCGATACGCCGCGCAGCGTGTCGCGCACATTGCTCGCCAGTGCCGAGACAGCAGTGGACGGCGCCGTACCGGATGCGGCCGCATCCGACGCGGCGACGCCCCCCGTGCCGTCTGCCGTCACCGTACCGACGCCATCGGACGATTGGCCTTGCAAGGCGGCATTGAAGCGCGCAATCGATGTGACGCTCGGCGCACCGCGTACGACTCCCGCCGCGCCTGCTCCCGCAGCCGCCCCCACCGCGTTTTGTGCCAGTGCCTCCAACATCACCTGCTCCTTGCGCTTTGTTCTTTGTGATTCGACAAGTTGTCCGCCAGCCGGCGCAAGGCCGGATCCAGCAGGCTGCCATCGGCATCCTGCTCCGGCACGCTGCCCCATGGGATCGCCGACACGATCTGCTCACTCTCCTGAGCGCGTCCCGCGGCCTGCAGCATCACCGCGTGGTGCACATCGAGCGCGACGCGTTCGTGCGGGCCGAACCGGTCTGTCCTCGCCGGTGCGGGGTCGGCCGAGTTGCCAGTGCGCTGCCATAACGTCGACAGCGGGGGCGCGGCGGGCCGAAGCCGCTCGAACACCGCCACCGCGCGCCGCCCCTGGCCCGCACTCGCAGCGGCGAAGGCAAGGCCGATATACCCGGCGGCGTGGTCCGGCCGCATCGCGATCACGGCCGCGAGAATCGGCTCGGCATGGGCCAGATCGCCTTGCTCCGCCGCCATATAGCCCAAACGATTCAGCAGATTGATCTCACTGCCGTCGAGCAACGGGACGACGGCGCCGAACGGGGCATCCCCCGTGTCCGGCAAACCCTCACGATCCGTCATCACATATTCCGATTGATGGCGCTGGAAGCATCGGCGAGCGATTGATGGATCGAACGCAGCGTCTGCAAGGTCTCGTTCGCCCGATCGCGCATCGTGTTCGCCATGTCCGCCGCGGCATTCGCGCCGGCATCATGGCGACTGGCATCCAATTCATATTGCCGCTGCATGACGGATGCCTCGTCCGCTCTCGCCGTTACCACCGCACTCGCGGCCTTCCCGATCGCGCCGCCCACCTTCTGGATGGTTTCGTTACGTTCGCTCAAGGCCGTCACGCGTGCCTGTGCCGCCGTGGCCTGCGTTTTCAGATCGTAGACGTCTGTCTTGGTCGGCGCGGCTGCACCCGCCGGCGTCTCGACCTCGCCTTTGAACTGTTTATTCGCAGCCGAATACTTGTTGCTGGCACTCTCGGCTGCCCCCGCGGATTTTGCCGTGGCCGCCGCCTGCGCCAGCGACACGACCCCGAGCACCAGCTGCGTCGTACTTTCGATGATGGCCGCGGCGAAGCGCTGCCCCGCGGCCTCTCGCATCGACGCAATCGCGGCCGTCTGACTGGCGACATTCGCCTCTTGCGCCATCGAGCGCTGCTTCATCGCGGTGTCGCGCAGACCGCGCGACACCTCGGCCATCATCAGCATCAGTTGGCTGATATCGGTCACGGGCACCGCTGCGCCGCCCTCCTCGCCGCCGCCGGCAATCGACGTCATCACCTGCATGACCCGCGCCGACGACATGGCACCGGGCGCGGGCGCGCTAAGCGGCACTGGTGCACCCTGCGCGCGCGCCGCGGCCTGGTCTGGCGCGCGCAGGCCGACGAGCGACTCCTCCACCGAGGCGAGCGAAAACGAAGGCAAGGACAATGCCCCCGCCGGTGTTTGCTTCGCCGAATGCGCCGCTGCTGCGCCCTCGGCGCCCTCGCTCATCGGCAAATGGCCGATCTTCCCGGCATCTCCCCGAACTCCGTCGACCATATTCGCTACTCCTGAACGCCTGTACGAACGCCATCCAGCCAATGAGTAACCGAGGCGCTTCCCCGGTTCCCCGCCGGACACCGCGTCAAATCGATGCCGGAACCGCACCGAGCGACGCCACCGTCGCGCCGTTTATCACGGCGCCGCTGCCATCGATCCCGCGACGCAGCACATCGAGCAACGCTTGCGCGCGATACGCCACTTGTGTCGGCTTGCTGGAAGAGGCGGTCGCATCGGCGACGATCAGATCGAGCAGGCGCTCCGCTTCCTCACGCTCCTTCAAGGCAAGCAGGCATTCGGCGCTACGCAGGCTGGCTTCGACACTGTCTGCGTCGAGCACGCCGACCCAGGAAAACGTGGCCAACGCATCGCGATGTCGTTCGAGTTGCTGCAAGCACACGCCGAGCCCCATCAGATAAGTCGCGTCGATGGGCGCATAGTCGGTGAGGAAGAGGAACAGGCGCAAGGCGGTGTCCGCTTGTCGCCGCGTCAGATGCGACCACGCCAGCGCATAGATCGTATCCAATTCATCCCGCGTGTAGCGTGACGTCAGCGATAGAGAGGACAATCCTTCGCGTAACCGCGTCACGACCGCCTCGATCTGTTCCGCCGATTGCCGCATCGTCGGCGCCGCGGTCACGTCTGCGCCGCCGTCGATCGGAACGTCCGCACGCGTTGCGGACGACGACTGCGTGTCTACCATGGCTTTCTCCCTACACATGAATCGATCATGCGCGGCCTTATTCGAACGTCGGGACATCGGGACATGGGCGCGTGACCTCACGCACCCACGCGACCGCCCATATTGCGCGCAAGCAACTGATACGACTGCGAGGCGCGGCCCAACATCTGCGACGCGCCGCGATAGCTTTCCTCGACGTCCTCGAACATCTTGCGAATATCGTCGAGCAGATCGTCCATCTGCTGCTGCAGTTTCAGGGTCTTGACCGACGAGGCTTTCGCATCCGCACGTGCCTGATCGGCGTCCAATTGGTGTTTTGCAACGATGATGCCTTGCGTTCCGGCGATGACACTACTGCTGCCCTCGGCGACACCTTTCGTCACCGTCAAGCCATACTTCAGACCCGACATCTTGGCCAAGGTCCCGGCCAATTTCGTCGCGCTCTCCGCGCCTTTGAACATCGCGCCCGTGGCCAGCGCCGTCACCACCACGGTCGCCAGCGTCGCAACGACGGTCACGATGGCGATGACGTTGGGACTGGCGCCCGACACTGCCGCAATGCCGCCCACCAGCTCGCCCAATACCGAAGGATCGACCGCGCCGAGCAGAAAACCGATACCGTTTCCGACCACCTTTCCAAGCTGTTCCGCCTCTTTATCCGAACCACCACAGGCTTTCACCAATGCCGTGCCCATCTTCGTCAACAGCCCTGAAATCGAAATCGCCGGACCGCCTGCCAACTGACTGATTTCGCTAACGAGGCCGATGACCGCGCCAACCGTTCCGGCAACGGCAAAGGCCAACAGCGGCGCCGCTGCGCCGGCGGTGGCGGCCACCGCCAAGGCGGACAACACGACGGCGGCGACCGCGGCCACTATCTTGAAAAGCTTCTTGAAAAAACCGAGGATGCCGCCCGATTGGGCCTCCGCCTCGCGCGCGCTCTCGACGGACTTCTTGTAGTTGGCGTTCTGTTCAGCCTGACTGGCCTTCAGCTTCACGGCATTGTTCTTGATGTCGCCCATCGTCGTGTCGGCCTGGGCATTGGAAAAACTCGCCTGCATCAATTGCATCGCGATTGCCAGATCTTCGGTATTCCCGGTGAGCAGCGAGGGCGCCAATGCCGGCGCGCCGTTACCATCGTCGCCGCCTCCGCCGGCGCCATCGGGCAAGCCGGAAGCACGCAAAAAGTCGCGCACCGCACGCAAGGGATCGATCGCCTGATCGGCGCCGCCGCCCACGCCCAGCGCACCGGTAGCCGTAGCGGCCCCTTTGTTCGGGTCGACGGCGCCACGGCCCGTGCCCGGCGGCGCGGCAGCAATACCGCCTGGATCGTCGCCCATGGCCCCACTCAGCGGTGGCCGGATACCGTCCGGCGGCAGTGCCGTATCGCTCATGCCTTTGTCTCCCGCATCAGCCAATCGCGCATGGCCTGGGCACGTGCGCGCAACGCGATGTGCGCGGGCGCATCGGCAAGATCGATGACGAATCGCAATGTCTCTACTGCTTCTTCACGCATCTGCAACGCGATCAGACATTCCGCGATGCGATACTGCGGCGAGGGATCCGACATGGCCAGACTGGCAGCCACGCCATAGGAGGACAGCGCGTCCTCGAAACGTCCCAGCATCTGCGCACAACCGGCCATCCCCATCAGGTAACGGCTTTCCCATTGGTTGTGCAGGTTCAGAAACGTGAACAGGGTCAATGCTTCCTGATAGCGTTTCTGGTGATAGAGCTGGGTCGTGTAGTGATACGCCGCCTCCATCTGCGATTCGTCGACGCCGACGAAATCCCGCAACAGGCCACCTTGCGCAACCCACTCCAACCAGCGACTCGCGACCTCGGGGATGTCCGACGAGGCCGTGCTTTCTTCGCTTCCTTCGGTCTGGTCGCTCATAACGGTCAACGCATATTCGAGATGGGCGTCTGCCGCGCCTGCGCGAGCTTCGACATCATGTTCGACCATTGATCGACGATCTGGCCCAGCTTGCTCATGGCCTGCTGCATCATCAGCTGATCCGTCTGGCTCGTGCTGCCGATCGAATCCGCTTTCTGGCGCACGGACGACGCCGCGGTCGTCAATTGATTCAATGTCACGGTGGACATGCCTGTCCTGCCAAGCAAGGAGTCCAAGGGCACGCCTGCCTCCGTGCAGCCTTTCCTGATATCGTCGAGAATTCGGCCCTGTTCGGCGTTTAGTGCCCCCAATGCCTTGTCCGGACTGCTCGTTTTCATACTCGCGGCCAGACGCGAGAAATCAGAGGACAGCGCATTGAACTTCTTCATTTGCTCCGTCGATTGCTTCATGGCATTGAGCTTGTCCGTGATATTGCCTTCACTCGTCGCCAGACGTGCCGCCATCACCAGGTTCAAATCCGTTTCTAAATTCCCGGTCAATTCGATGGGACCGCTGCCAGACACTGGGGATGACATCGCGCGTCTCCTTTGATATTTCACATATCTCAAATAAAAGGCCCTGGGCGGCATACCGCGCTGGCTGCGCCCGAGACGTCTTTACCATCCGACGACGCGTACCGCGAGATGGCGCGCTGGCACCATCCCGCTATAGCCGGTTACGGCCGCCGATAGAAACCGACGCGGTCACACGCTCTCTCAATGCATCACCGATAAAGGTCAACGCATATTCGAAATGGGCGTCTGCCTTGCCTGTGCCAACTTCGACATCATGTTCGACCACTGATCGACGATCTGGCCCATCTTGCTCATCGATTGCTGCATCATCAGTTGATCCGTCTGGCTCGTGCTGCCAATCGAATCGGCCCTTTGACGCATCGACGCGGCCGCGGTCGTCAGTTGGTTATAGGTAACCTCGGAAAGCGCGTCGGTTCCCAGCAGCGCACTGAGTTCCACGCCGGCCGCGTGGCAATGCTTGCCGATCACCTCGAGGATTTTCTCTTGATCGGCGTCGGGCAGGCCCAAGGTCTTGTCCGGGTTGTTCGTTTTCATACTGGCAGCCAGCCGAGACATGTCGCCGGACAGAACGTTGAACTTCTTCATCTGCTCGGCCGAGTCTCGCATCGCGCCGAGCTTTCCCTGAATGCTCTGCTCACTTGTGGACAGACGCGCCGCCATCACCAGGTTCAAATCGGTTTCGAAATTCCCAGTCAACGCAATCGACCCGTCGACACATAGCGGAGATGACATCGCACCCCTCCTTCTCTGTTAAAAACACGTTCAAATAAAAGAACGCGGCCGCCGTAATGGACCCGCGCCCCCCAGGGAATCTTTCTTCTCGGCCGTGGCAAAGGCCTGCGCCGCCTGCTCGCGCGCGACCGCGTCGTGCATCTCCGCCTCGTCCTGCGCATTCATCTCATTGACCTTCGCCAACTCCTCCGGCGAAAGCTGCGACATGACCCACCGTTGATCCAGGCCCCTTTCCGCCAGCACGGCGTTGCTGCGAATCAATAAGGACTCGGCCTGCTCGATCGTTTCCTCGCGGCTCGCAATACAGGCAGCGATGCGCGCGTCCATCTCGATATCGCCAGGCGTCAGCGTCGGATTGTCCGAGGCGGGAGACTGCGCGGCAGTTGCATCGACATAAGGCTTACCCGTTTCTGAATGCGTGGACACAGACCCTCCTGCGAATGAAAACGTCGGAACATCGATCACCCCCCTACTCGGGCGCCATCGCCTTTATCGGCGCAGCGCCGCGCGAAGGCGTGCTCCTTCAGTACCGTGCCGTCGATTCTGGTTCCCTATCCGGAATGCCGGCGAGCCGGCGTCCGTCATTTCTTCCGGCAAGGACGGTCCATGGCAAAAAGTCGTGGATGCAGGTCAGCGAATCGGCCGGTGCGGGAACCCACGCCGCCGACCGGTTACTTTCCTTTTGCCATCAAACCATGCATCGATCGCACCAGGCGTGTATTGCGTTGCACCGCTTCGTTTCCTGGCGCATCGTTTCTTCGCTTTCATCCAGTCATCACCATGACCGCATTCTCGATCGGCAACGGGCCGCCACAGTCCAATCCCAATGCATTGGATCCTGCCGGCACGCGCGCCGATGCCGCTACCCGTCAAAGCAATCTGTACGATGCCGCGCCGCTCTTCGTCAGCGACGCGTTGATAGGCATCGAACACGGCGAACGGCTGGCCGAACAAGCAGACGCCTTGGCGGAACTGCTCAAGTCCGAGCTGCAAGGCAAGGAAGAAGCCGAGCGGGATCTGCGCGAGGCGGAAGCGCATGAGTGGATCGATCCGGAGGCGCTGGCGGAATTGCTCGCCGAAACGCTGCAAAAGGACGAAGAGATACAGCGTGCCCGTGAGGAGCTGGTCGCCGATCTTCAACAGGGCTCTCCGGAAACGATGCAGCAGATGTTGCGGGAACGGTGCGACAACAATCCGACGCAGTTGTTCCTCGCATTGCAACAGGCCGCCGGCGCGCTGCGTCGCGGGGCCGTGGCATCGGACGACGACAGCAGCGACGGCGACGGCGCGCAACCCCGGGCAGGCACTGCGCGCCGTCGCGGCGGTGCCGGCGGGGAAGACGCGGAAGCCATCCTGGAGCGCTTGCAAGACATGACGCAGGAGCTGGAGCTGTCACACGGCACGCGCATCCGCGCCGATCTGAATACGCGCGGTGTCTGGCACATGCCGGACACGACGCGGCAGTGGGACGCGGCCGAGATCGTATCGCTGCAGGCGTCGTACACGACGCTGGTCGAAGGCGACACGCGCATCGCGTCGGTCCTGCTCCGCGTACTGGACGGCGTCGACATGCTGCAAGCCAAGGACCCGGGCGACATCATCGATGCTTCCCCGGGCGCGGAAACGCGCGTCGGCACGACGGCGCAGGCAGTACTCGAACGGTTTATCCAGGCGGTCGGACGCGATATCGAGGCGCTGCGCCCTTCGGTAGACAGGGAACATCTGCACGCGTTGCTGACGGAAAAGTCGCACATCATCACCGCCGTCACGGTGCTGCAGCAATGCGACACGCTGGCCGCGACCTTGCACCCCCGCTCCCCGTCCAACGCGGATGCCGTCGCCTTGCAGACGATGCGCAAAGCTGTCGAGTTGACCGATCAGGCCTACTTCGCACCGGAGGCATTCGTGCAATTCGCGCGCACAATCGCGGCGGAAGCCGATCACCGGCCGGTTTCCACCGAGAGCATCGGCAACGCAGGACATACGTCCGGCGTCGTGGCGCAGTCCGACGCGGGCGTATCGCCCGTTATTGCGCGCGCCATCCCTTTTCTGACCGGCTTCGGCGTCGTGGTGCGGGATATGCCGGAGCAGGTATTCGTCGATGCACTACAACGGGGTCGCGCGCGCGACGCCGTGCAACATGCATTGGACGATCTGATCGACGAGGAGAACGCCGGTGTCTGATCCCCAAGGCAATCCCTATGGTACGTCCGGGTCGACGCCGATACCGAGCCCGGGCCCGGGCCTAAACGCAGCCGATGCGCTCGCGGCGCCATACCGCTATGCCGCGCACATGGCGCAGTCCCTGCCGTCATTGCGCGATAGGCATGACGTGCAGCAGACCTCGCAAGCGGTGCTGGCGGTGATGGAAGCACTGGCGGAGCGGGTTGGCTTTACCGTGGAGGCGGCACAGAGCCGGCAGCGCACGGAGTTGCGCCTCGACTCCGGGGCCCGGATCGGCATCGAGCCGCTGGGTGAAACCTTGCTCCTGCACGCGGTTTTTCCGGTGACGGCGCATTTACCGCGTCATCTGTTGGAAGCGCTGCAGCGCGTTGCCGCGACATCGGGAGAAATGCTGGCGGGACGGAACCGCGACGCGTCCAACGCCACCGATGCATCACGCAGGGCGCGTCCGAACTGGACGATCCATGTGGCCGCTCAGACGCAGCAGGACGCCCACGTACGGGAGGATGCATTGATTGTCATGGTCCGCTTGCACGGCGAGGCACTGCAACTGGACGAGGCCGAGGCCGCGCTTCGCTATCTGCACGGATGGCAGCCGCATGCGATAGACCGATAGACCCGTTTTGATTTTGATCGAGAAAGATGGAACTGCACCCTTATCGCCTGGATCACGGCCTGACCGATGTCAGCCAGCTCGACGCCGCCGACCGTCCTCGCCTGCCGGCCGGGCCGGCTTCGCTGCTGCCGACGACCAGCCCGGCAAGCGGGCCGTTGCAGCGATTATTTCGCGAGCAGGGCCTGGATGTCTATTTGACCGCCGCGCTGGGTGGCCCGAGTGCCGCAAGCGGCAACGCGGACGCTGCATCGGCATCGGCGTTCGCGTCTGCGCCGCTTGTTGACGCGCAATCGTTCACGACGCCCCGAGGCTATGGGCAGGCACTCGATCAAGCCTGCGTATTGCTCGAGCAGAAACTTGCCGCGCGCGGCGATCCCGGCGACGCATCGACAAAGATCATGCGCTCGGCGCTGCGGGTACTCACGTCGACCGCCGAGATGCGCGCCGAGCTGGCAATGCTCCGCGGCCTGTTGCTGGCAGGGTGACATGACTGCCGCACGCGACGCGTCGCCGCTACGCCAACTCGGGCCCGCATCGGTCGCCCCGTTTGCGGCGCAGGTGCGAACGCCGCCCGTGCTGGTGGAGAACCGCGGCGACCGCGCCTTCATCGCGCACCTCGCCTTCCTGTTCCTGGCGCACGATCGGGCCGAGCGCGCCGTCGCCCTGTTCGTCCTGCTCGCCCACAACGCGGCGGCCGACGACCCGATCCGGGGCGCGCTTGCGCTGGCGCAGTTGCGGTCCGGCAAGCCGAAAGCAGCATTCACGACGCTGTCGACCATCCCCATCGCGCTTCAGGTGCAGGCCCCGTACCAACTGCTGCGTGCACAGATTCTCGGCGCGCTCGGCCGACATGAGGAAGCGGCGCGAGCGATGCGGGCCTTCGCCGTGGCCTTCGCGGCAGACCCGTTGCGCGCGGCCGTCGATGCGCGCGCCGCGGCAGACGTTTAACGCCCTCCTCTCCCTCTCCCCGGCCAATCATGTATCAAACCCTGCAACGCGTGGTAGCGCTGGCCACCAGTCGTAACGACATCGTGCTGGCCTTCGTCTTGGTCGCCGTCGTGTTCATGATGATCCTGCCGCTGCCCACCTGGCTCGTGGACACGCTGATCGCGATCAATATGACGCTGTCGGCGATCCTGCTGATGGTGGCGATGTACCTGCCCTCACCGCTGGCGTTTTCTTCGTTTCCCTCGGTATTGCTGATCACCACGCTGTTTCGACTTTCCATCTCGATTTCCACGACGCGGCTGATCTTGCTGCAAGGTGATGCCGGGCATATCGTCGAGACCTTCGGCAACTTCGTCGTGGGCGGCAATCTCGTCGTCGGCCTCGTCGTCTTCCTGATCCTGACGATCGTGCAATTCATCGTGATCACCAAGGGCGCCGAACGCGTGGCGGAAGTGGCCGCGCGCTTCTCGCTGGACGCGATGCCGGGCAAGCAGATGTCGATCGACGCCGACATGCGCGCCGGCGCTATTGATTTGACCGAAGCGCGCAAGCGCCGCTCACGGGTCGAAAAAGAAAGCCAGTTATACGGATCGATGGACGGCGCGATGAAGTTCGTCAAAGGCGATGCGATTGCCGGCATCATCATCGTTTTCGTCAATATGCTCGGCGGCATCATCATCGGCAGTGTCCAACGCGGCATGCCGATAGCGGAAGCGATCAGCACCTATTCGGTTCTGACGATCGGCGATGGCCTGATCGCTCAGATCCCCGCCCTGTTCATCGCCATCTGTGCCGGCATTATCGTGACCCGCGTGCAAAGCGGCGAAGGCGAGTCGAACGTCGGCCGCGATATCGGCATCCAGATCCTGCAGCAGCCTCGCGCGTTGCTGATCGGCGCAGGGGTTGCACTGGGCATGGGTATGATTCCGGGCATGCCGATGGCCGTGTTTATTAGCCTGGCGATTCCAGCCGGTGTAATCGGCTTCGTCTTGCTGCGCGCCACGCGCCGGGTCGTCGATGCGAAGACCGGCGCCGTCTCGGAA
This sequence comes from Robbsia sp. KACC 23696, assembly GCF_039852015.1. Taxonomy (NCBI): domain Bacteria; kingdom Pseudomonadati; phylum Pseudomonadota; class Betaproteobacteria; order Burkholderiales; family Burkholderiaceae; genus Robbsia; species Robbsia sp. KACC 23696. The sequence continues at coordinate 945,799 of NZ_CP156626.1, read as the reverse complement.
ATCCCGGGACTGCGCGCGGCGGGACAAGGCGCGGAATCGCCGGAGCCCACCGAGGAACATACCGAGTTCACGCCGACGGTGCCGCTCAGCGTCGATGTCGCATCGGGTTTGCGCAGCACGTTCAGCGCGAATGTCCTGAATAGCGAATTGATCAAGATCCGACGGGCGCTGTACGCGGATCTGGGCGTGCCCTTCCCCGGCATTTCGTTGCGCTTCACGAATACGCTCGCCGATGAGCGCTACAGCGTGCTGTTGTCCGAAGTGCCGGTGGCGAGCGGCCGTCTCCGTCCGAACCATCTGCTGGCACGCGACACGCAACGCAATCTGGAAGCGCTGCAAGTGCCGTTCGAAACGGACGCGACCTTTCTGCCGAACATCCCGACTCTGTGGGTCGATGCCGAATTGCGGCAGACCTTGACCAACGTCGGCATCGGGACGATGGACGCCAGCCAGATCCTGACCTACCACCTCGCCTTCGTCCTGAAGAAATACGCGGCGGATTTCATCGGCATTCAAGAGACGCGCTTTCTGATCGAATCGATGGAAGGCCGCTTCCCGGATCTGGTCAAGGAAACGATGCGCGTGATGCCGATCCAGAAAATCGCCGAAATCCTGCAGCGGCTTGTTTCGGAAGACATCTCGGTGCGCAATCTGCGCGGCATCCTGGAGGCGCTGATCGAATGGGGGCAGAAGGAAAAGGACACCGTGCTGCTGACCGAATATGTTCGCATCAGCCAGAAACGCGAGATCAGCTACAAGTTCGCCAGCAGCCACAACGTGCTGCCCGCCTACCTGCTATCGCCGGCGATCGAGGATACCGTGCGAAGCGCCATTCGGCAGACCTCCGGCGGCAGCTATCTCGCGCTCGATCCCTCTGTCTCGAAATCACTGATCGCCGCGATCAAGCATGTCGTGGGCGATCTGCGCAGTGGCGCGCACGCCCCGGTCATGCTGACGTCGATGGATATCCGGCGCTATATGCGCAAGCTGATCGAAACCGACTTCTACGAGCTGCCGGTGCTGTCGTATCAAGAGTTGACATCGGAGATCAACGTCCAGCCTCTTGATCGTATCGCTCTCTGACGCAGGTTCGATCATGCATGTGCCGCTGCAAACGTCAGCCCGATGCCGGCTGCAACGCCGTCAGATCGTCGATGACGGGAAACAACGCAATGAAGCCGCTCATCTCGAACACCTCACGGACATTGGCTTTCAACGTCGCCAGCACCAGTTGGCCTTTGACGCCCCCTTCGGGCGCGGCACCGGCGCTCGGGCGCGCCAGCCGTTTACCGGCCATCAACAGCACGCGCAAACCGATGGAACTGATATAGCTCAGCCGCGACAAGTCGAGCACGAGATGGCGCCCCCCGTCGTCGAGATAGGCATCGATCGCCCGTCCGAGAAGCGGTGCGCCGTTCCCGTCCAGGCGCCCATTGAGGTGCATGACCTGCCAGCCCTGTTGTTCCGTTTGGTCTATCTGCATGGTTCTGCTTCCGGTTTGTCTCGGCAACATGCCGCCAACGCCCACTCAGTGACGTGCTTCGTGCTTCATATCCTAAAAATAGATAGACGATGAAACCTCAGGATTTCTCAGCGGAGCGCGAAACAGCTGCATCACAGGCATCGGCCGAGTTCGCGTTTCGTATCCTGCGCGGTTGGCATGCCGGCGCGCAGATCGTCCTGCAGCCGGGCGAAACGCTGCGAATAGGCGGAGGCGAGGATTGCGACATCGTCTTGACCGACGAGGTCGTGGCACAGGCAACGCTGCTGGTGCGCTTGATACGCGTGGACGACGGCCGCGTCACAGGCTGGCACCTGCGCCGACACGCGTCGCGCGCGTCGGCGCCCGCGATGTCCGCCGACGAGGGCGGCGACAGACAAAGCGACAGCCATAACGACGACAACGCGCGCCGGAACGACACCGCCACGCCATTCGACGAGCCGGTCCACATCGGTCCGCTGACAGTCACGGTGTCCCGTGCGGACGCGTCCTGGCCCGCCGTGTTCTTGCCGGACGCGCCGACGCCAGCGGTACGCGACGACACACAGTCCACGCCCCAGTCGCTCGACGATACGCCACAAATGGCATCCGACGCGATCGACGACGAAGCGCACGACGCCCGGCAATCGGCAGCGCTCGATGTCGACGGGCGCCCGAGCGAGTCGGAAGCGCCCCTCGGTTCTGCCGGACAAGACGCAATGGCGGCGGAGAAAACCATCCCGCCATCGACGCCGGGCGCTGACGGGCACGATGCGTCGGCGGCACCTTCGCGCGACGACAAAAGAGCGCGCGGGCCGCTATTCGGCTGGCGTCGCGGATTCGGCCGATGGCAAACGGACGGCAACGGCCTACCGATGCGCTGGATCATGGCCGTGGGCGTCCTCGCCATCGTCGCGGCCTTGGTCGCCTTGATCCGCGTGCTACCGGGCCCGGCTCCGACGCCGCCGATGCCGACCACGACGCTTACCGTCGATAGCCTCACGGAGACCCGGATGGCCTTGCGCGCCGCCGGCTGGATCGACGGTATTCGAGCGGATGTCGACAGCGAGGGCCATGTCGTCGTCTCCGGCTGGGTTGCCGACGACGCCGCGCGCGATCGGCTTTCCGCGGCGTTGGCGCGCCTGACGCCGATGCCGGCGATGCGTATCGACATCGTCGCGGATGCGGTCCAGGCCGGCCGTGACGCGGCAGCGCGTTTCGGCCCGTTTCTGAGTATCGACGCCGGCAGTGTCGGCACGTTACGCATCCGCGGCGTGGTGTTGCCACCATCCGATCCCGATGCGCTGCTTGCCATGCCGACCAGGACGATCGAGACCGGCGCGGGGGCAGCGACATCGCTCCCAGGCGCCCCGACGACCGACACGCCCACCGCCGCACCGAACGCCACACCGAACGCGGTCCTGCCGAACGGCAGCGAGGACGATCCCCTGCTGCCGACGTTGCGTGCCGCCTTGCACGCCGCGCTTGCCGCTGCGGTGCCGAACGCCACGCTGAACGATGCCGCTTTGCTGACGACCGACGGCGCGGTGCGGGCGCTCGCGGCCGCTTTGGCCCAGGCGAGGCTGCCGCGCGCCGCCATCCATTGGGAACGCAACACTCTCGTCGGCGTCGATACCGCCAGCCGCCGCGCCGACCGTAGCGACGCATCGCAGAGGGTCGGGCAGTTGTTGCTGGATGCGCCAGCGGGAACGGACATCGGCCAACTGCAACATACCGTGGAGGGCTTCCGCAATCGCTATGGCGATCGAATCCCGATTCGTACGCTGATAGCCGGCAGCCGGGCGATGTTCGCGCCGGCCCAGTTGCCCTTTGCGATCGTCTCGATCAGTAGCGGCCCGTTGCCCTCGGTCGTCGTGGACGGCAGCGTGCGGCTTCTGCCCGGCGGCACCTATCGCGGCTTCCGGCTGGTCCATGTCGACGACGACGCTGTGGTCTTCGATCGTGTCCCGGGCGTCGTGTCGGGCATATCGTCATCGCCGCCCGCTTCGACGCGGATCGTCTTGCAGCGCTAAGCCTCCCTTCTGTCCCAGGAAACGACGCCATGACTCGCTCTTTGCCTCCCACCGCGCCGATGTCCAGCACCGCGCCACCGCTTGCGCCGGGCGACGCCCCCATCGGCATCCCCGGTCGCCCCGGTACCCGGGCCGAATGCGACGTGATAGCAGCACGTCTGGCGTCGATCTCGGACCGTCTGCGCGGCGAGGTCCAGGCCGGCATGCCGCCCGAACGCTATGCGGTCGCGCGCACCTGCGTGGCGGCGCTGGACGCGGCGCTGTCGTTGGTCGACGCGATGCGTCTGAGCTTGGGACCGGATGCCGCCCATGCGCCGAGTGCGCCGAAGCGATGACGTCGCACGCGAACCGCGTCGCCTGACATCCGCCTCGGCGCCACGCGATACCGGCTGGGGCAGGGAACAAGGCCGCCGATCCGGTCACTCACACAGCGCGGCGCCCCCTTCCCCTCGCTAACCTTGCACAGGTATCCGTATGTCCACTTTCTCACCCGACAGCATCATCAGCACACTCGGCACGACGTTGACGTCGGTCGAGACGAGCATGAATCAATTCATCGGTCAGCCTGACCTGTCGACGACCCAATTGATTCAATTCCAGGGGCTGATCGGCAAATGGTCGATGATGTCGAACCTGAACAGCACACTGGTGAAGAGTCTCTACGATACCTTTACCGGCATCGTGCAAAAAATGGCATGAAGACGCTGGCGTCCGTCGCCGGATCGGACCAACGTCTCCCCGCCCGGCGTTCGATGCGCTGCCGTTCATGTCGTCGCCGTCGATTGGCACGGCGATATTCATCGGGGCCCGTCACTGGGGATGAAAGTCGATCTTCTTTGGCGCTACGAGGAACTGCATATCGACGGTCTGCCCATCGGCATGATGTGCGACGGCGATCCGGTACACGGCGACTTATTGCTGTATTCGGCGCTGGGCAAGCCACGACAACAAGATGCCGAGGCGCTGAATCGACGCCTTCTGGAAGGCAACCATCTCTACGCCGGTACCAGCGGCTGCACGCTGGGACGGCATGAGGGCAGCGGCATCGTCACCTTGTATGCGCGGCTGCCGATCCCCCTCACCGTGCCGGCCACGTTGCTGGCCAAAGTGTGCGACCTGCGACACGTCACCTTGATATGGCGTCACGATATCCAGGCGCTGCCCACTCTTCGCGCCTACGCGAATTGACGTCGGCCGAATCGGTGCACGATGCACTGCCGTCAGGCAAGCCTGCCACTGTCCGCGTGAAACGCCATGCGATGCGCGATTTCCGCGCATAGATGCGTAACCCCATAGGTCGTGGCCACCCAGCCTGGCAGCGCGTCGTTCAACGGCTCGTCGCGCCCCACATGCACGACTCGCCGGACCTGCAGCCAGCTCGGGGCGGTAGGTGCCCACGCCGTGACGGTATCCGCTTCCGTCACCACCGCGGCACGGCCGGGGCTCGGCACGCCGGCGTCCAAGGCCACGCCATAGTGTGCAATCGGCCATTTGACTTCGGTATCGGCGCAAACGCCGCCGCCCGGATCCGTCCACAGGTCGACATGAAACGTCGGCGTGTCGCCGAGCAACACCCATTGACCCGGCGCATCGGTCCCCGGCAGCAGCAACCGCTGCGGATCGTCGTCCACGGCGTACCGCGCGATAGCCGGCATTGCCGCGGCCAACAGGCTGCTTTGGTGCAGACGCCGGCTCAGTGCCTGGACAACGGTCTCGTCGCCGTCGCACAGGGAGACGAGCCGCGAGATGAAGGCATCGATCGCCGAAAGCGCGGCGTCCCCGCGCGTATCGCTCGGACCGGACGCCGCGCCCGGCGACGGTAGAACGGAGTCGCCAAGGAAAACGATCGATGCGTCCAACGCTTCCGCGACGAATGCGGGATCGAGTATCTGCCGCACGCCACCGGTGTCGGCGTCGGTGCCCCGCCCGCTTTCGGACGACGCCCCGCCGGCGCGACGAGATAATGTATGCAGCATGTTTCTCATAAATGGATCGGCTTCGTCGCTTGGCGCCATGATCGTCGTGAACGACGACGCCGTTTGCACCGATGCGATCGTGCCGCTCCAGTGCCGCGCGATGCCGATCCGCACGCTGCCGTCGAACGGTGCGATACGCGCGGGGGCGAACGCGGCGCGGACTTCGCGTAACGGCGTGTGTCGATCGGCCGGCAATGCGCTTTGCTGCTCGGCGAGCAGCTGTAACGCACGCTGCAAGGTGCGATGCGTGACCGCGCTGGCATCGGCCGGGGGCGCGACCGATTCGCTTTCGCTTTCCCCCCCGTCATCGGCCTGACGCAGCGCCGACAGCATGGCCGGCGTGGTCGACGCGGACAGCGACAACATATGCCCGAGCGCATCGGCCAGCGCGTCGGTGCGGGGTGCCCGACTGGCCGCCGCCGTCAGGGAGACGGCCAGGGCGGCGTCGGGCGTCAAATCCTGATCCTGCTGAAAATAGCCCACGGCGAGCGGCGCGGAGCGATCGTCGACTGGACCATTGGCACCGTTGCCACCGTTGGACAATACGCGCACGAGGTCTTGCAGTGCATCCAAGGCCGAGATCACCTGTTGGCGCAATGTCTGCGACGTCCGAATATATACATGATCGGTCGGACGCCACGTAAAAACGGCCGTCGACGCAACCTCGCCCGCTCGTCCGACCGGCGCGTCGCCTGTACTGCCCGAAACGTGCCGTGCTGCCGGCATGTCGCGATCCGACGGCGCCGCGTCCACCCGCGCCGCGTGGCGACGATGCAGTTCGGCTTCCGTCGGCGACGATCCGTCCGCCCCATCGGGCACGATGTCCGGCGCAGCATAATGCGATAGCCGATCCATCACCGTACGCTGCAGGCTCTGGGCCGTGTGCGCGTTGGCGCTCGCGCCGCTTATCGCCGCGGCCAGGGCCGCATTGCTGCTTCCGTCGGTCACCTCCACCGCGTGCCAGCCGATCAGACCCGGCACCGCGCCCGTCCCTGCCAACCCGATTGCTGACGACATGCCTTCTCCTGGCCTGAATCGATGAGGACCTGTCGGCGTCAGACGGTCTGTGGGGAAGGGGAACCGCCGGAGCCTGCGGACGAGCCGGTCATCAGCGTCATGTGATTCATGCCGCCGTTACCGCCGTCCATCTCGACCGGAAGGGTCTGCAACATCGCTTGCGCATCACTGACGAAAGCCTTCACTTGGCGCGCGGCATCCGGTGCGACGGCCGACACCAGACGGATCGTCTTGAACAGATTGATCGAATCGCGTTGCGCGTCGAAGCCGAAATAGGCGCCACCGGTGGCCAGGCCGAAGAGGTGCATGCGCAGCAGCATTCCGTAGACATCGGCGCGCGCCGCTTCGCTCACCCGTCCCAACGGCGCATAGAGCCAGACCACCTGCCGTTCGTTATCGCATTCCAGCGTCAACTCGAGCGCCTTGCCGCCGGGATGATCCATCCGCACCAGACAACTGCCGGTTTCGATGACTTGATCGATATCGATCTTTTCCTGCAGTCCCAGCGCCAACAATAAATCGCGGTATTGCATCATCAGTATGTCTCCTCAGACCGGCATGACGAAGGGGGAACCACTACCGGCCGCGTTCGGGCCGGCGCCCGCGCCGGGCATCGAGGAGGTGCCAGGACGCAACATCGGACCGGACCCGGGGGCACCGTTTGCCCCCATTGCGTCGGATGGCATGTTCAGCGGAATGTTCTTCAAGTCCGGCAGGGCGGCGGACCAGCGCATGGCTTGATTAACGAAGGATTCGACTGCTTTCATCCCGGCGGCACGGTCCAGGCCCCCAAGTGCGACGGTACGGAACAACGTCACCTGGTTCGCGCTCTCGTCGAAGCTGAAATACGCGTCATCGGTGACGAGGCCGAGCAAATGGATCTGCATCAGAACCGGAAACAGCAGTACCTGGTCTTCGCGCGAAATCGTCCCCAGTACTGCGAAGAGATTGGCGCCGACGCCCTCCGGTGCGGACGCCAACGTGATATCCACCTTGTCGTCGAAGCGAATCGAGCAGGACCCGCCATTCTTTACGTCTTTCAGATCGAGCTTCGTCTCAGCGCTCAGCGCTTCCAGCAATTCAGTGAAATTCATTCCAGCCTCGGGCGAGTAAACGGAAAAAGGGCCAAGTAGGGTTCCCGCATGGCCGCTCTGTAACCGCCTGGCGCCCCGGGTTCCCTGCTTCGCCCCTTCTCCGTTTCGATTGCCCGCAACGGCCTGCCCGCCGTTGCGCCGGCACACCGTGGGGCAAATCGAGCGGCATTGCACGCGCTCGACTCGCCCTCGCCGTTTTATCGATCGATGCTTTTCATCCGGGCATCGCTATAGCGCGCGCCGGAAACACTGTTCGGCGGCAGCGCGCCGTCCAATGCCTTCAACTCGTCCACCGACAAGGTTATCGACATCGCCGCCGCATTCTCTTCCAGATAGCTGCGCCGTTTCGTGCCCGGGATCGGCACGATATCCTCACCTTGGTGCAGCACCCAGGCCAGCGCGATCTGCCCTGCCTTTACGCCCTTGTGGCGCGCGATGTCCTGCACCACCGAGGCGGCCTTCATGTTCGCATCGTAATTCTCGCCCTGCAGACGCGGATCGTCGTGGCGGAAGTCGTCGGGCGGATAGTCCTCGGCGCGCTTGGCAGTCCCGGTCAGAAAGCCCCGTCCCAGCGGACTGAAGGGCACAAGCCCGATGCCCAGCTCACGCAACACGCCGATGATGCGCGGCGCCAGATTACGTTCCCAGAGCGAAAACTCGCTTTGCAGCACGGAAATGGGCGCGGTGGCGTGGGCTTTGCGAATATTCGCCTCGCCCGCTTCCGAGAGTCCGAGATAGCGCACCTTACCCTGCTCCACCAGCCGCGACATCGCCCCGACGGTTTCCTCGATCGGCACGGCCGGGTCGACGCGATGCTGATACAACAGATCGATGTGATCGGTGTTCAAACGCCGCAACGAGCCTTCGACCGCTTCGATCACATGTTCCGGGCGGCTATTCAGTCCGGTCGTCTTGCCTTCCTCGATTCGCATGCCGAATTTCGTTGCGAGGATAATTTTGTCGCGATGCGGCTTCAGCGCGCGGCCCAACAGCGTCTCGTTCGTGAACGGCCCATAGACTTCGGCGGTATCGAAGAGCGTGATGCCGAGGTCGATCGCGCGATGCAACGTGGCGATCGCTTCCGCCTCGTCCGCGGGGCCATAGGATTGGCTCATCCCCATGCAGCCCAGTCCGATCTTCGATACTTCCAGGCCTTGGCGGCCCAGTTTTCGTTTTGCTGACACGACAGGTCTCCAGACAAATTCTTTAAAAAGTCGGCGCGCCACCCGAATAAACGGCGGGGGAGGCGCATACAATGGACACTCCCGATACGATAATCCGTTTTGCGCCCATGCGTGTTTCCTCCGTCCGCGCCCGGACCGCTGCACGACTTCCCTCCCGCGCGGCCTGGCGCAGTCTTCCCTGGGCCGATGCAGGCCATGCCGCCGTGGTCAGTGCCGTACCGGTCATCCTGGCGGTCCTGGTCGGCGAGCCGCGCCTGGGCTGGAGCGCCATCGCCGCGTTCTGGGCGTGTTTCGCCGACCCTGGCGGTCCGCTCCTGCGCCGGATCGGCGCGATGTCCGCCGTCGCGCTTGTGGGGGCCCTGTATTGTTTCCTCGGCAGCGCGGCGCAGCACGTGCTGTGGTTGCTGCTGCCACTGACCTTCCTCTGTTGCACGACGGCCAGCCTCGCGCAATTGACCGGGCCGTCGAATGCCATTGTCGGCACGCTCGTCTGCGCCGGATTCGTCGTTTCGACTGAATTGCCCACGCACGACATCCGCGACAGCGCCACCTATGCGGTGTTCTTCATCTGCGGCGGCGTCTGGGCCATCGTTATGACCGCGCTGGTCTGGCGACGGCGTCCCTGGCGTCACGCCACCGCGGCAGTCGCCGGCTGCTTTGTCGAGCTGGGCGACTATGCGCATGCGCTCGGATTGCGCTATATGCCATCGCCCGCACGGGAAGCGCGCCGGGAAGCGCGACGCAAGGCACGGGATGAGAACGGCGAAGAGACCGATGCCCTGCGCGATCTGAGCATCACCCATCGCCAGCTGTTGCGCGCCCGGATCGAAGCAGCGCGCGCTCGAGTCCGCGAAGTGCTGGGCAGCCGTCCATCGCGTGGCGAACGCGGCCAGCAATTACTGGCGCTGCTCGATGCGGCGGAGGCCGGCTTCGTCGTACTGGTGGCGCTGTCGGATACGCTCGCTGCGCGGCCTCGTGCCGAGACGATCCGCGCAGAGGATCGCATTGCCGACGCCAGCATCCTGCGCGTGCTCTATCGTTTCGGGCAATGCGCGGATGGGATTGCCGACGTCTCGGACCTCACCGATCCGCGGCAGCGGCAACGACTGCAACAAGCGCTGGGACAAGTCGATCAAGCCGTGCGTCAGGCCCATGCCTCGGTGCGCGCGCTCGACGTCGTACAGGATCTCCCGATGCACACGGTCCTGCGCCTGCTGACGCAATTGCTCGATGCCGGCGCCACGGCGGTCGCCGTGTTGATCCAAGGCAGCACGGATGAAACGACGCGGCCCGCGCCGGACGCGGCGCAGACCGATGCGCCACGCACCGCGGCACCGATGTCGATGTCGATGTCGATGCTGCCGGACCTATGGCATCGGCTAGGCGCCATGTTCCAACACGGCTTCGTGATCGCGCGACGAGAGCTGCATCCGCGTACGCGCGTCGCACGGCATGCGTTGCGGGTCGGTATCGCTACCACGCTGTCGGTCGCGCTTTGCAAGACGTTCGCACTGAATCACGGCTATTGGATGTCGCTGACGGTCGTGTTCGTGTTGCAGCCCTACCTGACGTCCACCTGGCAACGTGCCTTCGATCGCATTGCCGGGAGCGTGATCGGTGCGGTAGGCGCATCGCTGGTCGGTATCCTGCTTCCTTCGCCGTTGGCCGTCGGCTTGGCCGTGCTGCCGATCGCCATCGGCACCTTCGTCGGCCGCACGGTCCATTACGCCGTGTTCACTTTTTTTGTCACCTTGCAGTTCGTCCTCGTCGCCGAGATTCAGCAGCCCGCCTCGCATGAATTCGTGCTGGCCGCATTACGTGCGATGAACAGCATCTACGGCGGTCTGCTCGGCCTGGCCATCGGCCAGCTGTTGTGGCCGGAGCGCGGCGGCGAACGCTTGGCGACCGTCCTGGCCGACGCGCTCGATCGTCATGCCGGCTATGTCCGAGAAGTGCTGCGCGGCATGCTGGATCAGAGCAACGAAGGCGGCGCCGGTGCCATGCACGCCGGCGCCACGCCCCAATACACAGCGGGTAAAGCCACGCCGCTCGCGCGCAAACTCGCTGGCTTGCGGCGCGAAGCCTGCGTGGCTGCCGACAATGCGCAATTGCTCCTGCGCGCCTTGCGCCAGACGCCGTTGCAACGCGACCGCCGTCTGGTGTTATGCGCCGCATTGGTCGGCGCAATGAAGGAATTGACGGCCGCGGCGACCGTGCTGGAACTACAGCCGTGGCGGCGACCGGATGCCAGTGGCGACATCGGCGCCACCGCGCACGAGCAAGATATTGCCTTGCTAGCGTATGCGGATGCCGTCGCCGCGCTGCTGCGCGGCGCCGCGCGATGGTTGCGTGACGGTGCGGCAGCCGGGACGCGCCCCGAGATCGTCGCCCCGCTTCGCCCGGTATTGCCTGAGGCCGATGCACGATGGCTCGCCCTGGCTCGACTGGTGAGCGTCGATCGAAAAATCCAGCATGCCTTGCAAGAAGCAGCGGAGGCCGGACACGCCGCCCCGCACACTGGCATCGTCGGCGGATAAAACGACGAAGCCCGTACCGGCAATCGGACCGGGACGGGCTTCTTCAAACGGACCCTCATCGTCGACCACGCCAATACGTTGATCGGCGTGGCGATTCAGGCATCGGGGTAACTCAGACCGCTTGCTGACGCGGCAGAAAGGTCTTGCGCTTCAGTGCGCGCTCGATGTCCTCGAGACTCTTGCCGCCCGTTTCGGGCACGAGGAAATAGACGAACAACCAGCCTGCCGCATTCAAGCCGGCATAGACCCACATCGCGCCGCCGACACCCAGCCAGTGCGTCATCGTCAAGGCGGTGCCGGTCAGCAGCAGATTGGAGCCCCAGAGCATTGCGGCATGCGCACCGGTAGCCGCATCGCGGATCGCGACCGGATAGATTTCGGCACCGGTAAGCCATCCCACCACCTGGATACCGCCGGAATTAAAGATCATGAAAACGATGAGGCAGCCGACGATCCACCATGCCTGCGTCGCGCCCATCAAATTGTAGTGCAGCACGGCGCCCAGTACGATCAACGAGACGACCGCGCCCGGCATCATCCACAGCGTCAATGAACGGCGGCCGGTGTGGTCGACGAACATCTTGCCCAACCACGTCATCACGAGATACGTGACGGCCACGCCCAGCGCCGCCCACAACGCCGACGACGCGCCGAAGCCGGCGTTCTTCAGGAATGTCGGCGTGTAGTAGATCATCATCTCGATGCCGCTCAACTGCGTGAACGCTGCAACGCCAAGCCCCGCCACCAGTGCCGGGCGTACCCACGGTTGACCGAGCGCACGCCAGCCCTTCACGTCGTTGGATTCTTCCTTCTGCACGATGGCTTGGATATCGGCCACTTCGCGATGTACCGCCTTATCGCTTTCACGTACCTTCGACAGTTCGGTCTTCGCGTCCTCGACACGGTCCTGCGTGACCAGCCAGCGCGGGCTGAAAGGCAGCTTCGTCATACCGAGCAACAGCGCCAGCGACGGCACGACCGCCACGCCGATCATCCAGCGCCAATCGAAGAGGTTCTGTCCTGCGACACCGACGATTGCCGCCAACAGAATGCCAATGCCGATCGAGACATTGAAATACGTCACCAGCCTGCCGCGCTTCTCCGGCTCCGCCAGTTCGGCGATATAGGTCGGCACGATCTGCGTGGATCCGCCCACGGCGAAACCCAGCACGAGGCGCGCGGCGATAAGACTCCACATATCGGGCGACAGCGCTGCGGCCACGACGCCGACGCAATAGATAGCCGAGACGATCATGATCGTCCGACGCCGACCGATACGCGCCGACAGATTCGTCGAACTGAGTGCGCCGATCACGGCCCCCAGCAGAATGGCGGCGGCCACCCATTCCTGCTGACGATAGTCGAGATGAAAGTCGTGTGCGATCTGCGGCAATGCGCCCGATATGATCCCGGTGTCATATCCATACAGGCCGCCGGCAATGGCTGAAACCGAGGCCACCATGGCCATGTAGACGTTCGGCGCCATAGCGGTGCTTTGCGTTTGTGCAGAAGTTTCCATAGAAATGAGCCTTTTTTAATGTTTTTTAACTAATTTTTCTCTCTCTTTCAAAATACCATGGTTTGTTGGGGCGGGTTTTCCCTCGGATCGGGTGCAAGTCGCCGGACCGACGTGGTATTTTCCGACACACTCATCGATTCGCCGATACCTCGGCGCCCGCGCCTTCCTATTTCCGCAGGAGCCCACCATGTCGCTGTTTCACGGCCTCAGCGCCTTCCCGATCACGCCAGCCGATGCCGACGGCATCGTCGACACCGATGCCCTCGCGAGTTGCGTCACGCGACTCGTCGTACCGGGCGTGGCATCAATCGGTCTCCTCGGCAGCACCGGTAGCTATGCCTATTTGCGCCGCGAGCAGCGCCGACGCGCGATCGAGGCCGCGGTCGAGGTGTTGGGCGTAACGGAACGGCCGCCACTGATCGTCGGCGTGGGGGCCTTGCGAACCGACGAAGCGCAAGCGCTGGCGCGCGACGCGGAGGCCGCCGGCGCCGATGGCCTGCTGCTGGCACCGGTGTCTTACGCCCCGTTGACTGAAGACGAAGTGTTCGGACTCTTTTCCGCGGTAGCGGGCAGTACCGGTTTGCCGATCTGCATCTATCACAACCCGGGCACCACACACTTCCGCTTCAGCGATGCCTTGATCGTGCGGCTGGCGCAGGTGTCGAACATCGTGGCGGTCAAACAGCCGGGGCTGCCTGCGGCGGAAATCGGCCCCGCGTTCCGGTCGCTACAGACGCAGCTGCCGGGGGATTTCTCGATCGGCTACAGCGGCGATTGGCATGCGTCCGGCGCGTTGCTGGCAGGCGCGCATGCGTGGTTCAGCGTCGTGGGCGGCATCCTGCCGGAAGCAACCGCGCGCCTCGCACTGGCGGCAGTGGCACAGGATCGGGCAGCGGTGCAGCATTACGAGCACGGATTTGCGCCGCTCTGGGCTCTGTTCCAACAATACGGCAGCTTCCGCGTCGTCTACGCCATCGCGGCATTACTCGGCCTGACGACGGCGATGCCGCCGTTACCCGTGATGGGCGTGCCACGTGATTACTGGCCTGCCGTGGAGAAAGCGATACAGTCGGCCAGCGCCGCCTAAAGCTCACCTAAGTCCCACCTTAGATCCGCGTAGGCCGGCCTAGATCCGGTAGGGCATCCGCACACCGGGGACATCTGCTGGAAAGTCCTTGGTGTTTCGTGAAACGAGCAATAGCGAGTGAACCTGAGCGGACGCCCACACGATTGCATCGGGAAGCCGGATCTTGCGCTCCTGTCGAATCGCGATGGCACGGCTCGCGACGGTGGCATCCACGGCAATCACATCGAACGTACCCAACCATCCGCGTATCAATGCGTCTTCGTTTGCCTGAACGCCTACGAGAACCTCCATCCAGGTGATCATGCTGATCGCTTTGGATGTGTATCGGGACAGCTCTCCCTTGGCCGCATCGACACCATTGAGATAGTCGATCAGGATGTTGGTGTCGAAGAGCGCTTTTACCATTCCGAACGCCGCGCTTCTTGATACGCCAGACCGTCCACGCTTCGGCCATCCCATAGCCCGAAAACGTCCGTTGCAGCAGCGGACTGGTAGTGCGCAAGGTAAGCGTCAACCGCGTCGCGAATCACAGCAGCGCGCGGACGACGTTCTGTTTCCGCCCGTTTTCCCAAGGCGTCGACTTGTACGTCGGAGAGGTCTATCAAGATACGGGGCATGCTTCCCTCTCGATTCATATCGTATATCCATATCATATATCAAAGTTACCCTCTCCGCCGCGCTTCTTTCACAGTGCCCGCTAAACACAGTAATCGATGACCACCCGAAGTCCAGCTAGCCGGATGGCATAGCGCGTGGCTGGGTGATAAAACAGGCCCCGGCCCCCCCGACGTGACGCGCAGGCAAAAAAAATCCCGTCAGCACGAGGGTGCTTACGGGATTTTCGTCAGACTTTAGTCAGGCTAATCAGACCAGCGCGTTAGAACGGAATATCGTCATCGCCGTCGAAGCCGGGGTTAGGCGAGTTATAGCCGCCACCGCCGCCCGAGCGACCGCCGCCGCTGGCGCCACCGCTCGAACGACCGCCACCACCGTTGCCGACCGGCTCACGCGAGAAGCCGCCATCGCCACCGTCACGGCCGCCGCTGGAACGACCACCGCCGTTACCGCCGCCGTAACCACCACCGCCGCCGCCGTAACCGCCTTCATCGCCGCCGCCCATGCCTGCGCCGCCACCGCTGCGGCCGCCGAGCATCTGCATCTGGTCTCCGACGATTTCCGTGGCGTACACGTCACGGCCGTCCTTGTCCTGATATTTCCGCGTGCGGATCCGCCCTTCGATATAGACCGAGGAGCCTTTCTTCAGATATTGCGCCGCGATTTCACCCAGCTTATTGAAGAGCGAGATGCGGTGCCACTCGGTGTTTTCCTGGAAGTTGCCGTCCCGATCCTTATAACGCTCCGTCGTCGCCACGCGCAGATTCGTCACGCTCCCGCTCCCGCTCGGGAACGAGCGCGTTTCCGGATCGGCACCGAGATTGCCAACGATGATGACTTTATTGACCGATGCCATGCTTTCTCCTTGCGATTCGGTTAGGCCCGATGTGCGACGACGCCGCCCGTGACGTCGGCCCTGATGGGCCCGTCGTCTCCGGCGGCGTCGCGCATCGATGCCACTATTTTAACTGTCGATAGGTATCGAAATGGGTTGAATGGGGTGCTCGATGCAACTGATTGCCAACACAGCGATCAGGCGCTCTCCGCCGACGTCGTCGACTTGGGCGGCCACGCTTTCATCCTGCTTGCAATGATAAGCCATACGAGCACCAGAAATCCTGTCACCAGAAACACCGAATGCTCACCATGGCTTTTCACCAGCCAGCCCCCCACTGCACCACCGGAAAACAAGCCCAGGGCCTGGAGGGTGTTGTACACCCCCATGGCCGCCCCCTTGCGGGGTCCCGGCGACAATTTCGACACCATCGACGGTTGCGAGGCTTCGAGGATGTTGAATCCCGTGAAGTACACCAGCAACACGATGGCGATAGACCAGATCGTATCAGGCACCCACAACATTGCTACTAGGCCGATCAGCACGAGGAAAATCGCCAGGCTGATCACCGATTTCATCTTGCCGCGCTTCTCCGCGACGATGATCGCCGGCACCATCAGCACGAAAGCGACGCCCATCACCGGAAGATAGACGATCCAGTGCGAGGATACGCCCAGGCCGGCGGCCACCAACATATGCGGCAGCACGACAAACAGCGCGGTCTGCGTCGCATGCAGCACGTACACGCCGAAATTCATCCGCAGCAACTCGGGGTTGCGGAATACGTCCGAGAAAGGCGTGCGAACGGCCGGCACGCCTTTTGGGGCGTCCGGCACGACCCATAACACCACGCCGATCGCAACGATCGACAAAAGGCCGATCACCGAGAACAGCCCTTCCATGCCAATCCAGCGGTACACGACCGGCGCCGCCACGATAGCGACGGCGAAAGACACCCCGATGCTGGCGCCCACGGTCGCCATCGCCTTCGTGCGATTGGCCTCGGACGTCAAATCCGCGATAAAGGCGGTAATGGCCGACGAAATGGCACCGGCGCCCTGGATGGCGCGACCGATGATGATCCATTCGAGATTCGGTGCCAATGCCGCGATCGCGCTTCCCAAGGCAAAAACGAGCAGCCCGGCCACGATCACCGGCTTGCGGCCGATTCGATCCGAAAGCCAGCCGTAAGGAATATACAATAGCGACTGCGTCAGCCCGTAGATACCGATCGCGAGGCCCACGAGTGCGGTGTTGTCGCCGCCGGGGATCGTCTTCGCGTAGATCGAGAAGATCGGCATGATCATGAACAGGCCGAGCATGCGCAGCGCGAAGATCGCGGCGAGCGACAAGGTCGCGCGCCGCTCCAACGCAGTCATGCCGGTGGATGAAGCGTGTGAATGTGACATCGGAGATTCCGCAATTCTGGCAAGGGTCGACGCCCCGCCCGGAGGCGCCGACGCCGATAACTACTGTGCGCCCATCCGCATCGGGGCGCCGGGCACCGCACACCGCAGTGCGCGATCAATGGCAGCGGCACCCGACCCGACGGCCGTCGCGGGCCGTTCGCACCCTAGCCGCACGGCCTCGGCCACCATGCTAGGGCACGCGGCGGCCGACGGCCGGGCGGCGATTTGTCGCGCATTGCTTTTCTGGGAAGCGGGGGACGCTGTCGTTTTTTCTCTTCAGGCAGTCTTCGATCGGAGGGCCTGAGCGGCACGGAAAGCCAAACGCAAGTCGGCTTGTCAGCCATCTGTCAGCGTTGCCAACCAGGCGCAAACGCCCCCGAACTGAAAACAGCGCCGTAGGCGTTACAAGGGCGGCAAAAGACGCGAGACGACCATCCCGCTACGGCGTGCCGGAAAAGTCGCTATAGTAGCAGGTTTGTTCCTTCCGAGATCCGGCCAGCTTCATGGAAGAAATCCGCATTCGTGGTGCGCGCACGCACAACCTGAAGGACATCGATCTGGATTTGCCGAAGCACCGCCTGGTGGTCATCACAGGCCTCTCCGGCTCCGGCAAATCGTCGTTGGCGTTCGATACGCTCTACGCGGAGGGACAGCGCAGATACGTGGAAAGCCTGTCGGCCTACGCCCGGCAATTTCTCCAATTGATGGAGAAGCCGGACGTCGATCTGATAGAGGGGCTGTCTCCGGCCATCTCGATCGAGCAGAAAGCCACCTCTCATAACCCCCGCTCGACGGTGGGTACGGTCACGGAGATCCACGATTACCTGCGTCTGTTGTTTGCACGCGTCGGTACGCCGTTCTGCCCCGATCACGATGTGCCACTGCGCGCGCAAAGTATCTCGCAGATGGTCGACGCGGCGCTGGCCCTGGCCGAAGACACGCGCCTGATGATCCTGGCTCCGGTGGTCTCGAACCGCAAGGGCGAGCATACCGACCTGTTCGACGATATGCAGGCGCAAGGGTTCGTGCGCTTCCGCGTCCGTTCCGGGGGCGGCGCCGCGCATGACGGCGCGCCGAAGATCGTCGATGTCGACGACCTGCCAAAGCTGAAAAAGACCGAGAAACACTCGATCGATGTCGTTATCGACCGGCTCAAGGTCCGCGAGGACATCAAGCAGCGCCTGGCGGAATCGTTCGAAACGGCGATTCGCCTGGCCGACGGGCGCGCGCTGGCGATCGAAATGGACAGCGGCAAGGAGCACGTTTTCAGCTCGAAGTTCGCCTGCCCAATCTGTTCGTATTCGTTGCAGGAGCTCGAGCCGCGTCTCTTCTCCTTCAATAATCCGATGGGGGCGTGCCCGACCTGCGATGGCCTGGGCCAGCAGACCTTCTTCGATCCGAAGCGCGTCGTCGCGCACCCGTCGCTGTCGCTGGCGGCCGGCGCGATCAAAGGCTGGGATCGACGCAATCAGTTTTATTACCAGATGCTGCAGAGTCTGGCCGCGTTCTACGATTTCGACATCGAATTACCGTTCGAGCAATTGTCGGATACGATCCGCGACGTCCTGCTGCACGGCTCCGGCGATGTCGAGATTCCGTTTTCGTACATCAACGAACGCGGCAAGGCCGCGGTACGCTCGCACGCGTTCGAGGGGATCATCCCAAATCTGGAGCGCCGCTTCCGCGAAACGGATTCGACGGCGGTCCGCGAAGAACTGGCCAAGTACCAGAACACGCAGCCCTGCCCCGCCTGCAAAGGCACGCGGCTGCGTCGCGAAGCCCGGTTCGTCCGTGTGGGCGACGGCGAACAGTCGCGCGCGATCTTCGAGATCAGCGTCCTACCGCTGCGGGACGCCCTCGGCTATTTCAGCGAGCTGCGCCTGCAGGGCGCAAAGGGAGATATCGGCGACAAGGTGATCAAGGAGATCATCGCGCGCCTGACCTTCCTCAACAATGTTGGGCTCAACTACCTGTCTCTGGATCGCAGCGCGGACACGCTGTCCGGGGGCGAGGCACAGCGCATCAGACTGGCCTCTCAGATCGGCTCCGGCCTGACCGGGGTCATGTACGTGCTGGACGAGCCGTCGATCGGCTTGCACCAGCGCGACAACGATCGTCTGATCGATACATTGAAACATTTGCGCGATCTGGGTAACTCAGTGATCGTCGTCGAGCATGACGAGGACATGATTCGCGCGTCGGACTACGTCGTCGACATGGGGCCGGGCGCCGGCGTGCATGGCGGCGAAATCGTGTCGCGCGGGACACCGGACGAAATCGCCGCCGACGAGGCATCGACGACTGGCCGCTATCTCAGCGGCAAGCTGGCGATCCCGGTCCCCGCCGACCGACGCCAGCCGGACCCGGAACGGCAATTGCGCATCATTGAGGCCTACGGCAACAATCTGAAACGCGTGTCGGTCAGTCTGCCGGTCGGCCTGCTGACCTGCGTGACCGGCGTTTCGGGATCGGGCAAGTCCACGCTGATCAACGACACGCTGTATAACGCGATCGCGCAGCACCTGTACGGCTCGATCGCCGAACCGGCGGAGCACGAGGCGATCGAAGGGCTCGAGCATTTCGACAAGGTCATTGCCGTGGACCAGTCGCCGATCGGCCGTACGCCACGGTCGAACCCGGCTACCTACACCGGCGTGTTCACTCCGATCCGCGAATTGTTTGCCGGCGTGCCGGCGGCCAAGGAACGGGGGTATGAGGCCGGCCGCTTCTCTTTCAACGTCAAGGGCGGCCGATGCGAAGCGTGTCAGGGCGACGGCGTGCTGAAGGTGGAGATGCACTTCCTGCCGGATGTCTACGTGCCCTGCGACGTTTGTCACGGCGCCCGCTACAACCGGGAAACGCTCGAGATTCAGTACAAGGGCAAGAACATTCGCGAAGTGCTCGATATGACCATCGAGCAGGCGCACGAGTTCTTCAAACCGGTGCCAGTCGTGGCGCGCAAGCTGCGAACGCTGCTGGAAGTGGGATTAGGGTATGTCCGATTAGGCCAATCGGCGACGACACTGTCGGGCGGCGAGGCGCAACGTGTCAAGTTGTCATTGGAACTGTCCAAACGAGACACCGGTCGTACGCTCTATATTCTCGACGAGCCTACAACCGGGCTACACTTCCATGACATTGCGCTTTTGCTGGAAGTGATCCACCGCCTGCGCGAGCAGGGCAACACGGTGGTGATCATCGAGCACAATCTGGACGTGATCAAAACCGCCGACTGGGTCATCGACATGGGTCCCGAAGGCGGCGCCGGCGGCGGCGAAGTCATTGCGCAAGGCACGCCGGAGCAAGTGGCGGCATCGAAGGCGAGTTTTACCGGCAAATACCTGGCGTCGCTGCTCGAAAGGCGCGCCTAGCAACAGAGATCAATGCACGTCGATGGAAAATGTTCGTCCCAGCCGCGGCCAGCGCGTTTCCTCGGCAGATGCATTGCCCGCGTCGGCGGTCCCCACGCCGGCACCTAGCGGCGCGGCCAATCACGCCGCCAGCGTCGGCCACGGCCCCCATCTGGGCGGTGGCGCGGGAGGCCATGGGCCGCGCGGCGGCAGCGGGGGCGGCTTGTCGCCCCGCGCAGCCGCCTGGCTGGAGGGCGTCAGTTACGCGCTGAGCGGACTGGCGCTGGCCGCCGTCCTCTTTCTGCATCTGCTCGGGGGCCTGCTGGCCGGCCTGCTCGTCTACCAACTGGTCTATTCGCTGGCGCCCTTGCTGTCGCGTCGCCTGCCGGGCCGTCGGGCTCGCTGGGTGGCGCTTGCAGTGTTATCGGCCGGTATCGTTTCAGCACTGACGGTCCTGGTGCTGCTGATGATCGCGCATTTCAAAGCCGACGCGGCCACCGTGCCGAAGTTGCTCGACAAGACGATGACCATCATCGATCAGGCGCGGGAACATTTGCCCGATTGGGCCGACGGCTATCTCCCCGACGATATCGACGATATTCGCGCCGCCCTTGCCGGCTTCATGCACGACCACATGTCGACGCTGCAACTGGCGGGTCGCGAGGTGGCACGGGGTTTCGCTCATATCGTGCTCGGCATGATCCTCGGCGCCATCATCGCCGTGGACGCCTCCGATCCGGGCTATCGTCGGCCGCTCGTCGCCTTGTTGGTTACCCGCTTCTCCCGTGTGGCCGACGCTTTCCGCCGCATCGTCTTCGCGCAAGTCAAGATTTCCGCGCTGAATACGATGTTCACGGGCATCTTCCTGCTCGTGGTGCTGCCAATCTTCCACACGCGGCTGCCGCTATCGAAGACGCTGGTGATGATCACCTTCGTCGTCGGGCTGCTGCCGGTGATCGGCAACCTGATCTCGAATACCTTGATCATCATTGCCGGCCTGTCCGTCGGCTTGCCAACCACGATTGCCGCCTTCGCCTTCCTCGTGCTGATTCACAAACTCGAATATTTCCTGAACGCGCGCATCGTCGGGGGGGAAATCGAGTCGAAAGCGTGGGAATTATTGCTGACCATGCTCGTCATGGAGGCTGCCTTCGGCCTGCCCGGCGTCGTCGCGGCGCCGGTCTATTACGCGTACGTCAAGCGTGAATTGCGGCTGAAGCATCTGGTGTAGCAGTGCCACCGCGGCAGCGCGGTATTTCGGTATCGCGTCCGTGCGTTCAACTTCAAGGATGAGGTTCCGATGTTGAAACACACCCAGGCAATCATTCATGCCCCCCCGCCGGAGCGTGCCGTCCGGTCCGCCGTCCCCGATTCGGTCGAACCTGGCTTCGAAGCCGAGGCAGTCCTGGCGGCGGCCCGCCATCAAGCCTTGCATGTCGCCTTCCGAAACCAGCAGGATTGGCTCGAAGAAACCGAGCCCAACGCCGACCAGGCACTGAGCGACGGCACGCTTCACGCCGACGCCCCGGATCCCCTGCCCCCGCGAGCATACGCCTTACAAAGCCCATCCGTGCCGCCTGCCGCGCTCCCGACCGCACCGATGCGCCATTACGGACGTATCGACCGGGCGGATGCCGGTCACGGCGCCACCTTGGATCTGGTCATCACGGCAGCCGACGTCGAGGCAAAATACGAGGACGGCGTGCATCCCGGGGCAGACAAGGCACCCTTCGCGCAGCACCGTATCGAAACAGCTGAAAAATCGCATTCCGGCGGCCTAAATAATTCGTTATCCGAAATATTTAGGGCACTCAAACGCGCCTGGCACACCACGACGCGACATTTGCAGGACCGGTGGCGCGGCGATACCGAAGCAGGGACGAGGGAGCGTGCCGACGCACCGGCACCGGCCGCTGCCGCACACGCGCCCCGCCTCTTGACGTTCGGCACGCTCGGTAGCGCCATCGGCGGGATGTCGAATCTGTTCCTGCTGCACGGCATCAGCGCCATTCCGCTGGTACTGTCGATTTTTCGCTGGCCCGCCGAACAGTCGCACGACAGCTGCAAACCGCCGGCGCCCGAACAGTTGCCCGAATGGGATATCCAGGCCCGGCAAACGGCCATGACGGGCATTGCGCTCGCCGGATCGGGGCTCTATGCCGGACAGGTGCTGAGCCGCCACTGGGATCGACTCTCGACGCGCGGCAAGGCGGTTGCAACGGCCGGCGCCTGCCTGCTCATCGGCGTATCCGGCCTACTGTCTTATTACGACAAGACACTGACGATGGGACGCATGTTGGCCGGTTTCTTCGATAAGTATCTCGAGATATTGGTGACGAACGGTTGGACCACCGAGGTGGGCGCAGGCGTTGGCGATGCCCGTACGCTGACCGCATGGAGCGTCATCATCACCGTTTGTTTATTCACCGTGCACATGATTCGCTCTGGCATCTTCGTCGGAGTGGACGCCTTGCTGAATCAGAAATGGCTGTCGTCTTCAGGCGAAATTCTGATGCGCGCCGTTGGCAAGGTGGTCGCCGAGGTTCTCGCATTCGGCATGCTGATGCCGTCAACCATGGCGCTGGCGAATGCCGTGTTCGGCACGCACTTTATCGTCAGGCCGCCCGCGCGCTCGATACGGCAATCGGCCTTGGACACCGCGACCCGTTGCCTGCGCGCGGCCAGCGGCCAGGACTCCCGCACGCGCTTCCTGCGCGATCTGGCGCGCAATATGGTGCGACCGCTGACAAAACGAGAATTCAGCACCAAGTTCGTGGCCTTGCCCAATCTCGGGCACACCACTGTCTGCTCGGGCGGACAAGCCAATATGAGCGTGGATTTATGGTTTCGCAACGCATTCGGCGAAAGCCTGCTGGAAACGATCAAGACCGGAGAGACACTCAGCCACGCACGGCGCGCGGCCGACTCGGCAGAGCACGACCATGACGGTCCGAACCGAATCATTTCGCTGGTAGGCGACTATCTTCGTGCCGATGCCCTCCCGAGCGAACGCGTGCGCGATGACGACATCGCGCACGCCGATGCGGGAGCCCCGTCGGGCGATCCCTCATATACGATAAGCCGTCCCGCGGCCCGTCGTCGTGCTGTCCCTGCCGCGGACGGCCTTTGAAAAGTCACTAAGCCGAGCGGTCCGCACTGCGCATCGCTCGACAGCCGCGGTTTTTGGCGGCCCTCACCCTTGCCGATGCCGACGCCCGAAGGCCGGACGCCCGATACGGCTTCGGCAACGCGATGCGACGCGGCATCAGCATCAGCATCGGCGTCCGCAACCAGGCGTTAGACAATCATCGTATCGACAAGGGTTAGGCCTTCCGCCCAGCGCTGTTTTCACGCTCTTTAAGACAGCACTATCTGATCCGCATCTGCGGAAAAAACAATAATTGACGATCCATTCACATCATTCTGCACTACGAAATAGTTATTGCAGGACAAAAGGATCGATATTATGCATCCGCAACCCTTGACCATGGCCTACCCGTCCGATCGCACTTCCCAGGGCACCGACAAACAGCGTCGCATCGCCCGCAACGAGAGCGACGACGATGATCGCGGCACTTTCGGCCGAAACAGCCGCTCTCCCCTCGGGCTCCCCAGCGCATGGCCAATCGCGAGCGCGGTGCCCAGCCGGACGATCATTACCGGTTTTGTGCGCGACGACGATCCCACCTTCGAAGAGGTGCCCCTCGACGATGACGGCGATACGACGCCGCAAGTTGGCGCCGTGCGCCGTCTTTTCGACGCCCATGCGTCGACTGCGTTTGCCGCGTTCGCCGCTGGCGCGCACTATCTTCCCCCTACCTTCTGGGGCGATACCGACAGCCGTACTTCGAGCATTTCCAGCAGGGATTCAGACGTTTTCGTAACCGCCCCGACAAGCCCTGACGGCTCGCCGCCCCCTTCTCCTGCCGTCTCTCCCTCCCCTTCCCGTGCTTCGTCTCCCAGCGGCGCGATCAATCGACCCGAACCCTCCGACGACAATGCCATCGTCCCGATAACGCTGTCGAATCGTAACGACCGTGCCGGCGACATCGATCTGCTCTTGGCAGGCACCGTCGCTGAAACGCCTGACTTCATCACGGACGACCAGGTCCTTGCCGCAACGCGCGGGGACTGGAAAAAATGGGCCGTCAAATTAATACCCACGGCCATCAACACGGCAATGCAGTCGGCGCTCGCCTATGCGTTTTCCGCGGGCACCCAGGCAATCGCATCGATCCCAAAAAACGACAGCGAGATCGACGCAGCACTGCAATCGCTGAATGCGACGCTGCTCGAATTCGATGCTGCGGAGAAGGAGCAATCGAACCAGGACGGCAGCGATTGGGGAAGCTATCTTGGCTATGTTGCGGCGTTGACATCGGGGGTCGCCTCGATGATCATCGCCTACCGCTATCTTTTCGATGGGGAAAAAAAGTCGCGCCGCATAGACGGCGGAAAGTATGCGTTGATCGCCACGGCAGGCGCGCTCACCTCGGCGCCCCTGCTGCTCGCGCCGAAAACGGCACCCGGCATTTTTTTGAGCAGTCTGTTCGATATTCTCGTCGAGGCGATCGCCCCTTCCGATGCCTTGCCGAAGCTCGACGTCACCGGGGAGAACAGCGGAAGCAGCCGAACCGAGGCATGGATCACCGCCGGTGTATCCGGCGGACTATCGACGATCGTGCTGCTGATCGGCGTGCCAGTCGGCAGCGCGCTGGGTGCCCGGCCGTGGGTGGTCATCCCGATCAATGCCAGCATCCGAACGGTGCTCGATCTGCTCAAGCCGGTCGCACAAAATCGGCTTCGGCAATGGGCCTCGAAGCGCGGCAAGGCCAGTTACGTCTTCACGGAAGCCGACGCGGACATGACGATCCATAGCGAGACATTAGACAAACTCAAGACGCTACTGGGTTTGCCGACATCCGGCGAGAACAGCACGGAAAATGCGGAAGCCGGCATCGTCTCGGCGGAAAAAGGCGTGCTGCATACGCGCGGCATTTATAAGGGCCTGCTCCCGAGCGCGGTCATCGGCCAGATCCCCCGTAATGCGCTGTCTCTTGTCCTGAACGCCGAGGCATCGCAACAGTTGAGCGACGGCGCGGTGCTCACGCTGCGCATTGGCGCCATCGGCGGTGCGAGCGTTCTCTCGATCGCGATGAGCGCATTCGAGACACAGCGCATCACCGCGAAGAAAATCAACAAAAAAGCGGCGAAGACGGAGGCGGAAACGACGTCGGCAAGCGTTCAGACCGCTCCTGCCGACATCGCCGAAGCAGTTGCGCGCAGCGATGTCGTCGATCGCGAGCCGGTCTTCGACGAACGTCTTTAGGAGAACACGATCGTCTTGTGCCCGTTGATCAGCACCCGACGTTCGACATGCCATTTGACCGCCCGCGCGAGCGTCACGCATTCGATGTCGCGACCAATGGCGGTCAGTTGCTCGGCATTCATGCTGTGGTCCACACGCTCCACACCCTGCTCGATGATCGGGCCTTCATCCAGATCCGTCGTCACATAGTGCGCGGTGGCACCGATCAACTTCACGCCGCGATCGAAGGCCTGAAAATACGGTCGCGCACCCTTGAAACTGGGCAGGAAGGAGTGGTGGATATTGATCGCGCGCCCCGACAGCTTCTCACAAAGCGCGGGCGACAGAATCTGCATATAGCGCGCCAGCACCACCAGATCGATCTGCTGTTCTTCCAGCACTTCGACAACGCGCGCTTCCTGCGCCGCCTTGCCTTCCGGCGTCGCATTCAACAGCGGGAAATGATAAAAGGGAATGTTGTACGACGCCGCCAGCTGGTAGAAATCCTTGTGATTCGACACGATGGCCGGAATCTCGATCGGCAGTTGCCCCATCCGATAGCGGAACAGCAAATCGTTCAAGCAATGGCCGATCTTCGAGACCATCAGGATGACCCGCGGTTTATGCGTCACGGCGTGCAATTCCCATTGCATGCCGAAGCGCTCCGCCAACGGCGCGAACGCCTCCTTCAGCAAGGCATGACCTGCCTCCACCCCGATTTCCTCGAAGTGCACACGCATGAAAAACTGTCCGGTATGCGCGTCACCGAACTGAGCCGAATCCAGTACATTGGCACCACGCTCGAACAGAAATCCTGTCACGGTGTGAATGATGCCCGGCCGATCCTGGCAACCCAGCGTCAAGATGTAATCGTGGCGCGCTGACATGATGCTTCCCTCTACTTTCTACTAGTGCTTGATTGAACTGAAACGGGGCGGCCGATACGCATCGGCGTCGATGCGCGGGCAGCCACCCGTCATGGCGCGCGATAAAGCGCGCCGAAACCTTTTGCCTGTTGCGACGAGATCCAACCACGGCGCAGCGCGCAATCGAGTGTGGCGACACTGGCGTCCATCGTCATCTCACCGCGCGCGATCGCCAGCAAGGCGTCCGCTGGCGTCACGTGCAAATGCTCGCCCACTTCGCCGTCCTCGGCACGCGGGGCGAAATCGTCGGGCAGCGCCAGATCGAAAACGAACAATTGCTCCGCCTGCACGCCCTGCTCGATCTCGTTCAGCACATGCAGCGTACCACCGGCTTGGGCACTGGCCGCCAATTCGGGCGCGATACCGGACTCCTCCCAGCACTCCTTGACCAGCGCCTCGGCGACGGTACAGCCCCACGGAATGCCGCCGCCAACGAGGTTGTCCAACATGCCGGGATCGACGGCCTTGGCCAGGCTGCGACGCGCGATCCACATATGCGTCGCGGCACCACCGGCCAGAATGCCCTGCACGCCGTTGACGTGCACCGCATAGGTCATCGTGCCGAAGAAACGCGAGGCGGCGCGTTCGATAAACGCCAGCGGCGGATCATCGAAGGCATTGCGGATCGCAAACGTCTCGTCGCGCCAGCCGGTGATCCTTCCCTCATCGCGCAACGTGGCGATGACCGCGCCCAATGCCTGTGTCCGTGCCGGCGTATCGGCCAGCGCGGCGGCAAGCGCCACCACGCCAGACGGCCCGGCGGCCGACGCCTCGGTGGCTGCGGGCGAAAAAACGAAATACTGCGGCCAGCGCGCGAGCCGGGACACGTCGTCGTGACGTACCCAGCCCACACGGACGCCGTCGATCTCGAAACGCCAGAATCGACGTGCATCGAAGCCCCGCGCCGCCGCAATGCAGGCCGG
This sequence comes from Robbsia sp. KACC 23696, assembly GCF_039852015.1. Taxonomy (NCBI): domain Bacteria; kingdom Pseudomonadati; phylum Pseudomonadota; class Betaproteobacteria; order Burkholderiales; family Burkholderiaceae; genus Robbsia; species Robbsia sp. KACC 23696. Next base: position 918,506 of record NZ_CP156626.1, on the reverse strand, counting down.
AGCGCCCGTCGGTCCCGCCGTCAACTGTCGATGCGCGACGGCCCATGCCGCGTCAGATGCATTCATTCCGTCGATCCTCCGCTCCGTTCAGGAAGCCGCGCTCCGCAAACGTGCACGCAATGCCCGTCAATGTCCGTCGAATGTACACAGCGTGAACAACGACAAACCCGCCTCGCGCAACAAGGTCGATCCGCCCAGATCCGGCAGGTCGATCAATGCGGCCCCTTCGACGACATCCGCCCCCAGACGCTGCAACAGCGTGCGCCCCGCCATCAGCGTGCCGCCGGTGGCGATCAGGTCGTCCATCAGCACGACGCGCTCACCGGGGCGGCAGGCGTCGATATGCGCCTCCAGCGTCGCCTCACCGTATTCGAGCTTGTAGGACTCGCTCACGGTCTTATACGGCAGCTTGCCTTTTTTGCGCAGGGGGATAAAGCCCGCGCCCAGCGCATGCGCGAGAAGCGGCGCGAGGATGAAGCCACGCGCCTCGAGTCCGGCGAAGTGCGCGATGCGCTGATCGCGATAGCGCGCGACGAAAGCATCGATGATGACGTTCATCGTCTCGGCCGACGCCAGCAAGGGCGTGATGTCGCGAAACTGCACACCCGGCGACGGCCAGTCCGGAACAGTCCGAACGCGCGCGCGCAAATAGGCCGCGACGGCCTCCCGATCGCCGGGAGCCGGCAACGTCTGTGCTGAAAAGTCCACTTGATACCCTTGTTGATTCGCTTGTGATTCGCCGGATGTGCCGATTCTGTCCGCCGACGGCGGCCCGACGAGCGTTGCGACGGCCGACACGCCAGGCCGCTGCGCCGCCGCAGCCCGTGCGTCCCGTTCGATTATGCACTCCGCCATCGTCCGTCGATGCCCCGCCAGGCCGAGGGATGTCGCTCAGGCACGTCCACTTTCGCGGAGCAGCTTTTCCTCCGCGTGCGCGAGCGCCGATGGCGTCCCGCGCAGGACCAGGACATCGTTCATCATGACCTTGGCGGCGGCGTCCGGCTCGCCGCCACGGATCCCGCGGCGCCGGATGGCCGTCACATCGACGCCCATCTCGCGCAGCCGCAGATCGCCCAATGTGCGTCCTACCGCGTCGGCGTGCGGCTCGATTTTGACGGATTGTAGCCTGACCTGCTCGTCCTCGTTCTCATCGTCGGGATCGTCGGCACCGCGGAAATAGCCACGCAACAGTCCGTAGCGCTCGTCGCGCATCTGTTCCACGCGCCGCAAGACCCGCCGCATCGGCACGCCGACCACCACCAACGTGTGCGACGCAAGCATCAGACTTCCTTCGACGATCTCAGGGATCACCTCGGTCGCGCCGGCCGCCGTCAACTTGTCGAACGCCGCATCGTCGACAGTTCGGACGATCACCGGCAGACCCGGATTCAATTCCTGGACATGCTCCAGCACGCGCAACGCCGACGGCAGATTCGTATAGGTAATGGCGACGGCGGCAGCGCGCTGGAGCCCGGCCGCGACGAGCGCCTCATGGCGCGCGGCATCGCCGAACACCACGGACTCCCCGGCGGACGCCGCGGCGTTGACCCGGTCCGGGTCCAAGTCGAGCGCGACGTAGTCGATGCCCTCCTGCTCCAGCATCCGCGCCAGATTCTGCCCCGAGCGGCCATAACCGCAAATAATCACATGCCCGGTGTTTTTCATGCTTTGCGTCGCGATCTTCGTCATCTGCAGCGACTGCACCAGCCATTCGCTCGACACGACCCGCATGACGATCCGGTTCATGTTCTGCAACAGGAACGGCGCGGCGATCATCGACAGCAACATGGCCGCTAGGATCACCTCACTGGTCACCGGATCGAGCAGATGCTTGTCGTTAATCAGATTCATCAGGACGAAGCCGAATTCCCCGGCTTGCGCGAGGCCCAGGCCGGTCCGCAACGCCACGCCGGGCGTCGCACCGAACAGGCGCGACAAACCGGCGATCAACATCAATTTCAGCGCCATCGGCACGATGAACAACACCGTCACGGCGATCGGGTGATGCCAGACGATCATCGGATCGAGCAGCATCCCGGTAGTGATGAAGAACAGGCCGAGCAAAACGTCGCGGAATGGCTTGATATCCTCTTCCACCTGATGCCGATACGGCGTCTCCGCGATCAGCATGCCGGCGATAAAGGCACCCAGCGCCATCGACAAACCAAGCTCTTCGGTCAGAAAAGCGCCACCGAGCGTGACCAGCAGCAGGTTCAGCATGAACAGTTCTTGCGAGCGCCGGCGCGCGACCAGCGTCAACCAGAACCGCATCAAGGGCTGACCGAGCCACAGCAGCAACGACAGCGCGACGCCGATCTTGATGGCTGCCATGCCGAGCGAGAGGGCGAGGTCGCGCGCATTTTGATTTAACGACGCGAGAATGATCAGCAGCGGCACCACCGCCAGATCCTGAAACAACAACACCCCGATGATGCGGCGTCCGTGCTCGGTTTCCAGCTCCAGCTTCTCCGCGAGCATCTTGCTGACGATGGCCGTCGAGGACATCGCCAGCGCCGCGCCCAAGGCAAACGACGACTGCCAGCTGAAATGGGTGAAGGCATTGACGGCCGCCCCGGCGATCATCGACGCGGCGATCGTCCCCACCACCTGCGCGACCCCCAGGCCGAAGACGATCCGCCGCATCGCCCGCAATCGCGACAGTGAAAATTCGAGGCCGATCGAGAACATCAGAAAGACGACGCCGAACTCCGCCAGATATTCCACGCGCGACGAATCGGAGGCGATGCCGAAGGCATGCGGCCCCACGAGAATGCCGACCACCAGATAGCCCAGCATCGGCGGCAGGTTCAAGCTGCGGAACACGACCACGCCGGCCACAGCGGCCAGCAACAGCATCAAGGTCAGTTGCAGCGGTGTCGTCATCGTCAGATCGGGCTTTAAAATCAGAGGTTTGAAATGGCCAGCGCCGCGCCGATTGAAAGACATCGTCGCGTGGGGCAGTCGGACGCGTCCGGCCTGCGTCGTGGAAAGAGCGAGGGGAAAACAGGAAAATTCACGGTGCCGCGCGAAGCGGACTGTCGAACTATCTCGAAAATAGCATCATCTTGCAGCGAAACTGTCGCATTCCACCAACATTCCGCATTATTGCCCCGCTGCGCGCCGTCGTCGGCACGCGCAATCATCCGGCATCTGTCGCATCGACCGTCGCTCGGCCTGCCTTTTCCGGGGGTAATAGTCTGTCATTCACCGGTAACGAAATCGTGCTGCCGACGGCCTGGCTGAAACACTCGATTGCAGGCCTTTTGTTATACTCCGCGAATGATAGCGAAAATCAATCAGGACCGTGCCATGTCATTGGCACGCGAGGTCCTGGCGATCGAAGCGGATGCCGTACGCGGCGTCGCCGAGCGCCTGGATGGTCAGTTCGTCGACGCGGTCCAGTTGCTGCTGGCATGCCGCGGGCGTGTGGTCGTCTCGGGCATCGGCAAATCCGGTCATATCGCGCGCAAGATCGCCGCGACCCTGGCCAGCACCGGCACGCCGGCCTTCTTTGTCCATCCGGCCGAAGCGGTCCATGGCGATCTTGGCATGATCACTGCCGACGACGTCTTCGTCGCCATCTCGTATTCGGGCGAGACCGATGAGCTGCTGCGCATCATGCCGCTTGTGAAGCGAATGGATACGACGCTGATCGCGATCACCGGCAACCCGAAATCCAGCCTGGCCGGCTTGGCCGATGCCCATCTGGACGGCTGGGTCGCGAAGGAAGCCTGTCCGATGAACCTGGCGCCGACGGCCAGCACCGTGGCTGCATTGGCCCTCGGTGATGCGCTCGCCTGCGCGGTGCTGGATGCGCGCGGCTTCGGCCCCGAGGATTTCGCGCGTTCTCACCCCGGTGGCGCGCTGGGCCGCCGGCTGCTGACCTATGTGCGCGACATCATGCGCGTGGGCGATCAAGTCCCGCGCGTATCGGCGGATGCCAGCGTCCATGATGCCCTGTTCGAAATAACGGCGAAAGGGTTGGGCATGACCGCCGTCACGGAAGCGGGCGACACGCTGATCGGCGTCTTCACCGACGGCGACCTGCGCCGGGTACTGAAAAGCCATTCGACGCTGGACACGCTGCCGATCAAGGATGTGATGACGCGCTCGCCGCGCGTGATCGCCCCGGATCATCTGGCCAGCGAAGCCGCCAGCCAGATGGAAAAATTCCGCGTCGGCCAGATTCTCGTCGTCGAACCGGCCGGAACGCTGGTGGGCGCATTGAACCTGCATGACCTGTTCCGTGCAAAGGTAATCTGATGAGCCATACGGAAAATTTCGCCGCGGCATCGGGCCCGGCCGCGAGCGCGGGTGCCGCGCCCATCGACGCCGACACGCTGCGCCGCCGCGCGGCCGGCGTCCGGCTGATGGCCTTCGATATCGACGGCGTCTTCACCAGCGGCCAGATCTATTACGGGCATGACGGCGAGATGCTGAAAGCCTTCCATACGCTCGACGGTCATGGCGTCAAGCAATTGGCCCGCTGCGGCATCGAGGTCGCGATCATTACAGGCCGGGAATCCGGCATCGTTGCCTCCCGTGCCCGGGAACTCGGTATCGGCCGTGTATTCCAGGGGGTCAAACAAAAAGGCGATGTGCTGGCCAGCTTGCGCGCCGAACTGCAGTTGCGCGACGCCGACATCGGGTATATGGGTGACGACTGGCCGGATCTGCCGATCTTGTGCCGCGTCGGCTTTGCCTGCGCGCCCGCCAACGCGCATCCGGATGTCCGGTCGCGCGTGCATATGGTGACCCAGGCGCGCGGCGGCGAAGGCGCGGTGCGCGAAGCGTGCGATACGATCCTGCGGGCAACCGGGCATTACGACGCGTTGCTGGCCAAACAGTGCGAGGGCTGAGCGTATGACGTCCAGTACCGGCGCTGCTCGTACGCCGCCCGCGCAGCCCACGCCCCCTTCGCAGCGTCCGCCGCACCAGGCAAAGTGGACGCAACGCGTTGCACCGTTCGTGCCGATCGTCGTCATGGCGATCCTGGCCGGCGCGACCTACTGGCTACTGCAGTCATCGCTCAAGCCCGCCGCCCAGCCGGCGGCGAAGCAGGTAGGGCATACCGCCGACTATTTCGGCAACGACCTTTCGGTCACGATGCTCGACGATACCGGCAATGTGCAATACCGACTCAATGCGCGAACGTTGACGCATTACGAAGACGATCAAAACAGCGTACTGACCGATCCCGCGCTGCGTTCCTTCAAGCCCGGATCGCCCATCATCACGGCTACCTCGAAACGCGGTGTGGTCAATAGCGACGCCTCGATCGTGAACCTGTACGATGACGCGAAGGTGGTCCGTGCGCCGGGCCCCGCGGATCCCCCGATGGAAGCGGATTCCTCGCACTTCGAGGTGCTGGTGAACGATGACACGATCCGGACGGAAAAGCCCGTCAAGCTGACCCGTGGCCCGTCGATTGCGACGGCTACGCAAGGCATGACTTATATCAACACGACCCGCTCGGCCCAATTGTTCGGTAACGTCCGCGGCTCGATCGCGGCCCAGCAATTGAACGGCGGGACGCGCTGAATCAGAACGACCAGATGAAATTTTCGTATCAAGAGCCGCGCCGCGTCGCGCGGCGCATCACGGCCACGTGGCTCACGCTGGTAGCCCTGCTTGGCGGGCTGGCGACGTCGGCGGCCCATGCCGAACAGGCAGACAAGAACAAGCCGCTGGTCTACTCGGCCGACCACCTGTCGTATGACGATCTGAAACAGACGACCATCCTGACCGGCAATGTCGAGCTGACCAAGGGCACGATCATCGTCCGCGGAGACCGCGCCGAGATCCATCAGGATCCGGAAGGCTATTCCTACGCAACGGCCACCAGCGACAAAGGCCTCGCCTACATCCGGCAAAAGCGCGATGGGGTCAACGAGTACTTCGAGGGTCAGGGCAAGCGCATCGACTACGACGGCAAATCCGACGTGTCGACGCTGACCGGCTCGGCCGTGGCAAGGCGCCTGTCGGGCCTGACCACCCCGATCGACGAAGTTCACGGTAGCGTCATTCGCTACGACGGCCAGACCGGCTATTACACGGCGCAATCGAATGGCGGGACGAAGACCGGCACGCCAGGTGGTCGGGTCCGCGGCATGATCGCGCCCAGTACGACTACGCCGGCAGCCCCCTCGTCACCCGCCTCAACCGACGACGGCGATAGCAGTGCCTCCACCGGTAACGGCGCCGGGGATGGCAGCCGCGGCGGTGTTGCAAACGCCCATAGCACCCGAACCCAGGCGGTCACGGACGGTACGAGCGGTGCATCCGGCACCGCCGGCGCCTCGCCGCTCGAGTCGGCACATCAATTGGAGACCACCCCATGACGGACGTTGCCGTGGCAAATGCAACGGCCGCCGAGGCTCTGCACGAGGCCGCCGGACTGCTGCAGCATGCTGGCGAACGCCGCACGCTGAAGGTCAGAAATCTGGAAAAGCGCTACGGCGCGCGCACTGTCGTCAAGGACGTCTCGCTTGACGTCTCCAGCGGCGAGGTGGTGGGACTGCTCGGGCCGAACGGCGCGGGCAAGACCACGTCGTTTTATATGATCGTCGGTCTGGTCCCGCTGGACGCTGGCGAGATCCAGTTGAACGACAAAGTGATCTCGAAGCTGCCGATTCACCTGCGCGCGAAACTGGGGCTGTCGTATCTGCCTCAGGAGGCCTCGGTTTTCCGTAAGTTGAGCGTCGAGCAGAATATTCGTGCCGTTCTGGAGCTGCAACGCCATCCGAATGGCCGCAAGCTGTCTCGACAGGAAATCGCCGATCGCACCACGGCCTTGCTGGAAGAATTGCAGATTGCACATCTGCGGCAAAACCCGGCCATGTCGCTATCGGGCGGCGAGCGTCGACGGGTCGAGATCGCGCGTGCGCTGGCGACCGATCCCGGCTTCATCCTGCTCGACGAACCGTTCGCGGGCGTCGACCCGATCGCCGTGATCGAGATTCAGAAGATCGTCCGCTTTCTGAAAAGCCGCAATATCGGCGTATTGATCACCGACCACAACGTGCGCGAAACCCTCGGGATCTGCGACCACGCCTACATCATCAGCGACGGCCACGTCCTTGCCTCGGGCGCGCCGGCCGACATCATCGCCAACGAAAACGTGCGCCGCGTCTATCTGGGCGAACATTTCAGGATGTAACACGCCGCGACGGCGCGTGTCGATCGGCGACTTTTTTTCCGATTTTTTGTTTCTTCAGCAGCCGCCCCGCCCTTGCACGACGCCCTCCGGTACGTCTGCACATCGATGATTGATGCCCCCATGCGCCCCTGCCGGCCCTTGCCTGCGGGGGCGCGCTGCAATTACCGGGCCAAGTTGGCATCAAACGGCAATCTAGTGGTTTCGCCGCATCCTCAAAGCCACTACAATGGTTGGCGACATTATGAAAGCCAGCCTCCAGTTACGCCTATCTCAACACCTCGCGCTCACGCCGCAGTTGCAACAATCCATTCGATTGTTGCAACTGTCGACGCTGGAATTGCAACAGGAAGTTGCCACCGCCGTCGCCCAGAATCCATTGCTAGAAAGCGATGACGATTGGGGCGGCAAGTCGTTGCGCGTGGCGAGTGATGGTTCGATCGCCGGGCACGGCCCGTCGACCGCTGGGACGAGTGGCGTATCGGAAGGCGGCCAGAACGGCGAGAATCGGCGGGATGGCGCCGAGGGCGAGGCGCACGGCGGCAACGGCAGTGACAGCGGTGACGGTGACCGCGGCAATGCCGATGCCCCGCGCGACAGCAGCGACGATGGTCCGTCCTGGAGCCTGGACGACTATGCCCGTAGCGGCTCCGGCGGCAGCGGCGCTGGCAGTGACGACGATGATCTGCCGCCGATGCAGCTCGAGGAAGTGCGCACGAATCTGCGCGATCACTTGAACGATCAGCTGGCCCTGACGCGCACCGATGCCCGTGATCGCGCGCTGGTTACCTTCTTGATCGAATCGATCGACGACGCCGGCTATCTGACCACGTCGCTCGACGAGATCGTCAGCGAATTGCCGGAAGACAGCGGCATCGACATCGACGACCTGAACAATGCGCTGACACTGCTGCAAAGCTTCGATCCCGCGGGTGTCGGTGCGCGCTCGCCGTCGGAATGTCTGGCACTGCAATTGCGCCGCCTCACGCCGGGCGCCACCCGAACGCTGGCGCTCGATATCGTCAACCATCATCTCGAATTGCTCGCGGCGCGTGATTTCGCCCGCTTGCGTCGGCAGTTGAAGGTTGATGATGATGCACTGCGAGAAGCGCATCAACTGATCCGTTCCCTGGAGCCCTTCCCCGGCGCCGCCTACAGCAGCGCTGAAGCGGACTATGTGATTCCGGACGTCCTCGTGCGGAAGACCAGTCAGGGCTGGATCGCCGAGTTGAATCCCGAGGTGATGCCGAAGCTTCGCATCAATAATCTGTACGCCAATATCCTGCGCAACAACCGCGGCGATCCCGGCAGCGGATCGCTGCGTCAGCAGCTGCAGGAAGCACGCTGGCTGATCAAAAATATTCAGCAACGATTTGACACGATTTTGCGTGTGGCGCAGGCTATTGTGGAACGGCAGAAGAATTTTTTTGCCCATGGCGAAATTGCCATGCGTCCCTTGGTTTTGCGAGAAATTGCTGATACGCTAGGTTTACACGAGTCGACTGTGTCGCGCGTCACAACAGGCAAGTACATGCTGACGCCGTCGGGGACCCTCGAGTTCAAGTTTTTCTTTGGCTCCCATATCTCTACCGATACGGGTGGCTCGGCCTCGTCCACGGCGATACGTGCACTGATCAAGCAATTGATAGGAGCAGAAGACCCGAAAACGCCGCTTTCCGATAGCCGGATTGCCGAGCTGCTCGCTGAACAAGGCTTCGTCGTCGCACGACGGACCGTTGCAAAGTACCGCGAAGCGCTCCGCATTCCAGCCGTCAATCTCCGTAAGTCGCTCTAGTCCGCCGCAGTTTCCCGCCGTTGTTCCGCGAGGCTGCGTCGGCAGCTCACAGGGCATTGGCTCGTCGCATGTTGCGGCGGGTTTGTACCGGCCGCGAACGACTGCGAAGCTTCCGCCGCGCAGCGATCCTCCGGCCCCAGCATGGGAGAAGCAGCAATGAATCTGACCATCAGTGGACACCATCTCGATGTCACACCCTCCTTGCGCGAGTATGTGATGAACAAACTCGACAAGGTGCTCCGGCACTATGATCAGGTGATCGCCGTCAATGTGCTGCTGACAGTGGATAACCATCGGGAGAAGGAAAAACGGCAACGCGCCGAAATCACGCTGACGGTCAAGAAACGCGATATCTATGTCGAGAGCGCCGATGGCGATTTGTATGCCGCCATCGATCTCCTCGTGGATAAGCTCGACCGACAAGTATTGCGTCACAAGGATCGGCTGCAGGGCCATGAACGCGAGGCATTGAAGCACGTTGCCGTGAATGCGGCGCAGGCGGAACTGCTGGAGTCCTCGCAATAAGCGACATCCGCATTCCGACCCATCGCTTTGGCAGTTCCCGATCGTGACACATGTGTCCGGATTCTGGAAAAGCGGCGGGAAATGCGCACGAACGGCAGGATGGCAGCATTGGCATACACGCCTCCATGCGGCCGCGCGGCCAACAGGATTGGCCCGGCCCTAAACCGGTTTAGCGTTATTGCCGCACTGTGCTGGAATACAGTTCGACGCGCGTTAGGACAAAGAAGCCGGTGGCGTTGCCACCGGCTTTGTTCTTTGCAAGACGTTTCTCGTGTTGTCCACGTCATTGTGTGGTTTATTTTGCAGCGCGCAACAATGGCGCAATAACGAAAGCACGTGCTCTATAATAGGAAATTCGTCACGGGGAAATTCGGCTCGGCATGGCGTCGGTGTGCTAAATAGACGCCGGCGGTTGATGCCTGCTTTTCAACATGAATCGTTTAGCCAAACTGTTAGCGCCGGAAAACGTACAACTCGGCGTCAGCGTCACGAGCAAGAAACGTGTGTTCGAGCAGGCGGGTCTGATCTTCGAGAATCAGCACGGGATCGCGCGCAGCATCGTCACCGACAACCTTTTCGCACGTGAGCGGCTTGGGTCCACCGGCTTGGGGGAAGGCGTCGCCATCCCGCATGGTCGCATCAAGGGTCTCAAGCAGCCGCTGGCCGCTTTCATGCGGCTGGACACGCCCGTGCCGTTCGACTCGCCGGACGGCCAGCCGGTTAACCTGCTGATCTTCCTGCTGGTGCCGGAGCAGGCAACCCAGCAACATCTGGAAATCCTGTCGGAAATCGCCCAGTTGCTGTCGGACCGCGACACACGCGAGATGCTGGCGGCGGAGCGTGATCCGCTGCAGGTGCATCGTGTCCTGACGCAGTGGCATAACTGACCGCCCCTTTCTTCGCGTGGAGTCTTCCGCCTGATGGATACGTCGAGCATCAATGCGCAAAGCATCTTCGACGATAACGCCGCCGAATTGAAACTGAGTTGGCTCACCGGCCATGAGGGCTGGGAGCGCGGCTTCTCTCCGGAGACGGTCGAAAACGCCACGTCCAGCGCGGATCTGGTAGGACACTTGAATGTGATCCACCCCAACCGGATTCAAGTCCTGGGCGATGCCGAACTGGCCTATTATCAGCGCCAGTCCGACGAGGATCGATCGCACGATATCGCCAAACTGATCGCGCTGGAACCCCCGTTTCTCGTCATCGCCGGTACCGGCGAAGTGCCCGACGAATTGATTCTGCGCTGCACTCGCTCATCGACGCCGGTGTTCACCACCCCGCTGTCGTCCGCGGCGGTCATCGATAGCCTGCGGCTCTATATGTCGCGCATCCTCGCCCCGCGCGCGACGATGCACGGCGTCTTCCTCGACATCCTCGGCCTCGGCGTCTTGCTGACCGGCGACTCGGGATTGGGCAAGAGCGAGTTGGGACTCGAACTGATCAGCCGCGGCAATGGTCTGGTCGCCGACGACGCGGTCGATTTCGTTCGGCTCGGCCCCGACTATATCGAAGGCCGCTGCCCGCCGCTGCTGCAGAATCTGCTGGAAGTACGCGGGCTGGGTCTGCTCGACATCAAGACGATCTTTGGTGAAACAGCCGTCCGGCGGAAGATGAAGCTGAAATTGATCGTCAATCTGGTGCGCCGTCCGGACGGTGAATTCCATCGATTGCCGATCGATGCGCAAACGATCGACGTGCTAGGCCTGCCGATTCCGAAAGTGAATCTGCAAGTGGCCGCCGGCCGCAACCTCGCGGTGCTGGTCGAAGCCGCCGTTCGCAATACGATTCTGAAGCTGCGCGGTATCGACACGCTGCACGACTTCATGGACCGACAACGTCTGGCAATGCAAGAGCCAGACAGCCAATTTCCTGGAAAAATGATCTGACGCGCAGGCCAGGTCGACAGTGCTATGATGGCTGCAACTCCGGTGTAAACCGGTTCACCGTCTGCTTACCCAGAGGGTGGCGCGGCGCGCGGTAGCTCGCCCTGTCTCGTGACAGGCCGGCGTCCCCGACGCGAGCAGCGCCACCGGCGCGCGCCGATGTGGTATTCGGCGACGACTGGGCGACTTTGCTTCGTAAAGCTGCCGCCATGCGGATCATTCTTATCACCGGTATTTCGGGGTCAGGCAAATCGGTCGCGTTGAACGCGCTCGAAGACGTGGGCTATTACTGCGTCGAGAATCTGCGACCCCGCTTCCTGCAGGAACTGGCCGGCGAACTGGACCGCGACGGTTGTACGCGACTGGCCGTCGCGATCGACGCGCGTCCGGGCGCCGCGGCCCTCGCAAACGCACCGCTGGGCATCGAAGGCGTGACGCCGCGCGACGCTGGAGGACCGTCCGTTTCCGATATCAATGCCATCATCACTCGCTTGCGCGACGATGGGCATACGGTGCGCGTGCTGTTTTTGAATGCCAGTACGCAAGCGCTGATTGCACGGTACTCCGAAACGCGGCGCCGACATCCGCTGTCTGCCGCCGTCGGCAGCGCCCTCGCCGCCGATGGCTCGTCGGCCGGTGCCGATACGTCGTTGGCGGACGCCATCGAACGCGAACGCATGCTGGTCGCACCGCTGGCCGGCCTCGGTCATCAAATCGATACGAGCAATCTGCGCGCCAACACCTTGCGTGCCTGGGTCCGTACGTTTGCGGAACATCAGAACGAAGGTCTGACCGTGATGTTCCAGTCCTTCGGTTTCAAGAAAGGACTGCCGCTCGATGCCGACTACGTATTCGACGTGCGGATGCTGCCGAACCCCTATTACGATCTGTCGTTGCGACCATTGACCGGACTCGACCAGCCGGTGATCGATTATTTAAGTGCTATTCCGGAAGTACATCGGATGATCGACGATATCGCACACTTTATCGAAACCTGGCTGCCCGCCATCCGCAACGACAATCGCAGTTATCTGACCGTGGCGATCGGTTGCACCGGCGGCCAACATCGGTCCGTGTTTATCTCGAAGACGCTCGCCGAGCGTTTCGGCGGTGCCGACCGCGTCATCCTGCGGCATCGTGAAATCGCGCCGACCGTCGTGCCGGGCGTATCTACAGGACGGTGACCATCATGGCAACGCTGCTGGCCGACCTGCCGCTTTTCCCATTGGGTGCCGTGCTGTTTCCGGACGGCTTGTTGTCGTTGCGGGCGTTCGAAGCGCGCTATCTGGACATGGCACGGGACTGCCTGCGTCGGGACGTGCCGTTTGGCGTGTGCCTGTTGAAGAGCGGCAGTGAAGTATCGCTGCCCGGAAGTGACGAGGCGGAGCCGGAGACAATCGGTTGCCTGGCACAGATCGTCGGGTGCGACGTCCAGCAATTGGGCGTGCTGCTATTGCGCTGCCGCGGAATGCATCGCTTCCGTCTCCTCTCGACGCACCGCGAAAAAGACGGTCTGCTGCGTGGCGTCGCCGAGCCGATGGGCGACGATACGGTCGAGGACGAATCGGACGAACACCGGATACGCCTGGCGTCCTGCTCCGAATCACTGAGTCGCATCATCGACAATGTCCGCGAACGGGATCCCGCGCATATGCCGTTTCTCGAGCCCTTCCAGCTCCACGACGCGAGTTGGGTCGGAAACCGCTTATCCGAGGTCTTGCCGATCTCGATTCGCGCGCGTCAGCAATTGATGGAACTTGACGACGCCGGCACCCGGCTTGAACTAGTCCATCAATACATGATGCGCCATCAGATGCTGTAGATCGCCGATCGAGCGTCTTTTACAACAAGGCACCGCGCAAGCTGTCGAGCAGCTTGCGCACCGGCGCCGGCAAACCGTATTGATGCAGCGACGACCAGGCGACCCATTCGACTGGCGCAACGCCCGCGTCATCGTCGGCAATCCCGAAATCGATGCCCTCAGCGGTCGGCACGCGCCGCGTCGATGCCGACTTAGCCGCGCCGCGCGGTTTCACGTTCGATGCGGTGGGTGACAACGTCAGCGGACCGCCTTGCGGCTCCGTGCAAGGCAGTAACAGCGGCGTGATCGTCAGACGGAAGTGGGTGAATTGATGCGCGAACGGCGTCAGTTGCGATGCCTGCGTCCAGTCCGCCCCGTATTCGCGCGCCAGCGATTGCGCCTGCGCCGGGTCGGCAGCCTCCGGCAAACTCCATAGCCCGCCCCAGATGCCATGCGGCGGACGTCGATATAGCAAGAGATGCGAGCCAGTGTCGAATACCAGCATCGTCGTTTCCCGCTGCGGGACGACTTTCGCCGGCTTGCGCGTCGGCAGATCCTTCTGGCGACCGCCCACACGCGCGACGCAATCGTCGTGGAAGGGGCAGCGCTCGCACAACGGGTTCGCACGGACGCATAAGGTCGCGCCCAGATCCATCAAACCTTGCGTATAGGCCTTCATCGTCGCACGCGATTTCTCGGAGCGCGTCGATCCGCTCGGCGCCGGAAGCAAGGACTCGGCGAGTGCCCACATCGCCGTCTCGACGCGTTTTTCACCGGGGAAACCTTCGATGCCGAACACCCGCGCCAGGACACGTTTGACATTGCCGTCGAGAATCGTCTCGTGCGTCCCGTAGGCAAAGGCGGCGATCGCCGCGGCCGTCGATCGGCCGATTCCCGATAGCGTGACGAGTTCGGCGACATTGTCCGGGAAACGCCCGTCGAAACGCGCCACCACATCCTTCGCGCAGCGATGCAGGTTTCGCGCACGCGAGTAATAACCGAGCCCTGCCCAGAGCGCCATCACCTCGTCCTCGGGCGCGGCGGCAAGTGCGCGAACATCCGGAAAACGTTCGGTGAAACGCGCGTAGTACGGGATCACCGTGGCCACCTGCGTCTGCTGCAACATGATTTCGGACAGCCAGACACGGTAAGCATCGTCGGTCTGCCACGGCAGGTCGTGGCGACCATGTCGGCGTTGCCACGCAATCAGGCGCGGCGCAAAACTGTCTTTCGCTATCAAAGGGAGCACAGGACCCACGGGGCGGTTCGATGGCAGGGCGTGGCCCCGCCGATTACAAAAGCAGCCGGCTCAGCGCTGGCACTGCGCGCAGTAGAACGTCGAGCGCTGGCCCTGAACGATCTTGCGGATCGGCAACAGGCAGACGCGGCACGGCTGGCCGTCGCGATCATACACCGCGTGCGCCATCTGAAAATAGCCGCTGGCACCGTCGCTGCCGATGAAATCGCGCAAGGTGCTGCCGCCCTGCTCGATCGCCTCACCCAGCACCTCGCGGATTACTTCCGCCAATCGATCGTAGCGCTGCCGCGAAACGCGGCCGGCGGCGGTGGTCGGGCGGATACCGGCACGGTACAGCGATTCCGATGCATAGATATTGCCCACGCCTACGACGATCGTCCCGGCCAGCAAGGCCTGTTTGACGGCCATCGCCCGGCCGCGCGTGCGCTCGAACAACAAAGCACCGGAGAAGGCATCGGAGAATGGCTCGACGCCGAGCGAGGCGAGCAAGGGATGCGCGAGCACATCACCGGCCTCCCGTGGATGCCACAGTGCCGCGCCGAAGCGACGCGGATCGCGCAGCCGGACGATCGCCTCGTCGAAGACCAGGTCCAGATGGTCATGCCGACCGGGGGCCAGATGCCGGTCCTCCCCCTGCAACACGCGCAACGAACCGCTCATACCGAGGTGCAGAATCAACCATCCGGCATCGGATTCGAGCAAGAGGTATTTGCCGCGACGCGAGACGGACCGGATCGGGCGGCCGGCCAACGCCGCCGGCATCTCCGTCGGAATCGGCCAGCGCAGCGCCGGCGTACGCACGTGCACGGCCTGCACGCGCCGCGCGGTGACATGAGGCGCGATCCCGCGCCGGGTAACTTCGATTTCGGGTAATTCGGGCATGATCCGGGACGGCGGGCGCCCCACGGGAGCGCGGTTTGACACATTATGCAAGGTGCGGTCCGACAATGTACCACCGCCCTCCTGACAATGTCGGCACGTGGAGCTTACAAAAATGGGCGGTTTGCAAGTCATTCGATGCGCGAGCGGGTCGAAACGTAGCGGTCGCGATACAATCAAGGAAACTGCAGCCTGGAACTTATGAACCACTCTTTCGCCACACCCGCCCGTTTGCCGCGTCCGGAGCGAATGACGCATCAGGATGCTTCGTCCATGTCTCCGTTCCCCGCGATACACCCTTCAGCGCTGCAGGCTGCGCAGATCCGCCATGCCGTCCGTCCGGACCATGACGTCGACGCGATTGCCGCCCCCGCTACAAACGGGATGGCCGATCGTTTCGCGTTGCGCCGGATCGTCAGGCTCGTACGTGCCGTTGCCGTCACGGCCCTCTCCGCCACGGCGCTGAGCGGTCTCGCCGCGCACGCCGCCTTTGCCGCCGGCGCCGTTGCGGGATCGACGCAGGGCACGGCGGTGGGCGCCTCGGCGTCGCCTCTCGGGCACGCCGGCGTGCCGCTATTGGCGCAAGGCAGCGCGACGCCGGCGCAAGCCGCGCCGGCGGACGACGACGATGGCGACAGCGACCCGACAACGGTGCCGATGCCCGGTGGTGCGGCAGCGCCGGCGACGACGGTGGTGATGCCGGCCGGCCAGCGCCTGCCCGCGTCGGACACGGTCGATCTGCCGAATCGCGAACTCTCGAGCCAGATCGTCTTCCAGGTGCTGGCGGCGGAAGTCGCGTTGCAACGCGGCCAGGCGGCGCCGGCTTACCAGACTTATCTCGCGCTTGCGCGCTCGACGCAGGATCCGCGGATGGCGCAACGCGCCGCCGAAATCGCCGTCAGCGCACAGAGCCCGAGCGATGCCTTGACCGCCGCGCGTCTGTGGCACCAATTTGCGCCGCACTCGGACCAGGCGGCCCAATTCGATGCCACGCTGCTGGTATTGAATGGCTATCTGGACGAGGCCAAGCCGCTGCTCGCCCGTCAGTTGGCCGCCGTGCCCGATTCGGATCGGGGCGCCGCCATCATGTCCTTGCAGGAACTGGTCGGGCGCGGCCCGGATCATATCGGCGGCGTGCGGGTGCTGCGCGAGCTGCTGCAAGACGATATGAATCGTCCGGAAGCCTCGACCGCCATCGGGCGGCAGCAGTTGCTGGCCGACGATCAGCCCGGCGCGCGCAAATCGTTCGATGCCGCATTGAAAGTCAAACCGGATTTCGCGCCGGCCGCCCTGCTGCTCGCGCAGCTGAGCGCCGATGCGCGGCATGATGCGATCGCGTCGGTGTCGGGTTTCGTGCAGCAGCATCCGAAAGACCGCGATGCCCGCTTCCTGTTGGCCCAGCTGTATCTGGCCGACAACCAGGTCGATCCGGCCCGCAAGCAATTCGAGACGCTGCATCGGGCCAATCCCTCTGACCCGGCGCCGTTGTTCGCGTTGGGCCTGCTCAGCATGCAATTGAAGCAGCAAGGCGACGCGGAGAAGTACTTCACGCAGTATGCCGATCAGGCCGCTAAGCTCAATGCCGCCGCACAGACGCAAGCGGGGCAGAACGGCGCATCCAACGGCATGCTGACTCGGCACCTCGACGGCGGTCCCGCCTATCTGTATCTGGCGCAGATCGCGGCCGAACGCAAGGATTTCACGGCAGCGGATGGATGGCTGCAGAAAGTCGACGTCAACAGTACGCAATTCGTGCCGGCCCAGATCGGTCGCGCCGAACTACTGACGCAGCAAAAACGCTATGACCAGGCCGATGCCTTGTTGTCGAGCATCCCGCCACGCACCGCGCGCGAAGCAGTGGCATTGGGTCGCGCCGATGCCGGCGTACTGATGCAGGCCGGCAGGTACGACCAGGCCGAACAGCGACTCTCGGCGTTGGTGCAACTGGCGCCGAACGATCCCGATCTGGTCTACGACTACGCGATGGCGGCGGAGCGCAACGCGCACTATCCCGTCATGGAAGCGCAATTACGCCGCGTCATCCAGCTCGATCCGACGAATGCGCAGGCGTATAACGCGCTCGGCTACTCCTTGGCGGACCGCGGCGTGCGCCTGGACGAAGCGGACAAGCTGATTCAGAAGGCGATGTCCTTGGCGCCCGGCGATCCCTATATCACCGACAGCGCCGGCTGGATCAAGTTCAAGCTCGGCGACAAGGATCAAGCGGTGACGCTGTTGCGGCGCGCCTATCAGATCCAGCCAAATGCGGAAATCGGCGCGCATCTGGCCGAAGTGCTGTGGAGCCAAGGCAAGCAGGACGATGCACGCCAGGTGCTGCGCAGTGCCCAGCAGCTCGATCCGACCAATGACACGTTGCTGGGCGTGATGTCGCGCCTGAAGGTCACGATCGAATGAAGGGTTCGTTTCTGCATCACCGCTCCGCTGCGCATGGCGTCACTGTCGGTGCCCGCGCCGGCCGCTCCACCCTTTCGCGCCGAAGCGGCCTGACGCACCGGCTCGCGTCGACCTGCACGATTGCCTGCCTGAGTGTCGCGGCGTTGTTGACCGGCTGCGCGACGCAAACCCCACCGCAACAGAAAACGCTCGCCCCTACGGCGCGCACGACGGCGCACAGCGCGTTCCAAGGGCGCTTTTCGGTCCGGTACGCGGATCAAAATCAGCGCGTGCAGAACGCCTACGGCAATTTCGACTGGCTGGAACAGGGTGACGAAGTGACGCTATCGCTGCGTAGTCCTCTGGGAAGCACGCTGGCCATCGTCGGCAGCACGCCGACACAGGCGACGCTCGAGCTGCCGAACCAGCAGCCACGCACCGCGACGAATGTCGAGGACCTGATGCGCGGGGCGCTCGGTTTTCCGTTGCCGGTCTCCGGCATGCGGTACTGGCTGAAAGACAGTCCGTCTCCGGAATCGCATGCGCAGATCGTCCGGGATGCGCAAGGCCGCATCACCCAGATTGTCCAGGACGGATGGCGTATCGATTATCTGGCTTTCGGTGACACGCCGAGCGACGCGCCGCCGGCCACGCGGACGGCTGGCGCCGGCGCTGCCACATCGCAGGCGCCTTCGGTTCGTCGGATGAACCTGACTCGGATCGACGCGCCATCGAACGCACCGCTCGACGTCCGGATCGTTCTGAACCCCTGAGCGTGCGCGAGTGCCCATGGCGCCATGTCGGCGGTAAGATGCCGATGTGTGTCCATCGCCGAATCACACGATGGGGCGCTTGCCCGTTTTGCCGCCCCATCTCGCTGGCTGCCTTTTCTTACCTCGTCGTTCCCTCATGACCACGCTGCCGCCCTCCCCCGCTCGTCCTGTGCTGTCCACCACGGACATCGCCGCACCCAACCCTGCGCTGCGGGCTTTGCTGCCTGCCGCGGCACGCACGATGACGGACTGTCTGGCGCCGGCAAAGCTGAACCTGTTCCTGCACATCACCGGCCGACGCCCGGACGGCTATCACGCCTTGCAAAGCGTGTTTCAGTTGGTGGGCTGGGGCGACACCCTGCACTTTGCACGACGCGATGACGGTCAGATTCGCCTGCTGACGCCCCTGCCCGATGTGGATCCCGAGACGGACCTCACCGTCCGCGCCGCCCGCCTGCTGCAAACGTATCGTGGCAGCCATTACGGCGTGGACATCGTCGTCGAGAAACGCATTCCGATGGGTGCCGGGCTGGGCGGCGGCAGCTCCGACGCGGCGACGACGTTGCTCGCCCTGAATCAGCTCTGGGAGCTGGGCGAGTCGCGAGAGACGCTCCAGGGCCTCGGCCTGAAACTGGGCGCCGATGTCCCGTTTTTCGTTTACGGCCGCAATGCCTTTGCCGAGGGCGTGGGCGAGCTGCTGCAGCCAGTGCAGACACCCGAAGCATGGTTTCTGATCGTGACACCGCCGGTGCATGCATCGACCGCAGAAATATTTTCATCGCCGCATTTGACACGGAGCACGAAAGCCATCACAATTGCGGACTTTCCTGATGCGAGCTCAGGTGCCAGTGCCGCTGAAATCTACGGATTCGGCTGGAACGACATGCAAGCTGCGGTGGAAAAACAGTACGCGATGGTTGCGGAAGCCAGAGTCAGTTTGTCTGCTTTCGCGCCGGCGCGGATGTCGGGATCCGGCGCGAGTGTATTCGCGGCATTTGCCAGCGAACACGCTGCGAGGGAAGCCCAAGCGGCATTGCAAGCGCAATCGTCGTCGGCATCGTGGTTCAGCATTGTGGCGCCCGGTATGGCGAACCACCCGCTGTAAAGCACTACCGAACGAAGTAACGCAGGCGTTGGATCGGGTTTTGAGAAAAATTTAGCGAAAACGCTAGACGGATACGAAAAACCCACCTATAATGCAGGGCTCTTGAGTGATCTGAACGAACGCAAACGCGGCTTCGGAAACACACAAAAGAACATATCGAACAGTGCCGTTGTATAGGCGTCCTGTCTCGATAAAGCGGTAACCGGCATCGCGCCGGGAGCAGTACGTAGGGGAGTCGCCAAGTTGGTCAAGGCACCGGATTTTGATTCCGGCATGCGAGGGTTCGAGTCCTTCCTCCCCTGCCAAAAGAATTCTTCTCATCGAGCAATGACAGCAGTCTGAAAAAACGGGGCCACATGGCCCCGTTGCTCGATAAGTTCCCAAGTCAGATCTTCGGCCCGCCCGATGACGAAGCAAAAGCAAGACGTCAGCCTTTCAGGTGACGCAGGCATTCAGCACCAGCGCTTGTCCGCCCGAGTTGCCTCCTTCAAAGCCCCCCCGAGTGTAAAAACGATGAACGAAGGCCTGATGGTTTTCACTGGCAATGCCAACCCGCACCTTGCCCAGGAAGTCGTCAAGATCATGGGCTTGCCACTGGGCAAGGCTACGGTCAGTCGTTTCTCCGATGGGGAAATTTCGGTCGAGATCCAGGAAAACGTTCGCGGCAAGGATGTCTTCGTGCTGCAGTCCACCTGCGCGCCGACCAACGACACGCTGATGGAACTGATGATCATGACCGATGCGCTGCGTCGCGCGTCGGCTGGTCGGATCACCGCGGCCATCCCGTATTTCGGCTATGCACGTCAAGATCGCCGTCCGCGTTCCGCACGCGTGGCCATCTCGGCGAAGGTCGTGGCGAATATGCTGCAGATCGCCGGCGTGAACCGGATCATCACGATGGATCTGCATGCCGATCAGATTCAGGGCTTCTTCGACATTCCGGTCGACAATATTTACGCCACGCCGATCCTGCTGGACGATCTGCGCAGCCGCAACAACGACAACTTGTTGGTCGTGTCGCCGGATATCGGCGGCGTCGTGCGCGCCCGGGCATTGGCCAAGCAATTGAACACGGAACTCGCCATCATCGACAAGCGTCGTCCGAAGGCGAACGTTGCCGAAGTAATGAACATCATCGGTGACGTCGAGGGCCGTAACTGCGTGATCATGGATGACATGGTCGACACCGCGGGCACGCTGTGCAAGGCGGCCGAGGTGCTGAAGGAACGTGGCGCATTGAAGGTTTTCGCCTACGCGACGCACCCGGTGCTGTCGGGCGGCGCGGCCACCCGTATCGCCGCGTCGCAATTGGACGAACTCGTTGTTACCGACACGATCCCGCTGAGCGAGGAATCGCGGTCGTGCTCGAAGATTCGCGCATTGTCGAGCGCCGGCTTGCTGGCCGAGACGTTCTCGCGAATCCGCCGGGGCGATTCGGTGTTGTCTTTGTTCCAGGACGGCGAAGGCCTGCTGCCCTGATATCGTATTGCACCATGTCGGCACGATGCCGGCATGGAACCAATCGGCGCGACTCAGCTGAAAGCGGGGCGCGTCGTTTTTTGACGAGAATCCTTAACGGATTCATTGCACTGCCTGGTCGCGGGCAGTTTGTGGAGAAACAAGATGGACGTTATCGCTTTTGAGCGCAGTGTACAGGGCACGGGTGCGAGCCGCCGCCTGCGTCGCGCTGGCAAGACGCCGGGCATCGTTTACGGTGTTGGCGAGCCGCAAGTCATCGAACTGGATCACAACGCACTGTTCCACGCGTTGAAGAAGGAATCGTTCCACGCATCGATCCTGCAGTTGAAGGTCAGCGGCGGCGAAGCACAGCAAGTGTTGCTGCGCGACGTGCAATACCACCCGTTCAAGCCGCAAGTGCTGCACGTTGACTTCATGCGCGTCGACGCAGCGAAGGTTCTGCACACCAAGGTGCCGGTGCACTACATCAACCAAGAAACGTCGCCGGCTGTGAAGCTGAGCGGCGCGGTGATCTCGCACGTGTACTACGAGCTGGACATCGTCACGTTGCCGAAGAACCTGCCGGAATTCGTTTCGGTCGACATGGCGACGTTCACGCTGGGTCAATCGTTGCACGCAAAGGACGTCAAGCTGCCGAACGGCGTGCAACTGTCGCCGACGTTCGCACAGGAAAACCCGGTCATCGTCACGGCAACCTTGCCGGCAGCTGCGCAGTCGGAAGACGGCGCCAGCGCCACCGAAGGCGGCGAAGCAGCAGCGTCGTAATCACGACGTCGGTCGGGCCTTGTGCCTGGCCGTCGGTATCGGGCTCAACCGGGGCGCTCGCGCTGCCCTGCCGAACACGATACCGGCTTCCCTCCCCCTTCACCGGTTCCGCCGCTATCATAGGGGCGAGCCGGTAGACAGAACCCGCCAGGCGTCATGCCGGCGGGTTTTTTTATTTTCAGGAGAGCGTGGTGGCTGCCATCCGCATGATCGCCGGGCTGGGCAATCCCGGACCGGAATACGAAGACACACGGCATAACGCCGGATTTTGGCTCGTCGACCAACTCGCGCGCGAAGCGGGCGCGACACTGCGTGTCGAGCCACGCTTCAATGCACTGGTGGCGCGCGCGCGGCTCTATGGCGACGAGGTCTGGCTGATCCAGCCGCTGACCTTCATGAATCTGTCGGGCCAATCGGTCGGCGGTCTGGCGCGGTTCTACAAGATTCTGCCCGATGAAATTCTCGTCGCCCACGACGAGCTCGATCTGGCGCCTGGCATCGCGCGATTCAAACGCGGCGGCGGCAGCGGCGGCCATAACGGTTTGAAGGACATCAGCGCGAAGCTGGGGACGCAGGACTACTGGCGCTTGCGTATTGGCATTGGCCATCCGCGCGATCTGATACCCGGTTCGGCCGGCAAACCCGATGTCGCGAATTTCGTCCTGAAACCGCCGCGCCGCGAGGAACAGGCAGACATCGATGCATCGATCGATAAAAGCCGCGCCGTCCTGCCCACCTTCGTCAAAGGCGAGCAGGAGAAAGCGATGATGACGCTGCATCGCCAGTAAGCGGGGCATGTCAGACGGCCCATCCTCTCGCCGGCCCGATCGCAGAGACTCGGATCGCGCCCGGGCTGCCGACGCTAGCGGAAATCCCTGAGACAGAACAAGACTTTTTCCTATTGGACTGGCCCTTTATCGCTGATTGAATAGGTCTGGGGCGATGGCACGGCCAGCAGCGATCGCTGTTCCTGTCATTGCAACCCTTCTTTATTCGCAGTGCTAATAAAAAAGGTCCGATATGACGTATTCCAAACAACGGCGCTTACTTCTGCGATCGATCGCCCCCGTCGGCACTGCGGCAGCATTAGGCACTCTGGGTCTGCTGGGAGGATGCGGGGACGGCAGCTCTGGGAGCAAGCGGGACGTCGTGACCGAAGCGCTGCGCGACGTATGTCTTCCGCCGCTGCCGATCCCAGCAGTCGATGTCGACGCCGTTCGAGCCACCCTTGCGCAGTCCTTTCTGGAAGGCGACGACACGAATCAAGCCGATACCTTCCGCAACGTCGACCTGCTTCACACAACGCGTCCCATCGCGCAAAACCGCTGCCGCGGTGATGCATTGGAACGGGACCCCCGCTTCGATCTCAGCGATCTGCGCTATACGTATGACGCACAGTCGCAAAGCGTCGACAACTACATGGCGCGTAATCGTACTGCCGGTCTATTGGTACTCAAAGACGGCAAGGTCGTGCTCGAGCGGTACGGCATGGGGCAAACGGAAACCGCGAAATGGACATCGTTTTCCCTGACAAAGTCCTTTACCGGGACGCTGGCGGGCGCGGCCGTCCAGGACGGCCAGTTGGCATTATGGCAATCGGTGGCGCATTATCTAGGCCGTGACGCAACGGGCCGCTACGCCGACGTGCCGATCGAGAACCTGCTGCGGATGCGATCCGGTATCGGATGGCAAGAGCTGGACATCTCGCGTCTCGGGCAGGTGTTTCTACCCATGTTGACCTTGAATGCCGGCCGAAAAGGCGATGTGATCTCGGCGGTGGTTCAGCAAGTACAGGAACTTTCCCAAGACGCCGGGGCGTCGGCATTTCGCTATAGCACGCCCGATAGCATCATGCTGGGCGCGGTGATCCAGGCCGCGACGGGGCAGCCCCTGAATGCCTATCTGCAAGAAAAGATCTGGGAGCCGGCCGGAATGGCCTACGACGGCTATTGGCTATCGGAATCCACGGAAGGGATTGAAATCGGCGGGGCCGGTATCAGTGCGACATTGCAAGATTTTGGACGCTTCGGGCAGTTCATCCTGACAGGCGCGAAAGGACGCGACGGCAAATCGATCTTACCGCCAGGCTGGGCGCGATCCGCCTATTTCAGCGGACCTGGCGGTGGACCTGGGCAGTTTGTCCGGGTCAGTGAAGAAGAGCCGCACGGTTATGGCTATCAATGGTGGATTGTCAGCCCGGACGACGCCGGCCGTCCCGCCGATACGCGACCACCGATCTTCTACGCGAGTGGGCTGATGGGACAGCGGATCTTTATCGACCCGGTCAGCAATGTCGTCATGGTGATACTGAGTGCCTGGCCCATGATGGATCTGCTGTACGCCGAACGGAATATCCAGACGCTGGCATTGCTGAGGGCGACGATTCAGAGGCTGTCGTAGTGCCGCCAGGCACGCGACATGAGAGGGGGCTAATCGACCAGCACATGATCCCCGGCCGCGTTGACCGGGTCGGCATCGCCTGCGTAACACCCTCGCCCCACTGCTCGCATGATGACGCCCACTTGATCACGCGTGGGCTTACAAATCAAGCCTCGTCGGAGGTCGTGGTTGTCGGCGATTCCGGCGCGTCCTGCTTCGTCAAACGCGCATATTTATGCAATAGCATTTCCCGCGACTCGACATGGTTCGGATCCAGGGGAATGCATTCTACCGGGCACAACATCTGGCACTGCGGCTCATCGAAATGCCCGACGCACTCGGTACATTTGTCCGGATCGATCTCGTAGATCTCCACCCCCATGCTGATCGCATGGTTAGGACAAGCCGGCTCGCACACATCGCAGTTGATACATTCGTCAGTGATTATGAGCGACACGTGTTCACCACTTTTTCTTTACTGTCCAAGAAGTCAAAAACCTTCAGAAGATGAGGGAATTATCATCGCTTCATCGCATGTCCCAAGCGATACATGCTCGCGTCCCGCATCGGTTCAACCATGCACCGCGGGGTAGGCACGACTGCCCGCGTCGTTGCTGCATCCCATATTGTGCGCCACAGTCCCCCTGCCGTCCAATAGCAAAGGCGCTCATCGAAGCGGCCACTAAGCGCACGGTCGTGCCGCCGCCCCATTAATGCGATCTATTTTTGTAGTCTGAAAATCGATGCCGGTGACAATAGACACGCCGCTTCGTGACTATAATGATCCGTCTCTTCCTATCGGAGCGGTGATGCCTGTGCAATGCATATTTCAATTAAACGGGCAGAAGACATCGATGTTCGTTTGCCAAGGGTTCGGCGCAGTCATCGCGTTCTCCGGGACGGACAAATACATCAATAAGCCCGACGCGACCGCCATCGTCGGTAATGGCCCGATTCCAAAGGAAGCGCGGAAATTTTCGACTCCACCCCAACGGCCGTTTCGGTGTCAGTGAGGGATGTATTTACCTGATATCGCAGGCACAATTCGACCGATTACGCCGCTACCTCCTATCGCAAAAGCCTACAACGATACCGGGTACCAGCATTCCCTACTACGGTATGGTCGAGGTCCGATGACAACGGTTCTACGTATTGTCTTAGTCGCGGTCATTACGCCGATCGTCTTTCTGGGAATCACGCGCTCCGACGCCGTCGCCCGCTGGATCGTAAGCGCCCTCGTGTGGAGCGCATTGACGCCGCTGTTCCGCATAACGGGTGCATTTGGAAGCGAGGGTGAAGAAAACGTGATCTTCGGTTTATTGGCTGCGGTTAGTGTGCTGATCGCAATCGCATTGGTATGGATCGCGTCGACGCTCATCATCGCGATGACACGTTCCGGATATCGCTGACGTAGAGCGCGAACGCGGGCTTGGACCGACGTGCCCTTCCGACGAACTAGCATCACCTCAATGGCTCTCTGCGATCGAGAACGTGCACTTTTGTGGTTCGCCGGTGCAGAGATAGCGAACATCGCCCCACCCGCTCACATCCCGCTTCCATCGTTCGCCTCTCGGTACGATCTTGCTGACGAGATCATCGTCCCTGCGGCCAGCGCTCAGGCGCATCAACAAGGACCCACCGCGGGTCAGATCGTAGCGACAGCCGACGAATTCGCTGATCCCGGGTTTCGGCGCCGTCGCCCCCGCATGGCGTTTCTTATCATCGAGCGGGCGAATCCACACCTTCTGGAACTGCCGAACCTCTTGCGCATCTGACTGCATAACGCCGACCCATTGGAGACCGCTGGCCGTTCGGGCCGTAACGACTGCATCGAGCTTCTTCATGTCCGCAAGCTGCGGACAATGTTCGACGCGAGACTGTACCGATGTCGGCGCCTGCGCCTGCGTCGTGATCGACGCGAAGCCCAGCGCGCCGGAAAGCGCCACGCTGGCGATCGTGGCAAAACGGATCGAATCTTTCAAGGGCGGTTTCTCTATTTCCGCACCGCGATGCGGTGACGTGCTTCCAATAGATATCGGTAGCATCAAAAGAGTAGGCTAAGCCCAGAAACCTCGATAGGTCCACCGGTCTGAGCGCGCAGTGCGCGCACTCACGCTGACCGTTCGGCCAGGGCACACCGCATCGGAGACGCGTCGACGGTTAAAGCACGCGACGGCGAGGCAGATAATCAGGACTACGATGTAATAACAAAGCAAGCCGTCATGCATGTTTATCCATGACGGCAGAAACATCGATCTATCAGCGCGCCCACGGCCCGGAAAGCGCGGCCTCGCGCGCATCGACAGCGCCAGGTGGCGCCGCCAGCGCACACGCGTCGCCTGCAACGGACCAAAACAGGCCTTGCCGTTTCAGTTGCCGAGATCGGTCTTGGCGACCTTCTCTTTCAGACGCGCTTCCACCGACGGGAAAACGAATTTACTGACATCGCCGCTGAGCAACGCCACTTCGCGGACCATATTCCCCGAAATGAATTGATACTGCTCCGAAGGCGTCATGAACATCGTTTCGACATCGGGCAACAAATGCCGGTTCATCCCGGCCAGTTGAAACTCGTATTCGAAGTCCGATACCGCTCGCAAGCCCCGAACGATAATCCGTCCGTTCACCTTGCGAACAAAATCCTTCAGCAGGCCGGAAAACCCTTCCACCTGCACATTCGGATAGTGGCCCAACACGTCCCGTGCAATTTCCAGACGCTCGTCGAGCGAGAAAAAGGGGCCCTTGCGCTTGCTGGCGGCCACGCCGACGACCAAATGGTCGAACATCGACGAGGCGCGTCGCACGAGATCTTCATGGCCCCGCGTAAAGGGGTCGAACGTGCCGGGATATACCGCAATGATCATTGTCTCTTCTCCGCGTCGGCTCGCAAGGCCGCTCCTGTACCGGTGATGCCGCGCACGATCAGCTCGTCGTGCTGCGTTGCAGTAAGTGATAATGTACCGCACCCGCGACACCTTGATGTGACACTTCCCATCCATCACGCGTCAAAGTGGACCATGCCTGCGCCAGCGGGCTGTTCGGATCCAGCGTCAGCGATGCGGGCCCCTTTTTCTTGACCGGCAGCGGCGAAAGCGGTACCGGCGCCTCCACATAAATCTTTCCGTGCGGCGTACAGACCCGCGCCGCCGCGACTAATGCGGACGGCAAGGCGCTGCTGTCGAACGGCGGATCGAGAAACACCAGATCGACGCTGGCCGGCGCCATGCTCGACAACAGGCGCCCGCCATCGGCCTCCACTACGTCGACTCCGCGCGCCTCCAGCTTGTCCTTCACCGCGCGCAATTGCGCCGCGACGCGAGGATGACGCTCGATCAGCCGTACCAAGGCCGCACCACGCGACGCGGCTTCGAAACCGAGCGCCCCGCTGCCGGCAAAGACATCGACGCAGCGCCAGCCATTCAAATCCTGTCCGAGCCAGTTGAAAAGCGTCTCACGAACGCGATCCGGTGTCGGCCGCAGCCCCTCGGCATCGATCACTGCCAGCGGCGTCCGCTTCCACTGTCCGCCAATAATCCGGACCTGCTGCGCGACGCCACGCGGGCGGTTGATCGCGGCGCCACCCGTTTTGGCGGCGGGGCCGCCGGCGCGCGACGGCGCATTGCCGGGAGAAGACGAACGAGGCATGTAAGGAAAGTCCACTGAAAGCAAAACCGGATTATCGCAGGTTCGGCGCGCCGCGGGCCGTCGCACCCTCGCCGCCTGTGGCGACGGTGCGTCGCGCCGCTCGGCACGCGCGTCGGAAGGACGCGTCGAGACGTGCAATACCCACCCGCGCGCGATGCTTATCCACGCGGCTGTCGGCCGCCACGGTTTCCTTATAATGGGCAACTTTCGCCATTTGGAGCACCGTCATCGCGATGGATTTCGCCACACTGGACGCGCCGCTGGCTCATTGGGCATCGCAGTTCCCCAACCGCATCGCGCTCGATGACGGCACCCGACAACTGACCTTCGCCGCGCTGCATCGCGCGGTAAGCGCCCGCGCGGCTTATTTGCGGGACATCGCCGCGCCGCAGCATGTGTGGCTCGACGCGGCGCTCTGGGCCGACGCGCCGGAAACGGACGCGCAGACCGCATTGGCGCGCGACCCCGCGGATTCGGAAGCAGGCGGCACGGCAGCAGCGGCGGCCAGTCACGACGACCCCATCGCGCGACTACGGGATTTTCTCGCGATCATCCATAGCGGACGTGCCGCCGCCGTGGCCGACGACGACTGGCCGCAAGCGGTACGCGGCCGCCTCGCCGACGCGCTCGCCGATACCCCGTCGACGCTAGCCGCACCGTCGCCGCTGACACCGTTCTACGTCGGCTTCACCTCGGGCAGCACCGGCTTGCCGAAGGGGTTTCGCCGGCATCATCGTTCTTGGGTGGAAAGCCTGCGCGCCGCGCTCGATGCATTCGGCCCAGGCGCCCAGTCTCGCGTGTTCTGTCCCGGACGCCTGTCCCATTCGCTCTTTCTGTTCGGCGCCTTGCAGGGCCTGTGGACAGGCGCCGGGGTCGTCTTACAGCCGCGATTTTCTGCTGCGCGTGCTTTGCAGACGCTGCGTGACGGGGAACATTGCGTGGTCGCAGTACCCAGCCAATTGGCCCTTATGCTGGACGTGGCGGCACGGCGCAAACTGGCGCCGCTGGAAGGCGTGACACTGGTGATGATCAGCGGCGCGCGATGGATGCGCGAACGGACGCCCGCGCTGCGCGCGCTGTTTCCGAATGCGCGGATCATCGAGTTCTATGGCGCGTCCGAAACCAGTTTCGTCGCGTGGACCGATGCCGACGACGCGCTGCCTGGTGCCGTCGTCGGACGCCCGTTCGCGACGGTCGATCTCCGCATCGCCCCACTGCAACCGCCGTCCACCGATGGCGCCGGCTTGATCTTCGTGCGCAGCCCGATGCTCTTCAACGACTACGTTTATGCCGCTGCCGCAGGCACAATCGACGACACTGCCGCCGTCCGGGAAACGGGCGACGCGCAAGGCGATTGGTTGTCGGTACGGGACGTCGGATATCTCGATGACGTCGGCCGTCTGTGTTTGATCGGCCGCGCAAAGCGCATGCTCGTAACGCAAGGAAAGAACCTGTTTCCCGAGGAAGTGGAAGCGGTGCTGCGCGCGCATCCGTGGGTGGACGATGCGTCGGTGCATGGCGTGCCGGACGCGATTCGCGGTCGTGCCCTCGTGGCTGCCGTCCGATGGCGACAGAATGCGGGACCATCGGACAACGCCCTAATGGATGAAACGATTGGCGCCGCTATCGCCGATGGCGACACCGATCTGCCGCCCAGCGCCGCCGAATTGGCGCGTTGGTGCCGTGCGCGGCTCGAACCCTACAAGACCCCCCGTCGCTTTTTTGTCTGCACGGACAACACGGCCTGGCCTTGTACGACCAGCGGCAAGACCGACCATCCGACCCTGGCCGCACGGCTCGATCGCGCCTGTGCGGCGCAAGCCGCTATCGCCGCGCAAGCATCGGCCGGATCGCAACGATCCACCGAAACCATTGAACCGGCCGATCCAGCATCCGATAGTCTGCGCCCGCTATGAACGATATCGACGACCCCATCGTTCTGGCCGGCTGGGCGCGCAGTGCCGTGGTGCCCGTGGATGGCGCCTTTGGCGACCTGACGCCCGCTGCGCTAGGCGCGCCGGTCATCCTAGCAGCGCTGGCGAAGGCGGGAATCGTCGGCGCGCAGGTGGATACCGTGGTGGCTGGCAACGCGCTGGGGGCCAATGGCAATCCGGCGCGGATGCTGGCACTGGCGGCGGGGCTGCCGGACGCCTGCGCCGCCTTCTCCCTCGACAGCCAATGCTGCGCCGGGCTGGATGCCGTCACCGTCGGTGCAGGCCTGATCGCGTCGGGTACGGCATCGATCGTCGTGGCGGGCGGGGTTGAAGCATGGAGTCGCGCACCGATCCGCGCCCATCGTCCTGCCCGCTCCGATGATCCGCACGAACCGCCGCGCGTCTACGAACGTCCTGCGTTCGCCCCCGACCCGGCGCGCGATCCGGACTTGTTCGCGGCGGCCGCCGACTACGCCCGACAGCGCCGATGGACGCGCGAGGCACAGGATCGCTACGCGATCGCCATGCATGGCCGCGCACGCGCCCATGCCGCCGAGTGCGCCAATGAAATCGTGCGCATCGCCGGTATCGATGCCGACCGTTATCCCCGCACGCTGACCGCCGAACGCGCCGCGCGGATGCCACTGGCGATGCGTGCGGACGGCTTGGGACATGGCCTCGGCCTCAGCCCAAGCGACCGTATCGTCGACATCGATGCCGACGACCCACGCTATGCGCAAAGTCGCATCGCGGTATCGCCGCGCGCGGACGGTGCCGCCTTTGTGGTGTTAATGCGTGCATCGACGCACCACACGGTGCGCGCCCACTTGGCGCAGACAAACGCGCCGCGGCTTATCTGGCGCGGCGGCCAATCGCTGGGCGGAAAGCCCGAGCAACCGATGCTCGCCGCGGGACTGGCGGCCAACGCGCTGCTCCAGCGCCACGGCCTATCGGCGCAGGCATTGCACACGATCGAACTGCATGATGCGTTTGCATCCCAGGCGTTCGCGTTTGCCGAGCAATTGGGGATCGACGTGATGCAATTGAACCGGCGTGGCGGTGGCATCGCGCGTGGACATCCCATCGGCGCCTCGGGTGCGATCGCGTTGGTGCGGATGGCAACGGATCTGCTCCGCGATGGGAAAACCGGCGATCTCGGCCTGGCCGCGATTGCCGGCGCAGGCGGCCTGGGCGCCGCGGCCTTGCTCGCGCGCGACGATGCTGTCCTCTAGCCGATTTCGGTAAAGAAATCGTCGACTGCGAGACGGGCGGTGCGACAGGTATTGACCGGCGCCGTCGGGTCGCGATAACCCAAGGCCATGCCGCACACCAGAAGGCGGCTGTCCGGAAACCCAAGGGACGCACGGATAAGGCGCGGGAAATGCGCCATCGCCCCAATCGCGCAACTGGCGATGCCCTCGGCCTCCGCCGCGACCATCAGGCCATGCAACATCATGCCCAGGTCCATATAGCCGCCCGCGCCGAGTCTCGAATCGATCGTCACCAGCAGCGCGACCGGCGCATCGAAAAAGCAGAAATTGCGCGTGAACTGTTCGGCACGACCGACGCCGTCATCGCGGGCCACGCCCAGCGCCTGATACAGCGCCTGGGCGGCGGCCACCTGGCGTCGCCGCAGCGTGTGCGGCATCGGATCCGGAAAATAACCGTAGTCTTCCGGCTCGTGCAGACCCGCACGATGCGCGTCGCACAAGGCGGCGCTCAACGTCGCCCGTGCCGCGCCCTTGACGTGAACGATCTCGCCCGGTTGCAGATTCGCACCGCTCGGCGCGCGCCGCGCAACGGCGAGCAAGTGCCTGAGCATGCCGTCCGGCAAGGGCGTCGACAGAAACTGGCGAGTCGAACACCGCGTCAGCAGCGGATGGCCACTATCGATCGCGAACGGCGCGTCGGCGCCGCGCGGCATGACGGCGCTTTGCGTCGGCACGCTTTCGGACAGAGCGCTTTCCGGCAGTCGGTTCATTCGGCCTCCGACGCGCGCGACACTCCCTCCTCCGCGATCTCGCTGGCACCGACGACGACGCGCACCTGACGCGCCGGATCGATCCAGCGTGCAAAGGTCTCCCGCGCTTGCGCGTAGCGCACCTCCAGCACCGAGTCGACCCACGTCTGGATACGATTCAACGGCAAGCCCTCGAAGCCGATGTCGGCGGCCTGCCGCAGCAGTTTCGCATTCGAATCCAATGCGAGATCCCGACCCTCGACCATTTCGGTGCGCGTTCGGAGATAGAGGTCCTGCAGCATCGCCTGATCGGACAGCGCATCGCCGACAAACGCACGCAAGGTATCGCGGATCGCCTGATCGCAGCGGCGCGCCTGATCCGCCCGCGTCTTCACGACGATGCGATGCTCGCCCACTCGCGACGCATACAGCGTGCTGGACACCTCGTATGCCAATCCCAAGCGCTCCCGAACCGTATCGTTCAACATCCAGGAAAACATGCGATTGGCGAGCATCAACGGAAAATAATCGGGATGCCCGATTCCCGGCGTCAAGGCGCCAATCAGCAGATGCGCCTGACTGGCCGGATGCGCGATCCATTGCTCGCCCGCTTTTGCCGACGGCCCGGCGTCGATGCGCAGATCGGCCAGCGCCGCGTCGAGCGCGGCGCCTCGAATCACCGAGGGCGCATCGATTACGGTCGCTTTCGATCTGACTGTCGACACGTCCGCACCCGGTGCGGTGGCGGGAAGCGCCAAGGCCAATTGCTCGGCCAAGGCCTTGGCATCGTCGGCGGATAGATCGCCGACGATCGTGAGAACCGCGCGATCGCGCGTCAGATATTGCCGATGAAACGCGCGCAGATCCGCCGTCGTAATATTTTCCAGGCTCTCGACATCGGGCAGGCGTCCATAGGGATGATCGCCATAAAGCGCCTGCGTCAGACGCAGGTTCGCCAGTTGCTCCGGATCGATCAATTGCTCCTCGGCGAACGCCAGCAAGCGATCCTGTTCTCGCGCGATCGGCCGCGCGGCCCACGACGGCACCGCCAGCATCGCGCTGGTCAGCGCGATCGCATGCCGCAGCAACACCGGATGCGACAAGGCCCGCAGTCCGACCGACAAACGGTCCGCCTGCGCGTCCGCGGCCACCTTTGCACCGATGCGATCGAATGCATGCTCCGCGGCTTCTTCGCGCATGGCAGGCAAGGTTTCGTCGCCGTACGGGCCTACCGCGCGGTAGGCTTTCTGCCCCGTCAACAGCACGCTGGCCAGCAGATCGGCCAGCCCCGATTTGCCTGGCGGATCGAATACGCTACCCGCCGCAAAGTCGATATTGATATCCACGATCGGCACTTCGCGACGCGGCACGAAGAATACCGGTACACCGCTTGCACTGGTCCACTGTTCGATCACCCGCCCGTCCCCTCGCCTTTTCCAACTTTTCCGACGCGTGACGGTGCCGGCTCGTTTTCCGCGACATCCGCATCGTCGCCGCCGTCATCGTTGGGCATCAGCACGGCCACCGTCATCGTTTCCGGTTTGAAGTAACGCTGCGCCACCGATTGCACTTGCGCCGCCGTGACCGCGGCAAGACGCGCATCGATCGCACGCGCATCGTCGCCAAAACCCAGCATTGCAAGGCGCCCCACTTCCTCGGCTTGCTCGAACACGGAATCGGCGCGATACAAGCGCGACGCCATCATCTGCATCCGCACGCGCTGCAGCGCCGCTTCGTCGACGCCATCGCGCGCGACGGCCGCCACCGCGTCGCACAAGGCGCGCTCGACGCGGGCCGGCGTGACATCGGCCGTGCAGACTGCGCCGATCGTAAACAGCCCCGGGGCACGCATCAGGTAATCGAACGAGGCCCACGCCTCGTCGGCCAGCCGACGCTTGCGGACAATCGCCGTTTCCAGCACGCGGCCCCAGTCCAGCAGCTCGGCCAGAATCGCCAGCGCGAAAACGTCTTCGTCGATGGCTTGCTGCTCCGCGGTGCCGCCGGGCTGCGCCCGATGCAGGCGCGGCGCCTTGAAGCCCAGCGCCAACTGCGGCGTGGGCACATGCGCGCGCGCCGCCACGCGTCGCGTGCCACCCTGTTCGGGTTCACGCTGCGCACGCCGCGTCGGCACCGGCGCCGACGCCTCGTTCGGGATGACGCCATAGTGCGTTTGCGCCAGCGCCAGCACCTGATCCGGCACGACGGCACCGGCCACCACGAGTACGGCGTTCTCCGGGCGATACCATCGGCGATACCAGTCACGGGCATCGTCGGCCGTCATCGACTCGAGATCGCTCATCCAGCCGATGATCGGCCAGCGCTGCGGCGAAGCGTGAAAGGCGGTGGCATACAGCTGCTCGAAGAGCAGCCCGCTCGGGTCGTCGTCGGTGCTCTGCCGGCGCTCCTCCATGATCACGCGGATCTCCCGCGCGAACTCGGCATCGTCGATGGCGAGGCGCGTCATCCGCTCGGCCTCCAGCGCCATCACCGCCCCCAGATGTCGGGCGGGCGCTTCCACCGTATAAGCGGTATAGTCCGTCCACGTCAACGCGTTCGCGTACGCGCCGAGCGCCTGCATCTGCTTGTCGTATTCGCCGGGTCCGTATCGGTTCGTGCCATTGAACATCATGTGCTCGAGAACGTGCGCGACGCCGGTCACGCCGCTGGTCTCATCGATGGACCCGGCGCGATACCAGAGCGAATGTGCCACGACCGGCGCCCGATGATCCTCTAGTACGTAGACCGTCAGACCATTATCCAAACGATGCACGGACAACGGCGCACCCGCGGCAACTGGCGCGACAGCGAGTTCCGCCAGTGCGACGTCAAGATCCATCGTTACCTCTCTGTTAGAATACTGGGCGCTTGCGCGTTGCTTTCCGGATTTCACAAATGTTCAGTTTTTTCAAACGCTTCGGCCGCTCTCAGCAGGACAGCAAGGATAACGCGGAACAGAAGCGCGATGATACGCCGCCACAGGCGCCAGCGCAGCCTACCCCCGCGGTTACCGACGCCGATGTGCAACATCAGCCATCGGTGCCTGTTGTCACGCCCGCACCGCCCGTTTTCACACCGCCGCCCGCGGCCCCGGTAACGGCGCCGACGCAGCCGCCTGCACCGTCCATCGCGCCGACGCAGGAGGCTTCGCACGCCGCTGCGGCACCCGCGTTCGTGCCGCCGACGGCCGGTTCGCCTCTCGTGCCGACCGTGCCGACGCCGCCTGTCGTGCCGACGGCACCCAGTGCACCGGCTAGCGACACGTCTGCGCAAGCCCCGGCTCCGGAGGCAAACGGCCAGCTCGATGCCCCACCTGCCGCGGCGCAGATCATCGCGCCGACGCCTGCTACGCTTGTCACGCCTGCCGCAGCTGCAGCGCCTGTCATGCCTGCCGCACCACCTGTCACGCTAACCGCACCTGCCGCGCCCAGCGCAGCCGTGCCGCCAGCGAGCGTAAGCCCGGTCGCCGCGGTAACCGCGCCCGCGCCGGCGGTCCGCGACGTATTCGAGATCGTACCGCCGCCGGAGCCGGAGCCGGCCGCGAAGCAATCCTGGCTGCAACGCCTGCGCGGCGGTCTGTCCCGCACGTCGTCCAATCTGACGACGCTGTTCGTCGGGGTCAAGGTCGACGAAGCGCTGTTTGAGGAATTGGAAGACGCGCTACTGCTTTCCGATGCCGGCGTGGAAGCCACGCAATTCCTGATCAACGGTCTGCGCCAGAAAGTCCGCAACGACCGTCTGACGGAGGGCTCGCAAGTCAAGGCCGCGCTTCGCAGCCTGCTCGTGGATCTGCTGAAGCCGCTGGAGCGCTCCATCACGCTGGGCCGCGAACAGCCGATGGTCATGATGATTACCGGTGTGAACGGTGCAGGCAAGACCACCAGCATCGGCAAACTGGCCAAGCATCTGCAGAAATACGGGCAGTCCGTGCTGCTGGCCGCCGGCGATACCTTCCGCGCGGCGGCGCGCGAGCAACTCGTCGTCTGGGGTCAGCGCAACAACGTCACCGTAATCGAGCAAGAAGGCGGCGATCCGGCCGCCGTCATCTTCGACGCCGTGAATGCCGCGCGCGCGCGGAAGATCGATATCGTCATGGCCGACACCGCCGGCCGCTTGCCCACCCAGTTGCACCTGATGGAAGAACTGCGGAAGGTGAAACGCGTCACCGCGAAAGCGATGGACGGCGCGCCGCATGAAGTGCTGCTGGTGCTGGATGCCAATACCGGGCAAAACGGCTTGGCGCAGGTCAAGGCGTTCGACGACGCGATCGGCTTGACCGGACTGATCGTCACGAAGCTGGACGGTACCGCGAAAGGCGGCATCCTCGCCGCGATCGCGCGGCAGCGCCCGGTACCGGTGTACTTCATCGGCGTCGGTGAATCGGTCGACGATCTGCAACCGTTCTCGGCGGTCGAATTCGCCGATGCGCTGCTCGGCTGAGACGCCGCAACCAACACCGATGCACAAAAAAACGCGGGAAAGGCCGGCGACGCTCGCCGGTCCTTCCCGCGTTTCGACTTTAGACGACCTTAACGCTGAACTCGCCGACGCCGTCGACAACGCCGTGCATCACGTCGCCCCGTACGATCTTGCCGACCCCTTCCGGCGTACCGGTCATGATCAAATCGCCGGGGAACAGTTCAAACAGACCCGACAGATACTCGACGGTTTCCGCAACCGACCAGATCATGTCGGACAGATCGCCGCGCTGACGCTCTTCGCCATTGACGGACAGGAAGATGGCGCCCTTCGACGGATGGCCGATATCGGCGGCACGATGGATCGGCCCGATCGGTGCCGAATGATCGAAACCCTTCGCCGTTTCCCAAGGACGACCCAGCTTCTTCGAGGCGGCCTGCAGATCACGACGCGTCATGTCCAGACCCAGCGCGTAACCGTAGACGTGATCTAGCGCTTCCGCGGCGGGAATATTCTTTCCGCCCTTGCCGATGGCCGCCACCAGCTCCAGCTCGAAATGCACGTCGTCGGATTTCGTCGGATAGGGGAAAGCGCCTTCGCTACCCGGAGCCACATAGACGACGGCGTCGGCCGGCTTGCTGAAGAAGAACGGCGGCTCGCGGTCCGGATCATGGCCCATTTCGCGCGCGTGTGCCGCGTAGTTGCGGCCGACGCAATAGATTCGGCGCACCGGAAAGTCGGCGTTGGCGCCGGCCACAGGAACCGCGGCTTGAACCGGGGGTTCGATAACATAAGCCATCACAAGTCTCCCAAGAACATCTTAAAAAACGATCGAATCGGAATAGGGGGAAAGCCGCGCATCGACGGGACGGCGCACGAACGTGCCGGCAGTCTTGCCGATGAAAGCGCTATAGTACTCGCGACAGCCGTCTTTTACCGAACTTGAACTTTATGCACCCGCCTTCCCCTGCCAGTGCCGCCGGCGCGCCCCCTGATCCGCAGCGCAGCCCCTCTGCCGGCGAGCCGTTTCGCTGTGCTCACCTGATCAAGGAAATCGGCCGTGGCGCCCGCGGCGCGCGTGCCTTGTCGCGCGAGGATACCGAAACGCTGTTCACCGCGATCCTGGACGACCGCGTGGACGACGTCGCGCTCGGCGCGCTGTTGATGGCTTACCGGATCAAGGGCGAAACGCCCGACGAACTGGCGGGCATGCTCGCTGCAGCCCAAACGCGCGTGAACGCGATCGCTTTTCCGCACGGCGCCATACCGGTGCTGTCGGCATCCGCGTCGGGCGCCACGAGATCGCCTCATTTCCGCCCGGTATCGATCCCGTCGTACAACGGGGCCCGGAAGATGGCGAACCTGGTCCCCTTGCTCGCGGCTTTGCTGGCGCAACGGGGGGTGCCGGTCGTTGTCCACGGCGTGCGAACGGACCCGGGCCGCGTCACCAGCGCCGCGATATTTACCGCGATGGGACTGCCGCCCGCCGAATCGGCAGCTGATGCCGGCGCTCTGCTTCACGCGGGCAAGCCGGTGTTCATGCCAATCGATGTATTGTCGACAGGACTGGATCGCCTGCTGCGTCTGCGCGCCAAGATGGGCGTACGCAACAGCGCGCATACGCTGGTGAAACTGCTGGATGTGTTTGCCTATGCCGCCGGCGAAAGTGGCGTGCGGCTGGTCAATTATACGCATCCGCCCTACCGGGACAGCCTCGCGGGCCTGTTTCAAGCGCATCCGTTTCTGGCGCGAGGCGATATCTTGCTCGCGCGCGGCACCGAGGGCGAAGCCGTGGCGGATGTCCGGCGCCAGGTGCAGATCGACCGGCTGCGGGACGGCGCGGCCGATGTGCTGGTGAATCCCAGCCGGAGCGACGATCTGCCCACCGATCCGGCATCGCTGCAGTTGCCGGACGCGGCCCAGGCGATGGACGCGCAAGCGACGGCCGACTGGATCGGCAGCGCGCTTGCGGATCCGGCACGCGTGCCGGCCAGCATCGCCCGACAGGTCGAACAGATCGTCGACATCGCCGGACAAGCTTAGCCTAGCCCATACCGGTTCCCGGCAGCCGAAACAGACTGGCCGGGGGATGCCATGCCGGGCAGCGCTTCACGCCCGGGCGCCGACGTCTATTAGCGCGGGATCAGCGGAAGTTGTACTGCACGTAGATCTGGTGGAAGTCGATCCCCGGATTCGGGCTCTTGATACTTGCATTCGACAGATGCTGGAAGCGGTATCCCACCTGATACTGCTGGTGATTGCCGAACTTGACGCCGAGGCCGACCATGTCTGCAAACTGGAAGGCGGTGGACATCGTGTAAGTATCGGAAAGACGATCATGTGTCAGCAGTCGAACACCGACACCCGCTTCGACGTAAGGCCGCAAGGCGCCTGACGATTTTTCGAAGCGCAGGACCGGCGAGACACCGAACTCGCCAATCGTCTTGCGCGCACTGGTTCCGACATCCCAGTACACCGCGTGCGCTTCACCGACCGCGGCGAAATTCCATCCGCCGATGTGCCAGAACGTCCAATGCGGGTCCCATACCAAGCCCAGGTCGAATTTTTGCGTGTGCACTTCGTGATCGTTCGCGAAGCCGTAGGCAAACTGCGCCCCCCAGGTACTTTCCGCATGGGCCAACGTCGGACCACACGACATCATCGCTGCGCCCGCGATCAGCGCGCAGCGAAGCGCTACTTTCGTAATTGGCATCTACTGCTCCATCGTCTGCCTACCGCAGTGGAAGGACTGCGGTTGTTTTTTTGATTTAATTGCGTTATCAAACAGTTAATCGAAATGTCTGTCTGGGAACGCTTGGACGCATGTCGCTAGAAGCACTAGCGATCGCATGGACATGCT
Organism: Robbsia sp. KACC 23696; assembly: GCF_039852015.1. NCBI lineage: Bacteria > Pseudomonadati > Pseudomonadota > Betaproteobacteria > Burkholderiales > Burkholderiaceae > Robbsia > Robbsia sp. KACC 23696. The sequence continues at coordinate 879,496 of NZ_CP156626.1, read as the reverse complement.
GGAATCATTCTAAGCACTTTGTGACAAAGTTTGCTGACGGGTCCCCAATCGCGCGGAAATGAAGGACTTATGTAAGATTTTGAGACAATGTCCGCTGTCCGGGAACGGACCGTGCCCTGGACGTAGGTGCAGTAGAGGCGTACCATAGACGTTACCCTATCAAGAGATGCTTCCTGATAGTTTTTGAACTTTTCGTGGGACATCCTGTCCAAATAGCTATTAGCACTCGCTTTCATTGAGTGCTAATATCTTTCCGTCTTACCGCTGTCCTATAGACGTTGCTAACTGAGGAAAATCCGTGAGCGAAGCCATGTCCCCCACCCTTTCCAGCGCGGCCTTGCGCGGCGGCGCGCTGGCGCTGACGCCCAAGTCCTTGCTGACCGGGCACATCGGCAACATTGACGCATATATTCAGGCGGTCAACCGGATCCCGCTGCTGACGCAGGCAGAGGAAACCCAGTTCGCTCGCGATTTCCGTGAGCATCAGGATCTGGAAGCCGCGCGGCATCTGGTGCTGTCGCACCTGCGTCTGGTCGTCTCGATCGCTCGTCACTACCTGGGGTATGGCTTGCCGCACGCCGACCTGATTCAGGAAGGCAATATCGGTCTGATGAAGGCGGTCAAGCGCTTCGATCCCGAGCAAAACGTGCGACTCGTGTCATACGCGATGCACTGGATCAAGGCCGAGATCCACGAATACATCCTGCGCAACTGGCGCCTGGTGAAGGTCGCGACGACCAAGGCCCAGCGCAAGTTGTTCTTCAACCTGCGCAGCCATAAGCGTAGCGCGCAGGCGTTCACGCCGGCAGAGATCGACGGTTTGGCGAAGGAATTGTCGGTCAAGCGGGAAGATGTCGCGGAGATGGAGCGTCGACTTTCGGGCGGCGATGTCGCACTGGAAGGCCAGGTCGAGGACGGCGAAGAGTCGTATGCGCCGATTGCCTACTTGTCCGACTCCCGCGCCGAGCCGAGCGAAGTGCTGGAAACACGTCAGTTCGATCGTCTGCAATCGGACGGCTTGAGCACGGCCTTGGAGTCGCTCGATCAGCGCAGTCGCCGGATCATTCAGGCACGTTGGCTGAATGTTGAGGACGACGGTAGCGGCGGCGCCACGCTGCACGAACTGGCCGACGAATTCGGCGTGTCGGCCGAGCGTATCCGCCAGATCGAAGCCAGTGCGATGAAGAAAATGCGCGGCGCGCTAAACGCGTTCGCCTGATCGTACGGCTTGACCAGCTTAACCGAAGGCAGTCCCGCTGAGAGGCGGTACTGCCTTCGTGCTATCGACGCATCCCCTTTCGTTTCAGACCGGGTCCGGCGGCCACGCCGACGTGGGGCAGCTGTGTCCCGGGGTCAAGCCGTCTTATGCGACCGCGGCGGCGTCCGGAGCCAGCAGAAGACGCACATCGTGCACCCACCGGTCCACCCCTTCCCCATCCTTCGCGTACAGACGCAAACGCCCTTGTGGGTCGAATACGAAGCTGACGGCGGTATGCGCAATGCCATACGCGCCCGCGTCGCCATTTGTCGCATTGGTGCCATTGGGCGCTACAGCAATGGCCGCTGAGGCTCCTGAGGCCGGCGCGGCGGCCGGTGTCTTTTCGACGTAGACGTGGAATTGCTTCGCCAATTGCTGAACCGCCGCATCCGTCGGGGGACGCAAAGCGATAAAGCCGGGATCGAAGGCGTGCACGTATTCGGTCAGGATCGGCGGCGTATCACGCTCGGGATCGACGCTGACGAACACCACCTGAAGTTTGGTGCCATCGTCGCCCAGACGCGCTTTTGCACGCGCCAACTCGGCGAGCGCTGTCGGACACACATCCGGACATTGCGTATAGCCGAACAGTAGAACGACCACCTTGCCGTGCCAGTCCGCAATCGTACGAACGGCACCTTGCGCGTCGGGAAGGGAAAATCGGGGATCGAAATCGCGGCTGCCGGTGATATCGAGGTTATCGAAATCCGGGCCGCGCTTGCCGCAGCCGCCGAGCACGCCCGCGAACGACAGAAAACCGCTGAGGCCTACAACGCCGAGACCGCCCAGCACGGTACGCCTACGCGGAACGGCTCGCGGGGGTGGCGATGCACCGCTCGCGCGCGCATCGGCGGGAGGGGGGCGGCGGTCGAAGGACATGGTGCCGCGCCGGGTTCAGGCCAATATGCCGTAAAGCATCTGCGCGTAGTGGTCGACGAGCAAGGCGGCGAACAGCAGCGACAGATAGACGATCGAGAATCGGAAAGCACGGCGCGCCAACGCATCCGAATAATGACGCCAGATCTGCCACGAATACCGCAGGAACACACCGCCCAGGACGATCGCGCTTACCAGATAGACATACCCGCTCATCCGCGCCGCGAATGGCATCAGCGTGACCGCAAACAAGGCGATCGTGTACAGCAGGATGTGCAGCCGCGTGAGTGCCTCGCCATGCGTATTCGGCAGCATCGGCAAGCCCGAACTCAGATAGTCCTTGCGACGATACAGCGCCAGCGCCCAGAAGTGCGGCGGTGTCCAGATGAAGATGATCAGCACCAGCAGCCAGGCTTCCGCCGGCACCGCGCCAGTGGCGGCCGCCCATCCCAATGCCGGCGGCATCGCACCCGAGGCGCCGCCGATGACGATGTTCTGCGGCGTCGAGGGCTTCAGGATCAGCGTGTAGATGATGGCGTAACCGACAAAGGTTGCCACGGTCAGCCACATCGTCAGCGGGTTCGTAAACCGGTACAGCACCCAGGCACCGATGCCACCGAGCAATGCCGAGAACACCAAAATCTGGCGGCTGTTCAGTTGACCATTCGCCGACGGACGCCATGCCGTGCGACGCATCATCGCGTCCACTTTCTGTTCGACCAGGCAGTTGATGGCGAACGCGGCGCCAGCGGTCATCCAGATGCCGACGGTACCGCCGATCAAGACGCGCCAGGACACCATGCCGCGTGTCGACAGAAACATGCCGATGATGGCGCAGAAGACGGCCAATTGGGTGACGCGCGGCTTTGTCAGCGCGTAGTACTGCGCGGCGCGACTTTGCGGAGCGGAAGAAAGGGTTGTGCTATCCATCACTTATTCGGTGCGGGGTTGGCGCGCGTATCGGCGCGCTCGCCCGGTGCGGACGACGCCACGAAGGCCGTCGAAAAGGTCGGCGTCGAATGCGACGGCGCCGCGTGAGCCTGTGTCGCGTGCTGCTGTGCCGAATAGGCCGATTCGGGCGTGGATCGCGTCTGGGATTCCGCGGGAGACGAGGATGACGCTGCGCCGGTTTGCGCATCGACATCCGCTATTTTCGATGTCCGATGCCGTGCTGTGCAGACGCGATAGTTTAGCATGACGACGGTCAGCAGCATGATCGCTGCACCACCGTTGTGCGCGACGGCGATCGGCAGCGGCCATTTCAGCACGATGTTCGACAGCCCCGTCAGGAACTGCACGACCGCCAGCGCCACCAGCAGCCGGGCCGGCTGGCGCAGCGCCGGCGAGCGCTTCAGCGCCGAACCGAGCCACAGCAGGTACGCCACGACAACCACGGCAAAAACACGGTGCGTCCAGTGGATCGCGACCAAGGCCGACTGCGTGATCACCTCACCGTCGGCAGCCATGCCAAGCTTGCGCCACAGATGGAACCCCTGCGCGAAGTCCATCGGGGGGATCCACTGGCCGTTGCAGGTTGGGAAATCCGTGCAGGCCAGTACCGCATAATTGGTGCTGACCCAGCCGCCGAGCGCGATTTGCACGACCAGCAGCAGCAAGCCGACCAACACGGCCGCGCGCCAGCGGTGCACACTCGGATCGTAAGCAGGCTGCGGCGTCTGCGAGGCCGAAAACCAACCCAATCCCGCCAGCAAGGTCAGCGCCAACAGCAAATGGGTCGTGACGATCAGCGGTTCCAGCTTCTGGGTGACGGTCCAGGCACCGAACACGCCCTGCACCACAACCAGTCCCAATAAACCCAAGGGCCAGGCCAGCGAGATGCCGAGCACCTTGCGACGGACATACACGATCACGCCCTGCGCGATGATCAGCACGCCCAATGCCATGGCCACGTAGCGATGGATCATCTCGATCCAGGCCTTCGTCATCGTCACCGGCCCGGTGGGCATGGCCGTGGCGGCCAGATGAATCGCGTGGTGCGCACTGAAGGGCGAGGCGGTGCCATAGCAACCGGGCCAGTCGGGACAGCCCAGACCGGAATCGGTCAGGCGCGTAAACCCGCCGAACATTACCAGGTCCAGCGTTAGAAACGTGGTGACCCAGAGCAGCTTGCGGAACTTGGCCTGATCGCCCTTGACGAACACGTACGACAGCGGAAACAGTGCGATGCACAGTCCGATGGCGGCGAGTTGAATAAGATGGTCGAAGGAAATCATCGTTCTAGGCGCTCCCGATGCCGGCTGGGCAGGATACGCACTGCCGTTTCAAGGAGCGAGGTCTCGCGCACGGATCAACCCGCCGACAAGGCGAACACCAGACGCGTCGCCGGAACGGCCATGCCGATCATGATCAGGAATGGCACGACGAGCCAGACCACTTCGACGGTCATGCTGCCATGGAAATTCGTCCCGTCCTCGCTGCGTCCGCGCACGCGGCGCAGACGAACGATCGAATACAACATCGCGACGAAGACCACTGCAAAAACCAACAGGCAGAGCACCATCAGCGCGACATGAATGTCGGAAAGCGCATGCAACCACTGCGCGACATCAAATGCGGCCATCATCACCTCCCACCGGGGACCAGACCATACGCGCCGAATGCGGCGCGGGCACTGTCACACCGGCGCCGGCGCAGCGCGATCCAGTCTCGGAACGTTCGCCCTGGTGGGGCCCTCATCCTCGAAACGGCGTACCGGCGCGCAAACGGCGTCATGCGACCAAGCGCCGCATTATAGGCGCCGGACCGGCGGCGCAGCAACCGAGCCTGTTGCAAGCACGCGAGGTTCCGTCCCGTCTACCTGCCGAAATAGTCGAAGTGCAGCGCCGACGCGGCGTGTCGCACGTGCCGATCGCGCGGTGGAATACGGCATTAGGCAACGTTTACACCGATTTTAACGTCGCTTCCTGCGATATCGCCGCATTTGCTTCGGCTGCGCACGCGACGCGGCGTCCATTCGCGGCGAAATGCCGCACCGCCAAAAACAATATGATGCGTCAGCGGCAACGATGCCGTTATACGACGGACGCTGTTTGTCTCAATATCGATCGAGCAGCCCGCTGCGACCGGGGTCTCGCCACTCAGTTTGGCCCGCGGCGCAGACGCTGCCGCCCTTGCCGACCGCCGATATCGTCGATGCGAACGATCGCGCGCCCATCGTTGGTTTGTTTCGGCGCCGCTTTCCAGGCGTGGCCATAGACGATCTCGAATGTGAGCGGGATCGCACCGTCGCCGTTGCGTCGCGCATCGAGTGCATCAAGCCAGGCGCGGTGGAAACGACGCCCCATCAAGCCTTGCGGCCGCAGCCCGGCGATTGCGGTGTCGCCGGCCGCCGCGCCGCCAGGCGGCTTGCCGGGGCCGGGGATCGCCGGGCCCCAGCCGCGGACGTCGCGCAACAGCGATGCCGGGTCACGGTAGGTGATCGTCAGCCGCTCCATGTCCATTACCGGTTCGGCAAAGCCGCTGGCAACCAGCATGTCGCCGAAATCATGCATATCGACGAAATCACGCACCGGCGCACGCGGCATGTCGGGCGCAGCCGTCATCGGCGCGGGTGCGTCCCAGGGCGACGAGTCCGACGCCGCCGCCACGCCGGATCCCGCGGCGGCGGCTCGCCCCCATCGGTCATGATTCAGCGCCATCGGATGGAGCGCCGTATAGGCGTCGTACCAGGCGTCGCGCACCTCGGCGAGCGTATCGGGGCCCACTGTCGAAAACATCAACAGCCCCCCTACCGCCAGAACCCGCTGCCACGACGGAAAGACACGATCGGGCGCCGGATGCCATTGCAATGCGAGATTGGACCACAACAGATCCACGCTACCGGCGGCGATCGGCAGGTCCGTGTAGTCGGCCTGCACCCGCCATACGGCTTTTTCGCCCATCGCGCGCCGCAGCGGCGTCGGCAGCGTGCGAGACAGCTTCTGCTTCCAACCGGCGCCTGCGGACGGCGTTCCGTCGATCGTTCCGGGGACCCGGGTCAGCATCGCATGCGCCAGATCCACGCCGAGCGTCTGCGCCATCGGATAGCGCTGCATCAGCGCCGCCAGGTCGCTCCCGAGCCCACAACCCGCATCGACGATCCGCAGCGGCGACACCTTGATGTAGTCCAAGCGCTCGTGCATCCGGGAAGCGATTTCCCGTGGCAGAAAGCTGATGTCCGCGAACGACGCCGCGCGACGCTCGAACCCTCGCCGCACGTGGGAAAGCACCGCCGCATGCGACAGATCGACCGGGGTCGACGGAGAGGAACTGCCCGGTGACGGAGAAATAGAGTCGTTCGGCATAGTGATACGGCGTTTGCGACGCGTCGGGACGACGCTACACTGGCCCGCAGTATACGTCGACATGACGGCGTGGCTGGAAAAGGCCCATCAGGAGAGGTGGATCGTGAAAGACCCCGCGCACCGCATCGGCGCCGGCGCGCTCCGGGCCTGGGCGTATGCGAAGTGGCAGCGTCTGCTGCCGGCCGCCTGCCTTTTATGCGGACATCGGGCGGACGGCGCTGTGTGCGTCCGGTGCGAGCAGTGTTATTGGCACGCCGACGACGCCCTGCCCCGCTGTGAACGATGTGCGGTGCGCTTATCGCTGCAATCGCCGCCCGCCGAGGAAGGCACTGGCACCCGCGCACCTCTGCGCCGCTGCGGCCATTGCCGCACGCGGCCACCGGCCTTCGATGCGACGTTCGCGCTGGCGGACTACCGGGCGCCGCTCGATGCCTTGATCGTCGCCTTGAAATACCAAGGCAGAGTCGGCCTCGCCTCCGATCTGGCGGCCCGACTCGCGACGCGACTTGGCGGCCTGCCGAAAAACGCCCACCCGGACGTTCTCATCCCGGCGCCGCTTTCCGCCGAGCGACTGAGCGTGCGCGGGTACAATCAGGCCTGGGAATTAACGCGTCGCCTCGGAAAACATCTCTCGATACGCACCGATAGCGGCCTGCTCCAGCGAGCGCATACCGATGCGCAAGCCCGTCTCGGTCTTCGCGCTCGGCAGCGCAATCTGCAACAAGCGTTCTCGCTTGCAGAGGGCGGCCGGCATCGCATCGGCCCGGACGGGGTCTTGCCGGCGCTGGCCGGCGCGCATATCGGCGTGGTCGACGACGTGATGACGACCGGGGCAACGTTGCATGCGATTGCCACCTTATTGAAACGCCACGGCGCGCGGCGCGTAACCGCGATCGTCGTTTTTCGTACCGCTTGAGGGTGCGAGCGGTACGTCACGGCACCGCTCTCCTCTCGATTCACTCAGTCAACTCGCTGTCGTCGCCATGTTCAACGTCGTTCTGGTCGAACCGGAAATACCGCCCAATACGGGCAATGTCATCCGCCTGTGCGCCAATACCGGCGCCAATCTGCATCTGATCGAACCGCTGGGATTTCCGTTGGAAGATGCCAAATTGCGGCGTGCCGGACTCGATTATCACGAATACGCCAAGATGCAGGTGCACCGCTCCTGGGACGCCTTCCTGGAAACGATGCGGCCCGATCCCGCGCGACTGTTCGCCTTCACGACGAAGGGCGCGACCGGCTTCGCCGGACAGGCCTTGCATCCCGGTGACTGGTTTGTGTTCGGTCCTGAAACGCGCGGCCTCTCGGATGCCTTTCTCGCGGGCTTCGATACCGCGCATCGGCTGCGCCTGCCGATGCAGCCGAACAACCGCAGCCTGAACCTGTCGAATGCCGTTGCCGTCACGGTCTTCGAGGCATGGCGTCAGGCGGGATACGAAGGCGGGGTTTGAGAAAGACGCGCGCCCGTGAGGCGCGCGCCCGATGGCAAGGCGAAAGACCTATTCGGCCTTGGCGTCGCGCTGCAACAGCATCGCCACCGCATCGCGCGGCGACTGACCATCGAATAGCACACCGCACACGGCGCGCGTAATCGGCATATCCACGCCCCGCGCATGCGCCAGTGCATCGACCGCCTGTGCGCAGGCGACGCCTTCGGCAACATGGCCCAAGGCCGCAAGAATCGATGCGAGCGATTGGCCGCCGGCCAACTGCATTCCGACCTTGCGATTGCGCGAGAGATCGCCGGTCGCCGTCAGGATCAGATCCCCTACACCAGATAGACCCGTGAACGTCTCCGCCCGTGCGCCCAGCGCGATGCCGAGCCGGGTGATTTCGGCCAAGCCCCGCGTGACCAAGGCCGCACGCGCATTCAGACCCAACCCCAGCCCATCGGCAATCCCGGTTGCGATCGCCATGACGTTCTTGACCGCCCCGCCGACTTCCACGCCAGGCAGATCGTCGCTGGTATAGATGCGCATGCCGTCGTGATGACAAGCATCGCGAATCCGTTGCTGGCACGCCGGATCGATACTGGCCGCGGTCAGCGCCACCGGCAGCCCGAGTGCGACTTCCTTCGCGAAACTCGGACCGGTCAACACGCCGCAGCCCGGTCTCGCCTCAGGCGCCCCCTCGACGCCGCTGTCTCTTTCACCGGAATAGGCGGCGTCGAACACCTCGACAGCCACCTGGTGCGGCAATTTCCCCGAACCCGCCTCGAAGCCCTTGCACAACCAAGCCAGCGTCGATCCGGGCGACAACATCGCCGCGCCCGCGCCGTCGAGCCCGCTGAGACGCGACAACATGGGGCGAAGGCCCGCAACCGGCGTCGCCAGAATCAACAAGGTAGGAAGCGTGCCAGCGGCAGCGCCAGGCGTGCCGTGCGCGACCGCCTCGTCCAGATCGGCGCTGTAACGCAGTGCGGGGGGAAGCGGGCAAGCGGGAAGGTAGGCGTCGTTCACACCGGTCGCCCGAAGCCGGTCGACCAGATGTGGATCACGCGCCCAGAGCACCACGTCGTGGCGTCGGGCGAGATGAGCGGCCACCGCGGTACCCCATGCGCCGGCGCCCAATACTGCGATTTTCATGCGGACGCTCAGTGCGTCTGCGGGGCGCTCTGAGCGACGGTGATGTCGCTGTCCGGGCCGCCCACTTGTTGCTGGCGCTGCTGCTCGTACAGCATCTGGAAGTTGATTTCAGCCAGATGGATCGGCGGGAAGCCCGCACGCGTCACGGCATCGGCGATATTCGAGCGCAGGTAGGGAAACAGGATCTGCGGGCAAGCGATATGGCAGACCGGATCCAGCTGGTCGGCCGGCAGATTGCGAATATCGAAGATGCCTGCCTGGGTGGCTTCCACCAGGAATGCGACCTTTTCACCGATCTTGGCCTTCACGGTACCCGTCACAGTGGCTTCGAAGACGTTGTCCTGCAGCTTCACAGAACCGACCGCCACTTCCACGTCCAACTGCGGCATTTCCTGTTCCAGGAAAATTTGCGGGGAATTGGGCTGTTCCAGGGACATATCCTTCAGATAGATACGCTGGATATTGAAGAAAGGCTGATCGTTTTGGTCGCTGTCGCTCATCGATAATCTCAGAAAATAAACCGGCGAAATGCGGATCATATCGCCGGTGCAATACGCTAGCATGTCGCGCGTCTTATCGCGCGCATGCCCAGCATCAAGGGGCATCGGGCCGAGGGACGGCGCGCAGTTTACCCGGCGCGCGATCCGCGGCGCGTCGACGCGGGCCGACTCGACCCGCGTCGCACGGCGGCCGCGTTGCTCAGCCGCCCGTCACCGCGCCAGCCAGCAGCGGCATCAGACCGCCCGCGCGATCCAGCGCCGAGAGGTCGTCATACCCACCGACATGGGTGTCGCCGATATAAATCTGCGGCACCGTGCGTCGGCCGGTCTTTTCCATCATGGCAGCGCGTTGCTCCGGGTCCTTGTCGATCAAGATCTTCTCGACATGCTCGACACCGCGTTGCTTTAACAAGCGTTCCGCCATCTGGCAGTACGGACATACCTGGGTGCTATACATCACGACGTGATGCGCGCCTTTGTCTTCTGCGTTGCTCATTCGTTTGCTCCTGACTTCATGCATTCGATGCCGCGGACGCCGCCGCAGCCACCGCGACGCATCGTGGCACCGGTCCACGGACCGTCCACGACGCGCGTGCGCGGCACTTTACAAGCATGTCACGCTTTCGATGCCACCACCGGCAACCCTGCTTTCTTCCAACCGTCCAGGCCGCCTTCCAGCGCGTGCACTTCGGAGTAACCGGCTTGCCGCAGCGTGTCGAGCGCCCTGTTCGATTGCTGTCCGCTCTGGCAGACGACGATGACGGGGGTCGCCTTGTTCTTGGCGACCTGCTGCACCTTGGCCGACAACTCGGCAAAAGCGACGTGGCGCGCCTGCGGCAAATGCCCTGCCGCGTAAGCGTCAGCGGCACGTACGTCGATCACGACCGCATTGCGCCGGTTGATCAGCAGGATGGCTTCGCTCGACGCCAGCCCCCGGTTGCGCCGGGTCAGGGTGGGCCACAGCAGCATCACGCCGGAGACCAGCACGATGACGATCAGGGCAAGGTTAAAGGGGTTCGTAAAAAACTTCACAGGCGACCGCCGGAAAAAGGGAATTCGCGCATTATAGACAGTCTCGCCGGATTTTCGAGCCAAATGCATCGGCGCGACGGTACGGTTGCGCGCTGGACACTCTAGAATGTGGGGATAGAGCCTGGCGAATCAAGCGCCCGAAATCGTTCGTTTCAGCGGCCGGATCCATCGGATCGGCCCGTGAGACGGGCGCAGAGGGCCGCCTGGGCCGATCGCATTATCCACTACCGACGTTTCGCCATGTACAAACTCGTTTTGATTCGCCACGGCGAATCCACCTGGAATCAGGAAAACCGCTTTACCGGCTGGGTCGACGTCGACCTGACCGAAAAAGGCGCCACCGAAGCCAAGCAGGCCGGCGTGCTGCTGAAAGAAGCGGGCTTCACCTTTGATATCGCTTACACATCCGTCTTGAAGCGCGCGATCCGCACGCTGTGGCATGTACAGGACGAGATGGATCTGATGTACCTGCCCGTCGTGCATTCGTGGCGCTTGAACGAGCGTCATTATGGCGCGCTCGCCGGCTTGAACAAGGCCGAAACCGCGCAAAAGTACGGCGACGAGCAGGTCCTGGTCTGGCGCCGTAGCTATGACACGCCGCCGCCGGCGCTGGAGGCCTCGGAAGCCGACAAATGGGCAGCCGACCCGCGTTACGCCAAGGTGCCGCGCGAGCAATTGCCGTTGACCGAGTGCCTGAAGGACACCGTGGCCCGCGTGATGCCGCTCTGGAACGAGTCGATCGCGCCGGCCTTGCGCGGCGGCAAGCGCCTCGTGATCGCCGCGCACGGCAACTCGATCCGCGCGCTGGTGAAGTATCTAGACAGCATTCCGGACGACGAAATCGTCGGCGTGAACATTCCCAACGGCATCCCGCTGGTTTATGAACTCGATGCCGACCTGAAGCCGATCAAGCACTATTACCTCGGCGATGCCGATGCCATCGCCAAGGCGCAAGCCGCGGTGGCGAACCAGGGTAAATCGAAGTAAGCGCTGGACGCACGGCGGTGGGCAGCGCTCGCGGCCCGCCGTCGTTTCACTTGAACCACGCCTGAATACGGCCTTTCACCGGCCTTGCGCACAGAACGGCGGTTCAAATGATGCGCTCAAACCACGCTATACTGCCTGTGAGCCCGTCAAGAACGGCGCGTTCTCCTGCGTTATCTTTTTTCGCCCGTTTTGCACGCGGACCAATCCGTTCATCCCCACCTCGTTATGCGCAAACACCTGAAGCACCTGGTATTGATCGTCGCCGGCCTGACGACCGGCGTGCTGGCCACGCTGCAGATTTCTGCAGCCGCCCAGACCAATGCGAACACCACGGCCGCCGCTGCGGTAGCGCCGTTGCCGCTGGACCAACTCCGTCTCCTTGCGGAAGTCTTCGGTCAAATCAAGCACGAATATGTCGAACCGGTCGACGACAAGAAGCTGCTGACCGCCGCCATCAAGGGCATGGTTTCCAGCCTGGACCCGCATTCGTCGTATCTGGATAAGACCGACTACCAGGAATTGCAGGAACAGACGCAGGGCCGCTTTGCGGGCCTGGGTATCGAGATTTCGTCGGAAGACGGCTTGATCAAGGTGATTTCGCCGATCGAGGACACGCCTGCAGCCAAGGCCGGCATCCGCCCGGGCGACCTGATCACCCGAATCGACGACACGCCGGTACGCGGCATGACGCTCGACCAGTCGGTCAAGCGGATGCGCGGTGCGCCGGGTTCGAAGGTCACGCTGACGATCTTCCGCAAGTCCGACCAACGGACCTTCCCGTTGACGGTCACCCGCGCGGAAATCGTCGTGAAGAGCGTCAAGTACAAGATCGAAGAGCCGGGTTACGCCTGGGTCCGGATCACAAGCTTCCAGGAAAAGACGGTGCCGGATCTGGCCGCCGCGCTGAAGGACATCGCGCGTCAGCAGCCGAACTTGAAGGGCTTGGTCCTGGATCTGCGTAACAACGGTGGCGGCTTGCTGCAAAGCGCGGTCGGCGTCGCGGGCGCGTTCCTGCCGGCCAACTCGCTGGTGGTGTCGACCAACGGTCAGATTGCCGACTCGAAGCAAGCGTATCGCGACACGTTCGACAACTACCGTCTGCCGGGCATGAACAGCGATCCGCTGCAAGGCATCCCGGATGAAATCAAGACGGTGCCGATGATCGTTCTGACCAACGCCTATTCGGCGTCGGCGTCGGAAATCGTCGCCGGTGCGCTGCAGGATCATCGCCGCGCCTTGACGATGGGTAAGACGACGTTCGGCAAGGGCTCCGTGCAAACGGTGCGTCCGCTGACCGCCGACACGGCCCTGCGCCTGACGACGGCCTACTACTACACGCCGAGCGGCCGTTCGATCCAGAACAAGGGGATTCGTCCGGACTTGACCGTCGACCAGTTTGCCGAAGGCGATCCGGACGATGCACTGGTGACGCGTGAAGTGGATTACACGAACCACTTGGCGAATCTGCAGGATCCGAACGAAAAGAAGGAAGCCGAGGCACGCGAAGCAGACCGGATGGAGCAATTGCGCCAGCTGGAAGAGCGCAACGACAAGCTGACGCCGGAGCAACGCCAGAAGGAACGCAATCGCCAACCGCCTGATTTCGGTACGGTGACGGGCGCGAACGCGGACTTCATGCTGCAACAGGCCTTGAACAAGTTCAAGGGTCAGCCGGTCCAGCTGTCGAAGTCGGCTGCGGAACGCACGCTGTCGGCCGCAAAGCCGCCGGTGGACGCTTCGGCACCGGTCACGACGACGAAGCCGGCCTTGCCGGCGGTACCGGGTGCATCGGCTCCTGCCGCTAAATGAACGACGCGCAGTTGCTGCGATATTCGCGGCACATCCTCCTGGACGAATGGGGTATCGAAGTCCAGGAAGCGGTGAACAAAGCCCGCGTGCTGATCATCGGCGCGGGTGGTCTCGGATGTCCGGCGGCGCTGTATCTAGTGGCTGCCGGGGTTGCACAACTGACAGTCATCGACGGCGACAACGTCGATTTGACCAATCTCCAGCGCCAGATCGCGCACACCACCGACGGCGTGGGCCAGGCCAAGGTCGATTCCTTGGCCGAATCCTCGGCCCGCCTCAATGCCGACGTGCGCTTCCGCGCGATTCGCACCCATGCCGACGATGCCCTTCTGGCGCGTGAGGTGCCCCTGGCCGACGTGGTGCTCGACTGCACCGATCATTTCAGCATTCGCCAATCGATCAACCGCGCGTGCGTGGCGCATGGCGTGCCGCTCGTCTCGGGCGCCGCACTGCGCTTCGACGGCCAGGTCAGCACCTTCGATCTGCGCCGCGACGACGCGCCCTGCTATGCCTGCGTGTTCCCACCGGAACCGGCACCGGAGGAAGTGTCCTGCGCAACGATGGGCGTGTTTTCGCCGACCGTCGGCATCATCGGCGCGATTCAGGCCGCGGAGGCGCTGAAGGTGATCTCTGGGGGCATGGGGGAGACGCTTTCCGGCAGGCTGTTGATGCTGGACAGTCTGCGGATGCGTTGGAATGAATTCAAGATCGCGCGGCAGCCGGATTGCCCGGTCTGCCGCGACAAGACGACGGAACGACGCTAAACGCGCACCCGTCGTCGCGTAGCGCGCCGTGGAAGCGCGCTACGCGACCGCGAGGCGTTTTACGGCGGCACTGATTTCGTTCGGCTCGACCATCGCCGTCAGGTCGGCGACGCATTTCTCCAGCTTTTCCAAATCCGCGCGCAAGACCTCCCGCTTCACCACCAGCAACTGACTGGGGTGCATCGAGAATTCGCGCAAGCCCATGCCCAGCAACAGCCGCGTCATGGCGGGATCGCCTGCCATCTCGCCACAGACCGCCACCGGAATCCGCGCCCGCGTTGCCTCGCTGATCGTCATGCTCAGCAACCTCAGCACGGCCGGGTGCAGCGGATCGAACAAGGCTGCGACGGCGTTGTCGGCACGATCGATCGCGAGCGTGTATTGAATCAGATCATTCGTTCCGATTGACAGGAAGTCGAAGCGCTTCAAGAAAAGCGGCAGTGCCAATACGGCCGCCGGAATCTCGATCATGGCGCCAATCGGCACGTTCGGATCGTATTTGATGCCGGCCGCGTCGCACTGCGACTTCGCTTCATCGATTAGCGCCAGCGTCTGGTCCATTTCACTGGCATGCGCCAACATCGGGATCAGAATCCGTACCGACCCGAACGCGGATGCACGCAGGATCGCCCGCAACTGCGTCAGGAACATCTGCGGCTCGGACAGGCACCAACGGATGGCGCGAAGGCCGAGCGCCGGATTCATTTCCGCTTCGAAACCATCGCTCGGCCGGGAATCCAACGGTTTGTCGGCGCCGACGTCGATCGTCCGAATCGTCACCGGCAAGCCGTTCATTGCTTCGATCGCGCGCCGATACTGCGAGAGTTGCTCGTCTTCATCCGGCAAGGTACCGCGCCGATTCATGAAAAGAAACTCGGTGCGGAAAAGGCCGACACCGGTGGCTCCGGCGGCGCAGGCCGCCACGCCGTCTTCGGGCAATTCGATATTGGCATGCAGATGCACGCGCGTGCCGTCGAGCGTCTGCGTCGTGGCCGAGCGCAGCAATTGCAACTTGCGCTGTTCCAGCGCCCGCTCGCTTTGCCGGTAGCGATATTCTTCGAGTACCGTTTCCGGGGGCGACACGATGACGACGCCCCGCTCTCCGTCGACGATGATCACGTCGTCCATCCGAATCAGGGTGCTGGCCTGCTGCATGCCCACTGCCGCCGGGATACCAAAGCTCCGCGCGACGATGGCCGTATGCGAGGTGCGGCCGCCCAGGTCCGTGACGAAGCCGCCAAATCGTTGCGTCTTGAATTGGAGCATGTCGGCCGGGGCGATGTCGTGCGCCACGACGATCATCTCCATATCGCCGTCGCGGGTACGCTCGGCCACCAACAGCGCCGCCGAAGGATGGCCCGCCAGTACCTTCAACACCCGCTCGACCACCTGCTCGACATCCGCGCGACGCTCGCGCAAATACGGGTCGTCCATTTCGTCGAAATGGCGAATCAGGCTGGCAAGTTGTTCGGTCAACGCCCATTCGGCGTTATAGCGGCGGGTGCGGATCAGCTCGACAGTGGCATCGCCGAGCATGGCGTCGCGCAGCAGCAAGCCGTGGACATTGAGGAAGGCATCCATCTCGCCCGGTGCATCGGGCGGCAATTCGGCGCGCAAGACTTCCAGCTCTTCGCCCACCGCATCCTGCGCCGCGCGAAAACGCAGCACTTCCGCTTCGACATCACCTGGTTCGACCAGATAGTGATCGACGTCTATCGCTGCCGATCCAATCAGGCAGGCGCGGCCGATCGCGATTCCCTTGGAAACCGGAATCCCATGCAGAGTGAAAGACACGCGCGCGCTCCCGACAAATGAGGTCGAATAGGTTGGATGCCGCAACCAACGCGCAGGACGAAACGAAAGGGGGTGAAGGGAGACGAAAGAAAACGCTTACTGACCTTCGCCGAACTTATCGGCGATCAGCGCCTTCAGAGCCGTCATGGCCTCGGTTTCATCGGCACCCTCGGTTTCAACCAACACCGTACTGCCGATACCCGCAGCCAGCATCATCACGCCCATGATGCTCTTGGCATTGATCCGGCGTCCATTGCGCGACATCCAGATCTCGCAGGCGAATTTGCCTGCCAACTGCGTCAGTTTAGCCGATGCTCTCGCATGCAGCCCGAGTTTATTGATGATGGTGATTTCTTCGCGCAGCATGGTGCTCGGACGGACAGGTGACCGGTGGAACCGGGAAAACGTAGGGCGCCGACTGCGGCGTGACGGCCTGGATACCGTTGGTCCCACCCGCCAATGTCTTCTCGACAAGCAAGTCCAGAGACGTGCTGCGGTAGCAGATCGCACGCAACAGCATCGGCAGATTTACACCCGCCAGCACCCGGACATTGGGGATCGTCGCCAGACGGCCAGCGATATTCGCCGGCGTCGCGCCGTACAAATCGGAAAAGACCAGCGCACCATTGCTGTCTTTCAAGCGCTCGATTTCCGCGCGCGCGACATCTTCCACGGCGGCAGGGTCGCTATCGGGCAATACGTCGATCGCACCAATGCGCGCAGGCAATCCGCAATAGATATGTTTCAGACAATCCCGCAGCGCGCTTGCCAGCGGGGCGTGAGCAACAATCAAGATACCGGCCATTTTTATCCAGCCCCATGAGGGCTCGAGTTTGCCAGGCGCGCCATCGCTGCGGACATCGGGGAAGGTGCCGGTCTGTGCCGGTCACCGCTGGTTTCGGTAGCACGCGATACGCCGCGTGCCCGTCCAGCTGTTGTTGCGCCCCGCGACGTCCGTACCGACCCTGGTACGTTACACGCGCGCAAACACGACGATTGCAACCGGATTGTTGGAAAATCGTCGGGTTTTAAATGGATTGTAACAGTTCGACGCCAAGAGTGCGCCGCACAATGACGCTTCTGTCATCAAAGTGTGGCCCTAAAGCAATCCCGTATTTTTACTCGGTGCGCGCAAACTCAGGCGGCTGCCGTCTCCAGCGCGTCGATGAACAGCGCCGCGACGTCGCAGCCGGCCTGATCCATGATTTCGCGGAAACAGGTGGGACTGGTGACATTGACCTCGGTCAGGCACTCGCCAATGACGTCCAGTCCCACAAGCAGCAGCCCGCGCGGATACAGGACCGGCGCCAGCGTTTCGGCAATCTCCCGATCGCGCGCGGACAAGGGTTGCGCCCGGCCGACGCCGCCCGCAGCCAGATTGCCGCGTACCTCGGTGCCCTGCGGAATGCGCGCCAGCGCGAACGGCACGGGCTTGCCGCCGATCAGCAGGATGCGCTTGTCGCCCTGCTTGATCTCCGGAATGTAGCGCTGCGCCATGATGGTACGCGCGCCGTTATCGCTAAGCGTCTCGATGATCGCGCCCAGATTCAGCTCGTCCTCACGGACGCGGAAGATGCCGGTACCGCCCATGCCATCGAGCGGCTTCAGGATCACGTCGCGATGGGTCGCGTGAAACGCGCGCAGCTGCGCGGCATTACGGCTGACCAGCGTCGGCGCGGTGAATTGCGAGAATTCGGCGATGGCGAGCTTTTCCGAGTGGTCGCGAATCGCCCGCGCCTTGTTGAACACCCGCGCCCCGGCCCGCTCGGCAATTTCGAGCAACCAGGTGGCCGTGACATATTCCATGTCGAACGGCGGGTCCTTTCGCATCAGAATGGCGTCGAAGTCCGTCAGCGCACGCAGTTGCGCCGGTTGGCGCGCGAACCAGTGCGCCTGCTCTTCGCCGACGATATCGATCTGACTCGACACACTGGATACCACGCCGCCTTCCAGCGCGAGTGTCTGGGCCTCGCAGGCGAACACCGTGTGACCGCGGCGGTGCGCCTCGACCATCATCGTGTACGTCGAGTCCTTGTAGATCTTGAATTGTTCCAGCGGATCGGCGATGAACAGGATTTTCATAGGTCAGACCTGAATGGCTTCCGGATCGGTTTTTTCGAGTTCGATGGAGGCCGCCAACAGCGACAAGCGCGCCACGACCCCGTACAAGTAGAACCGGTTCGGCGGGGCGGCCGACGCGGCGTGCGGATCCGGCATCGCGGCGCTCTCGAACGACAGCGGCACATACTGCATGCCCGGCGCGTTCAGATTCTCGTCGCGCTCGCGGTTTTGATGCACACGGTAGAAACCGCCCACCACATAGCGGTCGATCATATAGACCACCGGCTCGGCGACGGCATCCTTGACGCGTTCGAACGTCGGTACGCCTTCCTGGACAATCACGTCATGGACCGCGATGCCTTCCTTGCCGGTTGCCATCTTATTGCGCTCGCGCTTGCTTAGGGCAGCCACTTCGGACGCATCGTGGACCGTCATCACGCCATTGCCGTCGGTTCCTGCCGCGGCCTTGACGACCACATAGGGCTTCTCGCCGATGCCGTATTCGCGGTATTTCTTCGCGACCTTCTTCAAGACGGCATCGATCGCATCCGCAAGGCGTTCTTCCCCGATCCGCTCCTGGAAATCCACGTCGCCGACCTTCGCGAAATACGGATTGAGCATCCACGGGTCCACATCGACGACTTTCGCGAAGCGCTTGACCACGTCGTCGTAGCAAGCGAAATGGTTCGACTTGCGGCGCACGGCCCAACCGGCGTGCAACGGCGGCAACAAGTACTGCTCGTTCAGATTTTCGAGAACACGCGGGATCCCGCCCGACAGGTCGTTGTTCAGCAGAATCGAGCAAGGGTCGAAATTCTGCATGCCCAGACGGCGCGGCATGCGCTGTACCGGCTCGAACACCAGCGTCTGCCCGTCCGGCAAAGTGACCGTCATCGGATCCATCAGATCGTCGTCGAGCGAGCCGATGCGGACATTCAAGCCCGCCTGCCGCATGATCGACGACAACTGCGCAAGGTTTTCGAGATAGGCGCGACTGTGATGGCCGCCTTCCGGAATCAGCAGCAGATTCTTGGCGTCCGGGCAGATCTTCTCGATCGCGGCCATCGCGGCCTGAACGGCCAGCGGAATCATCTCGGGCGGCAGATTATTGAAGCCACCCGGAAAAAGGTTGGCGTCCACCGGAGCCAGTTTGAAGCCGGCGTTGCGCAAGTCCACCGAGCAATAGAACGGCGGCGTGTGCTCCTGCCACTCGAGGCGGAACCAGCGCTCGATAGCCGGCGTGGCATCGAGGATCTTACGTTCCAATTCGAGCAAGGGACCGTTCAGCGCGGTAACAAGATGCGGAACCATTAATATCTCGCGGGCGGTTAATTTGGGGGATTGTATGCTTTTGTAGTGGATCGACGGTCAAAAACCACCTTCCACCGAAGAGACGCGACCCCCGATCGGTCGAATTCTTCCCACCGACATCCGGGCAGCAAACAGCAGAATGGCGCTGCAGCGCCACCGTGTGCGAGGCCCACGGTCCGGGCTTCCCGGCGTACGGCGGGATCATCGTAGCGCAAAAATCGGGCCAATTCTGAATTTGCCTTTGGCGCGCGGGCCGATATGCGATAAGTGCTTGAACCGCCGACACATATCGCTACCGTGATCGGCGGGCCACCCTGGCCGCCACTCGGTTATTGCGTCGAGCGATGCGGACAAAGTGGCGTGACGCGCTTACATATGGGGCTTCAACGGCATATTTCAAGGCATGTCTTATCGGAACCGTCTCCGTCCCACCGATCACGGTTTCCGGTACACCATGGCCTGTCGATCGCGGTTTCGACGCCCCAATGAAAAGACCCGCCTTGCGGCGGGTCTTCCCGATCGGCATGACATCGGGCATCGGTGCGCGCTTGCGGCACCCGCCCGATGTCGACACCCACCTTATTCCACGTGTTCGCCGTGCAGCGAGACATCCAGACCTTCGCGCTCTTCGTCTTCCGTGACGCGCAGCCCGATGATCACATCGACGATCTTCAGCAGGACAAAGGTCAGCACACCGCTGTAGACCAGCGTCGTGACGACGCCCTTGATCTGCGTCAGGACGTTGCCGTCCAGGCCGCCGATCGACGGCTGAACAAACACGCCCGTCAAGACCGCACCGATGATGCCGCCGATACCGTGCACGCCGAACGCATCCAGCGAGTCGTCCCAGCCCATCTTGTTCTTCAACCAGGTCGAGCCCCAGAAGCAGACGACACCCGCAACCAGACCGATGATCAGCGCGCCCGTCGGATTGACGAAGCCAGCGGCCGGCGTGATGGCGACCAGACCGGCGACAGCACCCGACGCCAGACCCAGTGCCGAAGGCTTACCGTGCGAAATCCACTCGGCGAAGATCCAGGCCAATGCTGCTGCGGCCGTCGCGATCTGCGTCGTCGCCATGGCCATACCGGCACGGCCATCCGCTGCCACTGCCGAACCTGCGTTGAAGCCGAACCAGCCCACCCACAGCATGGCCGCACCGACCAGCGTCAGCACCAGGTTATGCGGTGCCATGATTTCACGCTGATAGCCGATCCGCTTGCCCAGCACCAGTGCCGCCACCAAACCGGCGATACCGGCATTGATGTGCACCACGGTACCGCCGGCGAAGTCGAGCACGCCGGATGCAGCCAGCCAACCCGTCGGTTCCCAGACCATGTGTGCCAGCGGCGCGTAGACGATAACCGACCACAGCACCGAGAACACCAGCATCGCCGAGAACTTCATCCGATCGGCGAACGCACCGGTGATCAGCGCCGGCGTGATGATCGCGAACGTCATCTGGAACATCATGTAGACGGATTCCGGAATCGTCGGGGCCAGGTGGCTGACCGTTTCCGTAACCGTCGAACCGTCCGCCGACTTGGCGTACGTCATGCCGCTCAGGAAGGCGCGCGAGAAGTTGCCGAGGAAGCCGCTACCCGGCGTGAACGCCAGCGTATAGCCCAGCACCATCCAGACGATCGTAATCGCACAGCAGATCGCGAAGCTCTGCATCATCGTCGCCAGCACGTTCTTCTTGCGGACCATGCCGCCATAGAACAGTGCCAGACCCGGGATCGTCATGAACAGCACGAGCGCGGTCGAGGTCAACATCCAGGCCGTGTCACCGCCCGAAATCTTCGATGCATCCACGGAGAACGGCTCGGTCGGTGCGGCCGGAGCAGCCGCCGCCGGAGCCGAAGCGCCCGATGCTGCTGCCGCTGCCGGCGTGCCGGATCCCGCATCGGGCGCTGCCGATGGGGTCGAGGCCGGAGCGGCCGTGGTGGTTGCCGCCGACGGTGCCGATGCTGCGGATGCCGCATCCTGCGCTACGGCCGGCGCCACTGCTGCCCCAAGCAGCGACCCCGCCATCAGGATGCCCAACAAGAATTTACGCATTTGCTTTTCCCTCTATGTCTCACTCACAGCGCGTCAGCGCCCGTTTCCCCGGTCCGAATCCGAATCACCTGCTCGATTGGCGTGACGAAAATCTTGCCGTCGCCAATCTTGCCGGTACGAGCGGAGCGCTCCAGCGCTTCGATCGCCTGATCTACGAGGTCGTCGGCTACCGCCGCCTCGATCTTCACTTTCGGCAGAAAGTCCACCACATATTCCGCGCCGCGATACAGCTCGGTGTGCCCCTTTTGTCGCCCGAAACCCTTGACCTCCGTGACAGTAATCCCGGAGACGCCGAGCGCCGACAGCGATTCGCGCGCTTCGTCGAGCTTGAACGGCTTGATGATTGCTGTAATGAGTTTCATCGCATGCTCCTAGTAATCGGCTCCTCGCTCAGTGACAAGCAACCGCCTAGTCAAAAGCGCGATGAAGCGCATAGGCTTTGCGGTGCTCTCACGGTCCCGATTTTTCCGCCAATGCATTGTCTGCGTCGGTGGTTTTCGGATTGCTTATTGCAGGACCGGTCCACCCCTAGGCAAGCCTTATGCCATGCGCACGAAATTTTGACCGACTCAGTCCGATGGGTGACGTGAAAGCGTGCAAATTCGATGCTGTCCGAACGGCCAAACCCCTTTCATCCCTGACAAATCCACGTTTGGTTCATGCTAGAGTGCATTCGTGACGGTATGGCGGCTCGTGCCGAAATACGCTTCCCCACGTGGATCAGACGTAAAATACCACGGGTGAATTCCATTTTGGTGCGCACTTTATTGGTGCTTTTTTGCCACGCTTGACCTACCGCACCGAAATAGTGCAAACAAGGATGATTATGAAACCGGAAGCTTTTCTGAAAGACGCTCAAGAGAAGATTGGCGAGCTATTGCGACAGTCGCCGGCAAAAGACGTCGAGCGCAATGTGAAGGCGGTATTGGCGCAGGGCTTTGCGAAGCTTGACATCGTGACCCGCGAGGATTTCGACACGCAGGCACAGGTACTGGCGCGCACCCGCCAGCGGCTGGAAGAGCTGGAACGGCGCGTCGCCTTGCTGGAGCAGGCCACGAAGCCCAACGACGCGACACCCGGCGCCGTCCCGCGCTGATGTCGATGTCCGGCGCCCCCGCTGTTTCTCATTAAAGGCGCCATACAATGACCATTGCCGTCGTTCATAGCCGCACCTTGACGATCGGTATGGCATTGCCGGTCACCGTCGAAGTCCATCTGGCGAATGGCCTGCCGGGATGCGCGATCGTCGGATTGCCGGATGCGGAGGTGCGTGAGAGCCGCGAGCGCGTGCGCGCGGCGTTGCACCACTGCGGCTTCACCTTTCCGCCCCGACGGATCACGGTGAACCTCGCACCGGCGGATCTGCCGAAGGCCTCAGGCGGTTTCGACCTTCCTATCGCGCTCGGCATTCTCGTCGCCAGCGCACAGTTGCCGGAGCACGCGCTACGGGACGCGGTGTTCGTCGGCGAACTGTCGCTGAACGGCGAACTGCGGGAAATTCGCGGCGCCTTCGCGCTGAGCTGCAGCACCGTGCGCATCGATGACGACGGGCACGGGGCTTCCCCATCCGCCCCCCGCGCCACGGCGGCCGGCGACGCCGGCGACGCCGGCGACAGCGTACCCATGCACACGGCCACGCCGCTCTATCTTCCTCTCGCGAATGCCAAGGAGGCCGCCTACGTACCGGGCAGCCTCGTCTACGGCGCGTGCGATCTACCGACGCTTTGCGCCCATCTACGCGGCGAGCGCGGCGCACAGATCGCCCGCACCACCGTCGCGACGCAATCCGGGCCGCGGGGCACGCGCCACACCGGCGCGCTTGCCATGGGCCCGCCCGCAGGCGCGCCGAGCGACCCGCACGCTGTCGGCCAGGGCGACCAGGACGACGCGGACACGCCGGACCGCGAGCCTGTCGCAATCGGCCAGCAGGCAGAGGACGCGGCGTTTGCGCGCGATGCAGACGGTTTTCCAGACCTTGCCGACGTAATCGGCCAGGCGGCGGCCCGCCGCGCGCTCGAAGTGGCTGCCGCGGGCGGTCATCACATCCTGATGGTCGGACCACCCGGCGCCGGCAAATCGATGTTGGCCGCACGTCTAGCCGGTATCCTGCCACCGATGTCCGACGCCGAAGCCTTGTCATCCGCCTCTTTATTGAGCACTGCCGCACGCTTCGATCCGGCGCTCTGGCGCCGACGCCCTTTCCGCGCACCGCATCACTCGGCCAGCGCCGCCGCATTAGTCGGCGGGGGCAATCCACCGCGCCCCGGCGAAGTGTCGCTGGCGCATAACGGCGTGCTGTTCCTCGACGAACTGACCGAGTTCGATCGACGCACGCTCGACATGTTGCGAGAGCCGCTCGAAACCGGGCATATCACGATCAGCCGCGCGGGCAATCAGGCCCACTTCCCTGCTGCCTGCCAGTTGGTATCGGCGATGAACCCCTGCCCCTGCGGCTATGCGGGAGATCCCTCCGGACGCTGCCGCTGCACCGAAGCGGTCGTGCAACGATATCAAGCGCGGGTATCCGGCCCGCTGCTCGATCGTATCGACATGCGACTGACCTTAGCGGCGCTCACGCCGATCGAGCTGATGTCGGGCAGCGTGGCAGCGGAGCGGGCAAAGCCGACGGGCCGATCGTCGGGCCAAAGCCGAGGCCGACGGCAGGGCCGGGCAAGCGACGTCGACGGTTCGAACGCAACGCGCCTGACACCGCGCGACGATCCCTCGGGCAGCGCCGCCGACACCGTCATGCAACATTCGCGCATGCCGGCCCGCGGAGAATGCAGCGCGGAAGTACGCGCACGGGTGCGGTCGGCTCGAGCGCGCCAGATCGCCCGACAGAACTGCCCCAATGCCATGCTGGACAGCCGCCAGATGGCGCGGCACTGCGGACTCGACGCCGGATCGCAGGACCTGCTCGTGCGCGCGATGCAGCGTTTCAATTGGTCTGCGCGCGGGCATCATCGCGTGCTGCGTCTGGCCCGAACGATCGCGGATCTCGACAACAGCGATCTGCTGTTGATCCATCATGTCGCCGAAGCGATTCAATATCGCAAAGTCGGCGATTGAATGACCGACTTTGCGCCGCTTCGCATCGAGCGCGATCGATATCATTATTTCGTCTTTCAACTGGACAGATCTGACCCAGTCGAATCCAAATGAACCGGTTTCGCTTGAAAACCCGCCTCCCACCATTGCCGGCAAGGGAGATCAGCAGCGCTTTTACGCCATGTGAAAGCGTCGGATGCAGACATCGATACGTCAGTGATGAAAAGAAAAGAAATAACGGCACGCGCGAACGCGATGCTGAACGAGGGAGTCGCTAAGCAGCAGGTTTTCGAGACACTGACGGGCGAAGGCGGAAAACCGAAGACCGTGGCGTATGTGATCGCATCACATCTTGATCCGCGATTACGCGAGGCAAGCGGCGGCCACCGTATCGCCGTCATCGCGCTGGCCTACATTCAGCTCGTCGTTGCCCTATTGATCGTCTTCGCGCTCGGATTGACGCTGCCTGCCGCCTTCACCATCATCATGGTGTTGATCGTCGGTTCCATCGGCGGTGCCTTCGTCTGGGGTTTTACGAAGGACAAGGCAAGCTGTTACAACGTCTATATATATCTCGGAATCGTGCAATGCGGACGCGGCTTGCTGGGGATCGCTGCCGACCCGGTCGCCGTGATTGCGGGGCTGGCGATCTCGTTCGCGCTGATCGCCTACCTCTTGTTCGTCCGCAAACGGCTTTTCCCCGATTTCGATTTCCTCGGTCCCAAACGCATCAAGGGCGAGTACGTGTTCGTCGAGCCAGCCGGTTGAGCACACGCCGCTTGCCCGCAGGACGCCTCTGCTACCGCCTCTAGCCGCGGCGTGCCCCCGTCATCGCGGCGCCGACGCGTCGGATCAGTCGGGGATCGGTCGAGAATCAATCGCGGATCGTGACACCCGGCAAGCGCCGCAATGCCTCTACCGCCTTGCGATACTGCCCGGTGGTCACGCGCGAGAACGTGATACGCACCTGATCGAGGTCGTCGTCCTCTTCATGCCGCTCGACGACGAACTGCCGCACGCGGCTGGCTTCCGCGCCCAATACGTCATGCAAGACGTGCAGGGTCAACACGCCGCGTTCCGCCGTGACCAAAATATGATGCGACTGCCAATTCGCGCGGTACCGTTCTTCCAACGGTTTGACGCCCGCCAGGATCACCAAGAGGATGACCGTTGCCGCAGTGGCAGGAACATACATGCCCCCGCCCATCGCAAGACCGACGCCCGCAACGGCCCAGACACTCGCCGCCGTGGTCAGCCCGCGAACCACCTCATTGCGCAGAATGATCGAGCCGGCCCCCAGAAAGCCGATCCCCGATACCACCTGCGCCGCAATGCGGGACGGGTCGAGCACGACGTGATCGGACTGCATGATGTTTTGGAAGCCGTAGGCCGACACCAGGATCATCAGGCAACTGCCGACGCTCACCAGCATATGCGTGCGAAGTCCCGCCGCCCACGACAAACGCTCGCGCTCGAAACCGATCGCCGCACCCAAAACGGCCGCGCCCAAGAGTCGGCCAATCATTTCCCAATTTGACAACATCATCGTGTTTTTCGCCGATTGACTACGTCCCGTCCGGTGACGACACGAATGCTTCGGAGTACCTGTAGCGCGTACCCGCTGCTTTATTGTAACGAGGCAGCGTCACGCGCGCAGCGCCGCTCGTCACGTACTGCAGGCGATCGATCGCCCGACACGCACCGTCAAACAGCGCTTGTTGTTCCGCATCGCTTTCAGGAAAATAGCGCGACGATTGATGTGATGTCGCGCAACGAGAAACAAGGAG
This sequence comes from Robbsia sp. KACC 23696, assembly GCF_039852015.1. Taxonomy (NCBI): domain Bacteria; kingdom Pseudomonadati; phylum Pseudomonadota; class Betaproteobacteria; order Burkholderiales; family Burkholderiaceae; genus Robbsia; species Robbsia sp. KACC 23696. The sequence continues at coordinate 853,316 of NZ_CP156626.1, read as the reverse complement.
GCCCGCCCATCGGTGGCGGCTCCGCGCTGGCGCGGCATACGCGGGTGATAAGGAGCCATATGGCGGCGCGGGACAGGATCAGAACAAAGCAAGTCGCTCGGAGCCCGAACAAGGCGACAATCGATCGGACATCGTGCGAGCTGCGGTTCGCACGCTGCGTCGGCACGATCGGCCTCGCTGTGGCGCTGGGCGTGAGCGTCGGCGCCTGCGCGCTGCTCCCCGACCAGGCATCGAGGCCGGCCAGCAAGACATCGGGAACGACGCTGGCCAGCACCCTCGCTGCGATCGATCCCGGCACCCGCCCCACTACCGCCGTCCCGGATAATGCCGCGTCGGCAGCCAGCGCCCCGGTGGATATGCGGCCGGTTCCATCGGATCTGCGTGTGGTCAACAGCGGTGCCGACAGCCGCGTCGCGAACGTCGCGGCCGGCACGGCCGTCGACAACGAAGCGGCGCAGAACCCCATGTCGCCCAGCTACCAGACGGTGAGCACGACGCCACCGGCCCCACGCGTGCGCACGATCGATCCCGAAACGATGCGATTGGCCCTGGCACTCGCCACCGGGCCGACGCGTGTTCGGTCCCAGGGTGGCAACACGTCGGGCAGCGACGCGGTCCCGACCGTTGCCGGCGATGCAAACGGCTGGCAATTGCAGTCCGTCGTCGCGATGACGCGCCCCGATGCCGGCCCGTCCCTGGCGCGCATGGAAACGCAGTGGCTCGGCACGCAGCAGTTGCTGCCACTGCGCGGCTGCCCGGCGCCGAACCAAGTCTATATGTACGCCGACCTGTCGACGCGCGCGGGCGATAGCGCCCGACGCGCAGCCGATGCGATGGCGGCTGGATGCGGCGTTGCGGTCCATCGGCAGACGGATCTGGGACGCCCCGACCCGCTTTTCGACAGCATCGGCAGTCGCGCCTGCGTGCTCGACCCCAACCGGCTCCGTCGCGATGTGCGCAGCGGCCCGCTCGCGCGCCAGATTCAGGGCAAGAAGTCGACCGACGCCTTGCTGGAATATGCGAACGCCGATCAGGGCGCTTTGTTGCGGGCGTCGCCTTACTTGACATCCCGCCGCGCGACGCTGGCCATGCGTCAGGTTCTGGGCGCCCTGACGCAACAACGTTTCGGTGTCACCGTGCCCTGGACGCACGCCAGCACCGATAGCCGCGTGTATTGGATCACCGGTGATGGCCCCATGTTCGATGCCGTCACCACGCTACTCGACGGGATGGCGGCGCGGCGCCCCGGCCGTCGCGCGGACCAACCGGCACAGTGGTTGTTCTCGCTCTGGCGCAACCCGTCGGACAATCACTATTACGTCCGCGTCAATGCAATCGATCCGCGCGCGGCCGCGCCATCGCACGCGAAGCGGGCGACCGCCCCGGCATGGATGCCGTCGAGTGGCGACGCGCTGCGGCTGTCACAGTGTGATGGCTCGGATAGCACCGGAGCCTGTGCACTGGAAGACTTCCAACGGTCGATCGGCCAGCAGCTCGCAAAAGACTGCACGCGGCTGACGCCCTGATCGGTCCGGTTCGCCCCCCATGCGATCGGTACGACGGCTCCATCGATCGGCTGCCGTGCGACGAATCGCGGCAGGTCGCTAAATCAATGCGCCCACCGTCGCGGCGTCCGGCGACGGTTTTCCCCGGCTTTTTTGTCTCGCCGCAGCGCATCAATGCGGCCCGTATGAAAAAAGTAAGCCCGTCATATCGGGCCGACCCGCGAAAAAGCGGCCCCTCGTGCTTTGTCAAGACTTGACTTATACACAAAAGTGAGTCGTAGGCATGCGCTTACAAAGCCTGGCAACTAGCCCGGGCAATCTCACAATTCCCTATTAAGGGATTGATTTTTATGAAAATAAATACTGCATGAGATTTTCCGTGAGACGCTATTGACAAGGTCGGCCAACTTTGCGTTCTGCCGCGTAAAGTTGTGAACAGGGTTATCCACAGCCCGATTTGGCAGCGCTCGCGCGGCCGCCCCACTACCAAAGGCCGCGGCAGCGATGCCTCAGAAAGGTTTGAAAGCGCTGAAGAAACGCTGCTGATCCTGATCGGAGGGCAAGTGCTCGCCGACGATGACGACCTCGTAGACGCGGTCGCCGCGCGCGGCAAAACGCGCGCGCACGGTGCGCGACAGCTTGGTGCCGGGGACCAGGTCCGTCGATTGCCACGCCAACGCGGGGATCGCGCTGCCATCGGCTGCGGTGATCGACGCGGCGGTGGGAGCCTGGGCGTTCGCCACGTTATGCGTCATCCCATCCAATAGCGATCGCTCCGCGAGTTGGCGCATCGCATCGCTGTCCTCAGGCAGCAGCATCGCGCCGATGGCAAATGTCACCCCCTCCTTGTTTGTCGCCGTCTGGGTGCGCATGACAACCTGATGCGTTTCGTCCAGCACGATCTTGTCGATTTCCATCTGCGGCGCATCCGGGAAATCGGCACTGTATTTGCCGGTGGCGTCGGTTGCGCTGCGCCAGTGGGTTTTATCGGTACAGCCGCTCAGGAGCAGCGCGCCGCACACGGCGGCCCACGCAAAACCGAGGCACATCACGCCGCGACGGGCCCGTACGGCACCGGCTGTGGCGCCGGAAGCAAAGCGAAAGGTCATATTCGATATAATTCAATGAACCGGTGTATTATCGCCGCAGAATCCCCATCCATGCTTTTTCGCGCAGTCAGAGGCTGACGTCATGCGTTCTACATCGTCCACGGCATCGAGCCGAAAGGGCATTTACGGCATTGTGGCCGCGGTCATCGTCGCCGCCATCGCGGTGTCGGGTTGGTTTGCGTTCACGTCCAGTAAACACGTTCCGGATGCGACCTTCACGCTGCTGTCAGGACAAAAAGTGTCCACCGGCGATTTGAAGGGCAAGGTCTATTTGGTTAATTTCTGGGCAACCAACTGCGAAACCTGCATGCAGGAAATGCCGCAGATGATCAGCACCTACAATGAGTTCAAAAAGGACGGCCTGGGTTTCGTTGCTGTAGCAATGAACTATGATAACCGTTCCTATGTCGAGAACTACACGAAAAGCCGCAATCTGCCGTTCCAAGTGGCATTCGACAATACCGGCGATGCCTCGAAGCAGTTCGGCAATGTGCAATTGACGCCGACGACCTTCCTGGTGGACCGCGACGGCAAGATTCTCAAACGCTATGTTGGCGAACCGTCGTTCGCGGAACTGCACCAACTGATCAGTCAGGCGCTGTCGGCCTCGGCCTGAGAATACGGGGCGCCGTTACCGGCGTCCACGGTGAAAATGCCCGCTTTGTCGCGTCCTGCTTGGGACCGAGAAAGCGGGCATTTTTCATGATGCGTCAGGTCCACGACGGCGGGCGGTGATCGCCCGCCGCCTGCCTGTGCCGCGTCAGTCTTGCGCGATATTCGCGGCAGCCACGGCGGTCATATTGATGATCCGACGGACGGTGGCATCCGGCGTCAGGATATGCGCCTGGTGCGTCGCACCCAGCAGGAACGGACCAACCGTCACGCCTTCCCCACCGGTCACCTTCAACAGGTTGTAGGCGATATTTGCCGCCTCGACATTCGGCATTAGCAGCAGATTCGCTTCGCCTTCCAGTGCCGACGCGGGAAATGCCGCCCGGCGGATGCTTTGCGACAGTGCGGCATCGCCGTGCATCTCGCCTTCGACCTGCAGATCCGGCTCGCGTGCCGCGATCAATTCGCGCGCCTTGGCCATCCGCTTCGCCGACGCGCTCGGCACGCTGCCGAAATTCGAATTCGATAACAGCGCCACCTTCGGCTGAATGCCGAAACGCGTGATCTGGCGCGCCGCCAGTACCGCCATATCCGCCAACTGCTCGGAGGTGGGTACTTCGTTCACGTACGTATCGCAAATGAACAGATTGCGGCCCGGCAGCATCAACAGATTCATCGCCGCGAAGTTCTTGGCTTCCTCGCTGCGACCCAATACCTGATCGATATACTTCAGATGCTCGTGATAACCGCCGATCAGGCCGCAGATCAGGCCATCGGCTTGGCCGAGACGCACGAGGATCGAACCGATCAGCGTGTTGAACTTGCGCAGGGCCGCCTTTGCCACTTCCGGCGTCACGCCTTCGCGCGCGCCAATCTCGTGGTAAACCTGCCAGCATTGCTGGAAGCGCGGATCGTCCTCCGGATTGACCAGATCGAAATGCTCACCCGCGAGCAATTTCGAGCCGATTTTCTTCAGACGCATTTCGATGACGGCGGGCCGACCGATCAAGATCGGCTTTGCAATGCCCTCGGCCTGCACATACTGTGCGGCGCGCAGCACGCGCTCGTCTTCGCCTTCGGCAAACACGATGCGCGCCTGGTTCGCCTTCGCCGCGGCAAACACCGGACGCATTACCATGCCGGTGTGATAAACGGTCGAGGCCAGCTTTTCGCGATACGCGTCCAGGCTGTCGAGCGGCAACGTGGCGACGCCCGATTCCATTGCCGCCTTCGCTACCGCCGGCGCGATCTTGATGATCAGGCGCGGATCGAAGGGCTTCGGAATCAGGTATTCCGGTCCGAACTCGAGCGTGTGGCCTTCGTACGCCTTGGCGACTTCATCGCCCTGATCGGCTTCCTGCGCCAATTCGGCGATCGCATGCACGGCGGCCAGCTTCATCTCCTCGGTGATCGAGGTGGCGCCGACATCCAGTGCGCCGCGGAAGATGAACGGGAAGCACAGCACGTTGTTGACCTGATTCGGATAATCCGAACGCCCAGTCGCGATGATGGCGTCCGGCCGAACGGCACGGGCTGCTTCAGGACGAATTTCCGGCTCCGGATTCGCCAAGGCCAGGATCAGCGGCTGACTGCCCATCTCCTTTACCATCTCCGGCTTCAGCAGGCCAGCGGCGGAACAACCGAGGAAAATATCGGCGCCCCGGGTAGCATCGGCCAGCGTCCGCGCATCGGTGTCAACGGCGTAGACCGCCTTCGACGGATCGAGATTGTCGCGCCCCGAATGGACCACACCCTTCGAATCCACCATCAGGATGTTCGATTTCTTCAGACCCAGATGGACCAGCAAATCGAGACAGGCGATTGCGGCAGCGCCAGCACCCGAACAGACCAGACGGACGTCGCCGATCTGCTTGCCCACGACTTTCAGTCCGTTCAGGATCGCCGCGGCGGCGATGATCGCGGTGCCGTGCTGATCGTCGTGGAAGACGGGAATCTTCATCCGCTCGCGCAGCTTCTTTTCGATATAGAAGCACTCGGGCGCCTTGATGTCCTCGAGGTTGATGCCGCCCAGCGTCGGTTCCAGCATCGCGATGGCATCGACCAGCTTGTCCGGATCCGTCTCATCCAGCTCGATATCGAAAACGTCGATATCGGCAAATTTCTTGAAAAGACAGCCCTTCCCTTCCATCACCGGCTTCGATGCCAACGGCCCGATATTGCCCAGACCCAGCACGGCGGTGCCATTCGTGATCACGCCCACCAGATTGCTACGCGACGTGTACTTGTTCGCGTTCAACGGGTCGGCGTGAATTTCCATACAGGCAGCGGCGACGCCCGGCGAATACGCAAGCGAAAGGTCGAGGCCGTTCGACAGCGGCTTGGTCGGTGTGACGGAGATTTTCCCGGGTCGTGGGAACTGGTGATAGGCCAGTGCGTTTTTCTTCAGCTCTTCATCCATGCTCTTTATCCCTCGATATGCAATACGTTTCCGGCAACACGCCGTTATGGATGATCAGCACGCTGGTCATGCATAACATCATGAAAAGGCTTTCATTTAAGCCGCCGATAAAAGGCGCCCAGTGTACACCCGGGAGAAGACAAACTGTAAGGAGGGTCTGCCGCAGGTTCGCCTCATGGTGCGGCGCAATATCGCCGTCATTTGCCATCGAGGAACGCGTATTCGACATGCGTTTGGATTAGAAAGGACAACATATAAATTGCACTCTGCATAGAATCAGCGCATATCAAAATCGCGGGAACATCATGTCGCGCGATCAAGGCGAAGCATTCACGCCTTACAGGCGCATTCATTATGCAAGTGACGGCGTCTTCACCTGAAGCCGAAGCTAAACCATCGAAGATGCGCAGGTGTGCAGAAGGACGGCGGAAAACATCACGCAACTGGGGACCCCGCGCGATGGCGCAGGAGTCCCAGCGTCGCGTCCATGTGCCCGCGGGCGCGACAGAACGTCACAGGATGGGCGTCTGCTCGATCATGCGAAGGAGGCGAAGCGATCGATCTGTCGTCGATGCTGCACTGAAAAAACGCTTATTTCGGACCGAAGTTATAACCGATCGACGTCATCACGATCGTATTGGTCTTCTTCACGCCAGCCACCGGATGATTTTGATAGCTGTTCGACACGGTGATCTTCCAGTTCAGGCGATCCGTGATCTGCGTCGTGAGGCCGGCATCGAGCTGCGTACGGACATTGCCGATATAGCCCAGATTTGGGTAGACGGCGATCCGTTCGTTGAACGTCGTATTCGGACCGATTTTCTGGATCCAGTTTTCACCCATCAACAACTCGGGATAGTTACGTGAACTGGTGTGGTACTGCTCGTAGTTGTACGACACACCGCCGTACACGTCGAACACCGTCGGAGCGGTCTTGACCACGTGATAACCGAAGCCGCCGCCCAGCGAGGTCTGGAAATTCAGATCCTGCAGCTCGTTGCGCTGCGCATCGAATACGCCGAGCGCGTAGACCTTCGGCGTCAAATCGTGATCGTATTCCGCATCGAATTTGATCAGGTTGTTCGACGTTGATTTGGCACCGGTGTCGTCTTTGGTCCAACCATAAAGGCCGGTCAAAGTACCGATGAACTTATCGGTCGAATTGGCCCATTGCGCATTGGCAGCCGTATTAACGGCCAGAGAACTCGTGTCGCCCGAAGCGGCGCTGAGCCCTGCGTTGAAGGAACCACGCCATTGTCCATCTGTCTTGACGGCCGCGCTACTTTCAAGAGCAACGGGATCTGCCCAGACAGGCGCACTGGCGAACATCATGAAAAACGGCAAGGCGTAGGTTTTTTTCAATTTCATAATGTCAGAGAGGCGGATGGTGGAAGCGAGACCCGATTCGAAAACCGGACACGTCTACAGCCCTGAATTTCCAGCACAAAGCAGGAACGCGACCGCGTACGCGCCCTAGCGATTTGCACCAGCTGCTCTCCGATAATAGAACAGACAATCGAATTTTGCGTCCGGCCAAACAAAGCCTCTCTGCCTCATTTGGGGCACCAGGCAGCATGATTCATGCTGTATTTCCCAGATTACGACCCGAACCTTTCATTTCCTTACGCTCCCGCCAGCCACCGGAGCGCCGGCCGCACACGGCTTGTTTCGACCGCGCATCGAGCAAAATCCTCGCGGGGTGTCCGCTGCCTTACTTCCCGAAGGTGTAGCCCAGGCTCGTCATCAGCATCGTATTCATCTTGCTGTTGTTCGCACGCGGATGACTGCGATAGATATTCAACAGCGAGACCTTCATCTGCAGACGATCCGATAATGCCGTGCTCAGCGCCAATTCCAATTGCGTACGCACGCGACCGAAGGGGCCGATACTTGGATAGACGACAAAGCGCTGCTCGAAGCGCGATCGTTCAGAAAATTGATACGTGAACCGCTCACCCAGCATCAATTCCGGTGACTTGATGGTTTCGCCGGGGCGGTTATTGCTTGCCGCATAGCGTTCCACGGTATAGCCGACCCCACCAAAGACATCGAATGTCTTCCGCTCATCCCTGATCAGGTGATAACCGGCACCGACGCCGAAAGTCGTACGGACGGACAAACCGCGCAAGGGCGCCCGTTCGAGTTCGAGATAGCCAAGTCCGTAAATGCGATCGGTGAGGTTGCGGTCGTATTGCAGTAAGCCGCGCTGGTAGTTTGCCGTCTGCACGGAGCGCCCATCGAGCGAGCGCGTCAAGCCACGCGTGGCCAGCCCGTTCAACGTGATCGTATCGATGCCGTTGGAACGCTGAGCATCGACGTCACCGGTCAACGCGAACGAGCGAACATCGCCGGCGGTGCCGACCAGACCACCGTTGACCGAGCCGCGCCATCGCGCATCGTGGCGGCCGGTGACTTCTCGAGGTGCCACGACCACGGCGTTTTTTTCGCCGCCATCGAGCAGCTCGGCCCGCGCCGCGCGACCGGGCAAGGCCAGGCAGAGCAAAGCGAGCCCGATGCCCGCGTACCGCTGGACCCTATCGTGTGCGCCAGCATCGGGGGCGCCGATGCGAGCCGTGCGCGGAGCGGTACGGTGTGAGAAGGCGGTCATCATGGCACTCCGGTGGCTTAGATCACCACAGTGTCGATGTCCGATCCCGCGTACGTGGGACCAACCGCGAACCCATCGGTGTATCAGGCGAACACCTACAGATACAGCGCGACTGTAGTCTCAAAGATCCGATCCGCTTGGCCGCGGTGTTGTCCGATCGGCTGAAAATCAACTTTTGCGCCGGTCATCGGCGCGGCTGATGTAAAATGTGGCCCCAATCCCGTTGCCGGGCGCAAACGTTGCGCCCGCGCCCCCTGGCGCGCGGCCCCATCAGGCCGGTCGCCCGATTTGGCCTGTTGCCGGAGCCGCCCTGCGGCCACGGCAACATGTCTGCCGAAGCGACGTCAGACCGCACCAGGGCGCCGCACAACCCATTGGACCTCACCGAATCCATCATATGAATAGCGCCGACCGCCAAACGATCGCCGAAACCACCGCCAAGATCCTGCTGGAAGTCCAGGCGGTCCACTTCAACGCCGAAACGCCGTTCAAGTTGACCTCCGGCTGGGCCAGTCCTGTGTACATCGACTGCCGCAAGCTGATCTCGTTCCCGCGCGCGCGTCGCGCCCTGATGCAGATGGCGAAGGACGTGATTCTGAGCGACATCGGCTTCGAGCAATTGGATTCCGTGGCCGGCGGTGAAACCGCCGGTATCCCGTTCGCGGCGTGGATCGCCGACCAATTGGATCTGCCGATGCAGTACGTGCGCAAGAAGCCGAAGGGCTTCGGTCGTAACGCGCAGATCGAAGGCTATCTGAAGGAAGGCTCCCGCGTACTGTTGGTCGAGGACTTGACGACGGATGGCAAGAGCAAGATCAATTTCTGCGAAGCCTTGCGTACCGCCGGCGCCGAAGTGAAGCACACGTTCGTGCTGTTCCACTACGGCATCTTCGAACAAAGTAAGACGGCGCTGGCCGATATCGGCGTGCAATTGCACGCGCTGGCTACGTGGCGCGATGTGCTCGCCGTGGCGCGCACACAGTCGTACTTCGATCAAAACACGCTCGACGAAGTGGAAGCCTTCTTGAACGACCCGGCTGGCTGGTCTGCCCGCAATGGCGGCGCAAACGGCGTAACGGCGTAACGACATCGGGACCTGGGAGCGCTTGTCGGCTCCCTCCTGCGATGGCCTGACCTCACGTCAGGCCGTTTTGCTTTTGCGCTATTTTTTTTGCGATCAACCGATCGTGCTGGATTCCGCCGCGGCAACCGGCAGCGATGCTTCGGCATCGGTCGCAATGCCCGCTCCGCTCGGCGACACGTTGAGCGCGTGCGCCATCTCGGCGTGTTCGCACCACTGCCAGGCATTGCTGCCGGCTGCGCCCGGCATCAATAGCAAGCCGTTTGCCGCCGCGTATTGATAGAGCTCCGCATTGCTGTTGATCCCGGCCTTGTGCATGGCACTCATTTTTTGCGTGCTGACGGTCTTGACGCTCCGATTCAGCGCCTGTGCGATGTCTTTTACCGGATCGCCGTTGACGAAACGCCGAATCACCTCTGCCTCGCGCTTGCTCCAGATGGCCGGACGGTCCGTGTCCGTGTCCTGATAGCCGGCCTGTTCCAACGCCGCAGCGATGGAGGGTCCATGGTAGACGCCGCCCTTGTGCACGACCCCGACCGCGCGCCGTATCAAGGCGATATCGTCCATCTTGCTGACGATGCCCGGCACTCGCAATAACTGGAGATTGCGTAACACGCAGGCGTGCAGGCACATCGTGTGAACGATCAGCTTCACACAGGGATAATGCCGCCGCAGATAGCCGATCATCGTCAATCCGTCGCCATGAGGACCGTCGCCCATCGCAAGATCACAGACCAAGACATCGCACGGCGTCGTGGCCAGGGCTTCGAACAACTCTGCCGAACGGGAAAAGGCCCCGGTCACCACCACATTTCCCAGGGCGCGCTCGTCCGGGGAGGTCGTGCCACCGCGCCTCGCCCCGTCGATCGATGCGTCGCACGCGCCGTTTCTCGTGTCCTCCTTATCGATCACCGGTATGCCATCACGCACGCGTAGCCGGCCGAGCGCGCCACAGGTAGGGCCGTCATCGACATCGTCGGCGCCGACCCGCGAATCTCGTCGGCCGTGCGCCCATTCATCATCGCCGTCATCGTCGGTCGCACGCATCGCGGTGCCACGACGCGCCGCGCCGGCCCGATGCGGCGAGACAGCCGAATCGGGCGTCGGATGCCAGACGGCGATAGACCGCACGCCCAGGGACGACGGCGCGACCGTCGCGGGCGACGCCGTCGGGCTCGCCGTCGTGTCCGTTAGTCCGGCGACGACGCGATCGATTTCGATCCGGGCCGTCATCGTATCGGCCGTGCGCGCGTCGCCGCGTTCTGCGGCCGACGATCGCCGTCGCATGCCGCGCGATGTCGGCGTTACGGCGTCTTCCGCGTCCGAATCGCCGTGACGCCCTGGGGGCAGACCCGTTCGCTCCATTCGTCGCAACCAGTCCACAGTAAAAGGCGCATCCAGCATCACCGCTATCCCGCAGAGCGTCGCGCGATGATCGTCCGCAAGCATTACGCGGATGGCGCACGCTTCGACATCGTCCCTTCCACTCATCCTTGCCCTCCCCTTTTACGCTTCATCCACTGTCTCTCCGCTGTACCCACATACCGCATAACCATTGACGATGGCCGGCCGTGCCGATCGTCGGCAAACGGCCAAACCCGGCACGCAAAACCGCCGCGCGCGAGCCGACCCAGCCGCCGCTGCCGTGATAGACTCGTTCATCGATATCCGTCCAATCGCTCGCATATCTCATGAGGCCGCTTGCTATCCGTTCAAGTGTCACGTGGGTCGGCTCGCCGACCACGCAAGCATGGGATGCATCCTTCTTCGACTGCTTCGCCGGGCGCGACCCCGACGCACTGCGACGCGCTTCGGCGCCGATCCGGCATCGATTGATCCGCCTGATTGTCGTTGCCGCACTCGCCTTTCGGCTGACCGTGCCATCCGCTTACGCCGCGCCACCGTTCTCGATCAGCAGTCCGGATTTTCAGCCTGGCCTGCCATTGGGTATCGCGCAGATCGGCGAGAAGTGCGGCGGCAAAAACCAATCGCCCGCCGTGCAATGGCAACACGCCCCTGCCGGCACGACTTCCTTCGCGATTACCCTATACGACCGCGATGCGCCTGGACGCGGCTGGTGGTTTTGGGCGGTCGCGGGTATTCCTGCGTCGATCGACCAGCTTCCCGCGAATGCCGCGGCATCCGGTGCCTTGGCTGCCTTGGGCGCGATGCAGGCACGCAACGATGCCGGCGACGACGGTTACACCGGGCCTTGTCTGAGCACCGGCGCGAACGGCGACGCCAACGAGGCCAGGGCCGGCCGCCCTATCTGGGTCACGGCGCCCGACGCCCAGTTTCACCGCTTCCGCTTGACCGTCTATGCGTTGAAAGGACCGATCAGCCATGTCGCGCAGGGCTTGCCCGCGCCGTTCTTCGAACATGAAATCGCGAATGACGCCATTGCGCAAGCCAGCCTGGAGATGCGCACGGCGACGCCCGGGCCCCGCCGCCCTTGATCGTCGCGCGGGCGGCCCGGCCGCACCTGGACTTCGTATGCGCCGGCACGACGGGCCATGCCCTGCTATCGACGATGGCATTTACAGAAAACCGGACAAATGCTTAGCGCTTACCTTTAAAATGCGAAGGTGCACGTCGCAGAAGGACGGCGTGCACCGGTGCGCCGTGTGTGGCGTTGTTATGACGTAATTGAGGGAAGCGCGATGAGCTTCAAAGTGTTTGTCGACGGGCAGGAAGGAACGACCGGCCTGCGGATTTTCGAATACCTGAGCGCGCGCGCTGATATCGAGATCCTCCGTGTCGACGAAGCCCGACGCAAGGATCCGGAGGCGCGTCGCGCGCTGATCGACGCATCGGATGTCACCTTCCTGTGTTTACCCGACGTCGCCTCGCGCGAATCGGCGGCTCTGGTGACCAACCCGAATACCTGCATCATCGATGCCAGCACCGCCTTCCGCACCGATCCGAATTGGGCCTATGGTCTGCCGGAACTGGGCGCGGCCTATCGCGATGCGATCCGCGCCAAGAAGCGGATCGCCGTGCCGGGCTGCCACGCCTCGGCTTTCCTGCTGAGCGTGCATCCGCTGGTGAAAGCCGGCATCGTGCCCGCGTCCTACCCGGTCTCGGCCTATTCGCTGACCGGCTATAGCGGCGGCGGCAAGAAGATGATCGCCGATTATCAAGCGATCCCGTTGCCGACGGCACTGGAAGGCCCGCGCCCCTACTCGCTGGAGCTGAAGCACAAGCACCTGCCGGAAATGAAGGCGCACGGCGGCCTAGCGGCCGCGCCGATCTTCACGCCGATCGTCGGCAACTTCCTGAAGGGTTTGGCCGTGACCACCTATTGGCATCCGAGCCATTTCGCCCGGAAGGCCGATGTCAACGATATCCAGGCCTGCCTGCGCGAGCATTACGCCGGCGAGCATTTCATCGACGTCCATCCCGTGGGCGACGGGAATAACCTCGACGGCGGCTTCTTCGACGTGCAGGCCTGTAACGATACGAACCGCGTGGATCTGTTCGCGTTCGGCGACGCCGATCGCATCGTGACGATCGCGCGTCTCGATAATCTGGGCAAAGGCGCCGCAGGCGCGGCAATCCAGTGCATGAATCTGCACCTGGGCTGCCCGGAGGATCTGGGACTGGCGCGGGATTGATGCAGGCGTTTGCATGACGAAGGGCGTCCACGTGACGCCCTTTTTTTTCAACATTGCGCATCACGGCGGTCCGCGCTTTTCTCGCGGAAGCACGGCACGCGGGCCTTTCGACCGTTACTTATTTGACGCATCAGGGATAATACCGAATCGAAAAAGCACGATCGTTCGTCGTATTATCGCTTGCAGCCACAACTCAATAAGAGGGCAGCCCTGCCCGCGGCTCGAGGTCCAAGGAGACAGCAATGAAAATCCGCCAAGCGTGCGCGTTCGCGACCCTGTCAGCATGCGCCTGTGCTGTAAGCACCACGGCATCGGCGCAATCGGCCGGCAGTTTTACGATCAACGCAGGATGGTTCCATCTGGCGCCGCAGGATTCGAGCCGGCCGCTCTCCGTCAGCGCGCTCGGTCAGACGGCGACCGTCCCCAATACCGGCGCGACGATCAGCAATGCCGATACCGCAGGCCTCACGCTAGGCTATTTCATCACCGACCATATCTCAGTCGAAGGCGTATTCGGCTATCCGCCGAAGATGCGCTTGTATGGCGAAGGCAATCTCTCGCCACTGGGCAAACTCGGGACCGCGAACGAGTGGAGTCCGACCTTGCTGGTCAAATACAATTTCTTTAAGCCCGAGGCAAAATTCCGCCCCTACCTGGGCGCCGGGGTGTCGTATGTGTGGTACTCAAATGTGAAGTTGTCGCAGCAGATGTCCAATGGTGCCTTCCTGGCGGCCCGGAGTCCCTTGTTAGTCGGCAAGACCAACGCCGACCTGAGCAGCTCTTTCGCACCGGTACTGAACGCCGGGCTGACCTATAACATCAACAAGCACTGGTCGATCGGCGCATCGGTGTCGTATCTGTTCCTGAGCACCAATGCGACGTTGACAACGCAGTCCGCCGTCGGCACGGTCACCAGCAAGACGCGACTGAAGATCGACCCGATCGTGACCTTCCTGTCGGTCGGGTACACGTTCTAAACGCCTACCGGCACACCACCGAAGCGCGTCCGACGAAAGGACAAACTGGTCGGGCACGCCTCCCGGCGCGCTTGCAATGAGCGCGCCGCATTGCAGAACAGGACGATTCGATCCTGTTCCGTCTGATCGCCGGCACGGTACGCCGCGCTGCCCGATGCGAGGGCATGCCGGGGAGAAACGTTGCTGCCACAATCTTAAAAAGCGTCGAAATCGAGGCCGTTGTATTTAGCCGACGCTTCGATTGCGAGGGCGCCCATCACGCCTCACTTCAGGGAAATCGGCGCAGCATCGTCGAACGGGGGCACAATATAGCCTTCGCGCGGGTCGGCCCGACCGTCCCACTCCTCCCTGTTTTCCCGTCATACCCTGCTGAACATGTCCCAAAACGCCGACACGCTGCTCACGCTGCAATTTTCCCAAAATCGTCTGAACGACATGGCTGGCGACCCTTACTGGGTCGACGTCACGCAGGATGAAGCGAAAACGCTGGTCAGCCTGCTCGAGACCCGCCTTGCCGCCGCGGCCGACACGGCACCGGTGGCCATGGTGCTGCGCTGAGCTCCAGCGAACCGCAATAAAGCGCGGCGAGTCTCCACGTCCCGCCGCGCATCCGACGCCGGTCCGCCTGGCCGTATCCTCGATTCACCCGATTTCCTACCGCCGGCCCGTTCGGCCCCGTCCATGTCTCAATCCGCATCGCCGTCCGCGCTGCGCTTCCAGCAAGCTTTGTTTGCGATGATCGGTATCGGTCTCGTCAACATGCTGGTTGCGCTCGACCAGACTGTCGTCAGTACTGCCCTCCCGTCGATCGTTTCCGAGTTGAAAGGCTTCGAGTACTACGCCTGGATCGCCAATGCGTATTTGCTGGCGTCGATCGCGACGGTGCCGATCTTCGGCCGCATCGGCGATTTCTTCGGACGCAAACCGTTTGTCGTGGCGGCAGTCATCGTCTTTACCGTCGCGTCCATCTTGTGCGGCCTAGCGACGAATATGCTGTTCCTGGTGCTGGCACGGGCGCTGCAGGGCATCGGCGGCGGCATGATGGTGGCCACTGCGTTCGCGTCGATTCCCGACCTGTTTCCCGATGCCCGGGCACGCGTGCGCTGGCAGGTGGTGATGGCGGCGGCATATGGCATCGGCACCGCGGCCGGCCCCTCGCTGGGCGGTTTCCTGACCGAGCAATACGGCTGGCGCTCGACCTTCCTGGTGAACCTGCCGGTCGGCGTGGCAAGCCTCTTTTGTATCATCCGATTCCTGCCGAAGGTTCGTCACGCCCATACCGGCAAAGTGAAACTCGATATCGGCGGAGCGGTGTTGATCACCGTGGCGCTGGCGGCGCTGCAAATGTCGGTGGAAGCCATTCCGCGGGAAGGGCTGACGGCCTACAACCTCTGGCTCGTGGCCATCGTGGTCGCCAGCGTGGCCGGCCTGCTGTGGTGCGAGCGGCGCGCCACGCACCCGATGATCCCGCTCGACCTGTTCCGAAACGGCGAACTGGTGCGGTTGTTCATCATGTCCGTCCTCGCGGGCTTCGTGATGTTTTCGCTGCTGTTCTTTACGCCGTTGCTGCTGCAAGGAGGCTTCGGCCTGTCGCCGCAGCTGGCCGGCCTGCTGGCCACGCCCCAGGCGGCGTTCATCGCGGTGGGCAGCGTGATCAACACGTCGATCGTGATCCGGCTCAAGCGGCCGGTATTGACGCTGACGGTCGGATTCTCGTTGATGCTGGCCTCGGCGATGGGCGTCATGGTCACGCAATCCTATACGCCGCACTGGTTCCTCGTGGTATCCGTCATGTGCGCGGGACTGGGCCTCGGTTTCACGCTGAACAATCTCAACATCTTTTCGCAGAACATCGCCGGCAAGGCCCGCTTCGGCATCGCCACCGCTTTGATGCAGTCGTCACGGATGATCGGCGGCATGATGGGAACCACGCTCATCGGCGTGCTGGTCACGCATAGCTATGAAAGTGGTGTAGGCCGACGCCTTGCAGCCACCCTCGATAAACCGCTGCCGGAGCCGCTCGCGGCACGCTTTCGCGATCCGCAACTGCTGGTCGATCCGGCCGCGCAGCAGCAGATGCTGGATGCCTTGCGCGAGATCGGCGTGGCGGGCCGTACCGTCATCGCGACCAGCCGGGACGTGTTGGTCGGCTCGGTACACATGGGCATGCTGCTGACCGCGGCCGCCGCCTTCATCGCCGTGATGATGACGCGCAAGCTGATGCATATCCCGCTGCACGCCAAGCCAGTCGCGGTCGTGGTCTCGACTCCGACCGGCAGCGCCGAGGCGCATGCGCCTGTGCGCGACGACGTCGAGGGCGCTGCGCCGGCGCCGTCTCCAGGCGCCGCGTCGCCGATCGATACGGCTGCCGTGCCCGCCACCGAAGCGCAGCCCGGCGGCGGCGATCGGCACAAAAGTTGATCCAATACCAGGGTGGGGCCGACAGTCGGCGCCCTCAGTCGTTACAATAACGCTTCCCTCTCTTCCTCATGCCGACGCGAGCCGTGCGGCATGATCATCCGCAAGGTGCCACCCAAGATGCAGACGCAAACCAGCCATCGGATCGTGATTGTCGGCGGAGGTGCGGGCGGCCTCGAATTGGCCACGCAACTCGGCCGCAAGCTGGGCAAGCACGGGACGGCACACATCACGCTGGTGGACCGCAACGCCACGCATATTTGGAAGCCGATGCTGCACGAGGTCGCGGCCGGAAGCATGGATCCTTATATCCATCAGGTGCAGTACGCCGCACAGGCGCACTGGAACCACTTCCAATTCGAGCAGGGCGATTTCGTGGCGCTGGATCGGGAAGCCAAGACGATCACGCTGGCACCGCTGGTGTTCAGCGACAGCGGCGAAGACGTGGCGTTGCTGCCCGAACGGACCTTGCGTTACGACACGCTAGTGCTGGCGATCGGCAGCACGACGAACTTTTTCAATGTCGAAGGCGCCGAACAACACGCGCTGGCCCTCGACACGGTCGCGCAAGCCGAGCGGTTCCGGCGCCTGCTGATCAGTGCCCTCGTTCGCGCACCGGCCAAGGCGCAGCATAATGCGCGACCGTTGGTGCGCGTGGCGATCATCGGCGGCGGTGCGACGGGCGTCGAATTAGCCGCGGAACTCCGCACTACCGCGAGCGAGCTGCGCGATTTCGGTGTGCATAAGCTGGATCCTTGGCAGGACGTGACGATTACGCTCATCGAAGGCAATGCGCGTATCTTGCCCGCGCTCTCGGAGCGCGTCGCCACGGCAACAGCCCAACAGCTCAGCGAGCTGGGGGTCGCCATCCTCACCGGCGACGTGGTTGCGAAAGTGGAAGAGAATGTCGTCCAGACGAAGGGCGGCCAATACATTCCCACGGACCTGACCGTCTGGGCCGCCGGCATCAAGGGGCCCGCCGTATTGGCCGGCTTGTCCGGACTGACCGTGACGCGCTCGAATCAGATCGAAGTGCATCAGACGCTGCAATCGAAGGACGATCCGAGCATTTTCGCCTTCGGCGATTGCGCGGCCTGCCCCTGGCCTGAAACCGGACGGATGGTGCCGCCGCGTGCGCAGGCCGCGAGTCAGCAAGCGTCTTTCCTTGCGAAGGCGCTGCCTATGCATATGCGCGGCGAGACGCTGCCGGAATACGGCTATCGCGATCTGGGCTCGCTGATTTCGCTCGGACATTGGACCGCGGTGGGCAGCCTGATGGGAGGCGTCAGCGGTAAGAGCCTGTTCATCGAGGGCTTTCTCGCGCGACTGATGTATGTGTCCCTTTACCGAAAACACGTGATGGCATTGACCGGCCCGATGCATGCGCTGCTCGACGCCCTCGCGCAGCGCTTGCGTAAATCGTCCACGCCCCGGATCAAATTGCACTGATCACGCAGCCGACGGCCTGGCAAGCAGGCGATCCGGTTTAGCGGGCGAGACGACATCGAAGGGTGTCGATCCGGCCGCCGAATCGGCCGACCGCGCGTTGCCCGGGCCATGCCGTTCCTCTTTTTTCGCGCCTGTCGCGGCTCTATTGTGGTTTCGTTCTCGCGTTCGACTCGTCCCGACGCTTCCCCCAAAGCCCTGCTGCTTGCCGTGCTCGCCCTGGTCATCGCCTCGGCCAACAGCACCGCGCCCTCTCCGCTCTACCATCAGTTGCAACTGCAGATGGGCTTCGACGGCACGATGCTGACAGTGATCTATGCGGTCCACTCGGCCGGTGTCCTGCTGACGCTGCTCACCACGGGCCGCTTGTCGGACCGCCTTGCAGACCGTCGCGTGATCCTCGTTCCCGCATTGATCTGCGTCTGTATCGGGGCGGTATCGATGGCCGCTGCGCAATCGATCTGGTGGCTCGTCGCCGGGCGCATCGTCTCGGGCCTTGGCGTGGGGGCGCTCACCGGCTCCGCCAGCGCCGCCGTCGTCGAGTTGGCGCCGGCGGAATTGCGCAAGCGCGCGTCCTTGTTCGGGACCAGTGCCATCACCTTCGGCTGTGCCTTGGGCCCCTTACTGGATGCGGGCGCGTTATGGATCGGGGTGATTCCGACACGGCTGTCGTTCCTGCTGATCGCGCTGTCCGGCGTCGCGACCGCATTCGCGCTGACGCGTGTTTACTGGCCGGCTCGGGAAACGGTGCTCGACCTGGCACCACAGGAAACGGACACCGAAACCCGCGTGGTCCTCCCGCCCGCGTCGGCCACCGAGGCATCGATTCCCTCGGCGTTCGCGCCGCTGGCGAGCGGCGCCGGCGTCGATACCGTCGCCGAGGCCTTCGAATCCGCGCTGAGTCAGGGCGCCACCGCACCGCTCGCCACGGCCGCTGCAGCAGCGGCCGTGGCCGGTGTCTCCGTTGTCGAGCCCGCGGACGCGGAATCTGAGTCGGAGGCGGACCTGGCCAGTCCCAAGCGGGACGATGTTCCGTCGACGGCATCGGCCGCTTCAGCGCAAAGCGATGCACAGTCCGCGGCAGCGGCGGGACCGGCCCAATGGCGTGCGATGTCTAGCGCCCCTTTCCTGATTTCCTCCGCGGCCCTGGGCTTGGTGTGGTGCGCGGGGACCTTCGTCATGACACTGACGCCTTCGCTGGCCGACACGCTGATGCAGATCCACGATCCCGCGTCGATCGCGCTATTGCTCAGCTTGTTTCAACTGGTGACCGGCAGTACGCAATTGGCCGCGCGGCGGATGCCGGCGCAGGTCGCGATCATCGGCGGTGTCGCCCTCGTCGCGGCGATGCTGGCCGTGTGCGCAACGGCAGCCTGGCTGAAGGCGCCGATGCTCTTTGCCGGCGCGATGGTATTGCTGGGAGTGGGATACGGTGCGGCCTTCGTCGGCTCGGCCGGCGTCGTCAATCATGCCGCCCCCGAGCGCTCGCGCGCCGCCGTGGTCTCGCTGTTTTATGTGATCGGCTATGTGGCTTGCACGCTGCCGATTCTCGCCTTCGGCCTGTTGTCGGACTGGTTCGGCATCTCGACGGCAACCGCCGTGTTCACCGTGACGACAGTCGGGAGTGCCGCCGCTATCGTCCGCGCAAGACGGCGCCTCGTTACGCAATGAGCGGGCGCTCGGCCCGTCGCGCGATCGGTTTCGGCTAGATGTCCTGCGTGTCGCCGACGGAATCGAAGCCCGAAGCGCGGATCGACTGATAACGGTCTTCCATTTCCTTCCGGAGTTGCCGCCGGAGTTGCGCCTTGCGGAAGCGCTCCTGCTCTTCCTTGGTCGCGGGCTGCAGCACCGGCACCTCTACCGAGCGGCCTTCGTCATCGACGGCCACCATCGTGAAATAGCAGCTATTGGTGTGTCGGACGACCTGGTTGCGAATATTTTCGGTGACCACCTTGATCCCGATTTCCATTGAACTGCGCCCGGTATAGTTCACCGCCGCCAGGAAATGCACAAGCTCGCCAACGTAGATCGGCTGCCGGAACACCACCTGATCGACCGACAGCGTCACGACGTAGCGCCCCGCATATCGGCTGGCGCAGGCGTAGGCAACGCCGTCGAGTAATTTCAAGACGGCGCCGCCGTGCACATTGCCGGAGAAGTTCGCCATATCGGGTGTCATCAACACCGTCATCGACAATTGGTGACTGGCCTCGTTCATCGTGTTTTGCTTTCGTAGAGAGGAGAATATCGCGATGCATGCGTGCTGCCGCATGCCGGCAGACGCGGAAGGACCCGCCCGCGCAGGCATGTCATCATACCTCTGATACGTGCGTCGGACCGCGCGCAACAAGCGATTCCTTACCTCGGCTTTCAACGATATAAAACGATACCATCGATAGATAGCATCGATATGCTTCTTTCGTGCGCCGCCAGCCGCCGCGTTTTGCCCTCTACTTGCGGAGCTTTGTTTTGCCGAATTCCCGCACCCTGTCATCCAACACAACCGCCTCGCCCCCCCAGTCCGATGTCCCTTTAGTCGCACCCGGCCGGCGCAAGGTCATCTTCGCCGGCTTGATGTTGGCGATGATCCTGGCCGCTCTGGACCAGAGTATCGTTTCTACCGCGTTGCCGGTGATCGCCAGCGATCTGGGCGGACTGGTCCATATGACCTGGGTGGTGACGGCCTTCATGCTGACCTCCACCATCAGCGCCCCGCTCTACGGCAAGCTGTCCGATATGTACGGACGCAGGCCGCTCTTCGCCATCAGCATCGTCGTCTTTCTGCTGGCGTCTTTGTTATGCGGGTCCGCCCACACGATGACGCAGTTGATTTTGTTCCGCGGTCTGCAAGGACTGGGGGCGGGCGGCCTGATGACGCTGGCGCAGACCGTGATCGGCAGCATCGTCACCCCGGCCGAACGCGGCCGTTACCAGGGCCTCTTCACCGGTGCCTTTGCGGTAAGCAGCGTGACCGGCCCCTTGCTGGGCGGCCTGATCACATCGCACGCGTCGTGGCGCTGGGTGTTCCTGATCAACCTGCCGATCGGTGTCGTCTCGCTGGCATTAGTACTCATTGCCTTGCCGAAGGGCTTACGCGGCGGCCATCACCAGATCGACTATGCCGGCGCCGCCTTGTTGAGCATCGGCACCGCCGCTTTGTTGCTGTTGCTGAACAGTGGTGGCGCGGTACACGATGCCACGACCGGCAGCGGGGATGTATCGTCGCATGCGCTGCTGTCTCAGATCGGCCTTGCCGCCCTCGCCTTCGCCGCGTTCGGCATGCTGCTGGCCGTGGAGCGCCGCGCCGCCGAACCGATTCTCGATCTGTCGTTGTTCCGGCTGCCACCGTATGCGGTCAGTGTCACCGCATCCGGCGTCATGGCCTTCGCGATGATGGGATCGTTGGTCTTCATGCCGCTCTACTACCAACTGGTCCAGGGACAATCGCCGGCCGAGTCGGGCATGATGATGTTGCCGCAGGTGATCGCGATGATGATCAGCTCCGTCGTGGGCGGCCGCATTTCCTCGCGTACGAAGCGCTTCACGCAGCTGCTCGCGCTGGGTGTCTTTCTCGAATTTCTCGGGCTGGCCCTGCTCGCGATCTGCGCGCATTGGGACGCACCGATCCCGGCATTTCTGATCGTGATGGCCGTGCTCGGTACCGGCATGGGCATCGGCATGCCGAATGCCACGGTAGTCGTGCAAAACACCGTGCCACGCGACGCGCTGGGCGCCGCCACGGCATCGATGTCCTTCATCCGTTCACTCGGCGGGTCACTGGGCACGGCACTGTCGGGCGGTGTGATGGCGTTCGTGCTGAATCAGCGCCTCGCGTCCATGCACCTCGACGTCGATATCCACACGCTGCTCGAACGCGGCATCAGTGCCATGCGCGCGCTTCCGGTCGCCCAACAACACACCCTGGCCGACGCCTACCGCGGCGCGATCGGCGCCAGTCTGGTGACAGGCGGCGTGTTGATGTTCGTTGCCTTTTTACTGGTTTTCCGATTGAGCCGCCGATCGACGGTTTAAGACCCGTACGGGAGCGACGTCGCCGGACAGGGCCGTCGACCCGCTTCGTCGCACGGCCCTGCCGGCGCGGTGTGACAAAAATACCGCGAAACACCGGCGCAGCCGTTGATCGATCGCCAATCGCGTAGAATCGGCGCACGGTAAGCATCTTTGCAGTGCGCATCACGTGCCGCCAAAATCATACAAACGTTTAAATAAGAACAACGATAAACTGGTGCGTCGGTTCGCGCCCATTCTTACCGGAAATGGGCGAACTGTGAGTGATGGCGATTCCGTTAAACACGCGAATGCCATCGTTGGCGACACGCTTCTCCATCCGAAAAGTCCGTCCGCATGTCCAATGTTATTTCCCCCTCCGCGCCCGCGTTCCGTGCGCCGCGGCGCCTGAATGTCGGTACGCGATTCTCGATCCTGGCGGCTGTAGTCGCAGCGATCCTGATCGCTACCTTCACGATTGCCATGACGCAGATCACAGGCAATGCGATGCGCGATGAGGCGCTCGATCAGATAGACCACGACAATCACGGCATCGAAACCATGGTGTCGTTGTACGACAAGGCCGTCAATGCCGAGGTCGGCCGGTCGATGTCCTTATTCCAAAGTTTCATGCCGCGTACCTTCGCACTCGACGAAGCCCAAACGATCGATATCGGCGGCGTCGCAGCGCCGACGATTCGGGCCGGCGACACGGTCCTCGACATGAACTTCGATATACCGGATCAGTTCACGTCGCGCAGCGGTGCCCTGGCCACCGTGTTCGCCCGGCACGGCGACGACTTCGTGCGGGTCACGACGTCGCTGAAAACGCAAACCGGCGCGCGCGCGGTTGGCACGCTGCTCGATCGCAGCAGCCCCGCCTATCCGTTGATCGTCGCAAATCGACCTTTCTCGGGCATTGCGATGTTGTTCGGGAAGCACTACATCACGAAATACCAACCCATCGCGGATGGCACCGGACGCGTGATCGGCGCATTGTTCGTCGGTGTCGATATCGAAGCGGAAGTCGCGGCACTGCAACAGTCGATCGCGGACACGCCGATCAGTGGCAAAGGCTATTTCTTCGTGTTGGATGCCTCGAAAGGCCCCGGTCGTGGCGCGCTGCTGGTCCATCCGGGCGATGGCGTCGTCGGCAAGCCCGCGGATGCGCGCATCGCACCCTTCCAGGCGATGCTCGACAACGGCACCGGTCGTCTGGTCTTCGATGCAACCGACAGCACGGCGCTGCCGTTTCGCGACCCGCACGTGCACGACGGGCGTAAGGTCATCGTCTACCGGACCTTGCCGCAATGGGGCTGGCTCATCGGCGGCATTGCTTACGAAGACGATCTGCTCGCCCAGGCTCATTCGATCCGCAACCGTTTCCTGTTGGCCGGCCTGATCGCGGTGATCGTGTTCGCCGTCGTCTTGTTACTGATCGTCCGCCGGATGATCGGAACGCCGCTGGCGCAGGCCAGCGCCGCCGCCAGTCGTATCGCCGCGGGCGACCTGACGGTGCGCCTGGGTAGCACGCGCGAGGACGATATCGGTGCGTTACTGCGGTCCATCGATGGTACGGGCGCGGGGCTCGCCCGCATCGTCCGTGATGTTCGCGCGGCAGCCGGCGATATCAGCGCACGGACGGATCGGATCGCGGCCACCAGCCATGACATCGCCGAACGGGTCACGGAACAGGCCGCCAGCGTCGAGGAAACCGCCGCCAGCATGGAGCAGATGACGTCGATCGTGCAGCAAAACGCCGAACATACCGCGCAGGCCGAAGCCAAGGTCACGGATGCCATTTCCGCGGCGCAGGCGGGCGGCGAGGCGGTGCAACGGCTGGCAACGACCATGGCGGGCGTGGCGGCCTCGTCGAAGCGCATCGGCGATATCACGACATTGATCGAAGGCATCGCGTTTCAGACCAATATCCTCGCGTTGAATGCAGCCGTGGAAGCCGCGCGCGCGGGCGAGCATGGCAAGGGGTTTGCCGTCGTCGCCGGTGAGGTTCGCGCACTCGCGCAGCGCAGCGCGGCTGCCGTCAAGGATATCGAAACGCTGGTCGACGAGTCCGTGAAGCGCGCCGCCGAAGGCGCTGGCGAAGCCGCGAGCGCCCACGACACAATGGCATCGATCGTTGCCCAGGTCCGGCAAGTCGGCACCATCATCGGCGATGTGAATATCGCCTCGCGCGAACAGCGCGGCGGGATCGAGCAGGTGAACCAGGCGGTTTTGCAAATCGGCGAGGCCACGCAGCAGAATGCCGCACGCGTCGAGGATGCCGCGCATGAAGCTGGGGAATTGCGACAACGGGCGGAACAACTGAATCAGGCAGTCAGCGTGTTCGTCATCTAAGCCGCGAATCCGCGGGAAGCGGCGGGAATCGGCTAGAAGCGGGCCGGGAATGAGGGCGGGCGGTGTGGTCGCAACTTGTGTAACTTGCGTAACTAGCGTAACCTTCGAGGTGGTGAGGGGTAGCGAGGTTATAGGAGGGAAGCATGGCATCAACGCACGCATCGACGCTGGCCGATACGCCCGGACAACTGGGGGAAGCGCGTCCGCCTCAGTCATTTCCGCAGTCCGTCGGAAAAGAGGCGCTCCGGTGGCATGTGTCCGACATCGAGCGGGCTGGCCATTTGGACAGGGTTATCGTGTCGTTTAAAACCGCCGATACTGAGAAATATGTAGCGCTGTCGCTGCATTGCTCAGTCTCTTCGGAAACGGAAAACGGTATGTTCGATCCAGACAATCAGCGGGTCGCGGTCCAGCTTCAAGGATGCGAACTCCACTATGACGCCCTCCCGACGCAACTCGCGTTCATGAAGGCCGTTTTCGAAAAAACCATCGAGTCCGTAAAGGAAATACAGCAGCGTCCTTCGGAGAAGCGCACAGCCGGTCAGCTCATTCAGCACATCGCGGTGACGCTCGCCGACAAGTGTGAAGCCGAGGGTGAGAATCCATCGATCGATCAGGGCTGGCAGGCATTGCTGGAAAGCGGGCTGCGCACGAAGACCGCACTGCTCCAATCCAGCGAATTCAAGACCGTGTTGCAGGCCAGCGCGCTGTGCGGCGTCAAGGAAGCGGCCATCCGGAAGCGGATCCGCGAGAAGAAACTGTTCGCCTTGAAAAACCCCGTCGATGGCGAATATCGGATTCCGGCTTGGGCACTCGATGCGCAGATTGCGGGCGCCACCACCGCAGACTGGCTCGCGACAGCGGAAACGGCGGACGACTGGGCCGTGTATGCGTTCTTTGCTGCGCCGAACGGTAGCCTCAATGGACTCCGCCCGTTTGAATGCCTGTTGTCGACGGAGCATCTTCCGCTCGCGCGGCGGGCGCTTCGGGAAGACCTTCGACGCTATCTGACACTGCCTGACGAGACATCGTTATTGGCCGTTGTGAAAAAGGCCCTGCATGCGGATCTGAGCGAAGGGAAAGGCATATGAATGGCCCGATGCCCATGCTCGACGCCGCGTTTGTCGTTGCAACGCAAACAGTCACGCGCGAACTGCTTCACCGCGTTTATTGGGCGGGGCAGGATCCGCTGAAACCCAGTGTCGAAGGCAACAACCGCTACGATTGCCCGCCCGGATCTGCGCCTTTCGGCGTGCTTTACCTTGGCATGGATCTGCCGACTTGCTGGATGGAAACGGTGGTTCGCCACAATATGATCCGCGCGGCAGGAACGGCCATTACGATTCCGCTGGGGAAAATGCAGGCGCGCTGGACCTGCGACATCGCTTGCCGGAAACCTTTGCATCTCGCGCAATTCGCGGACGAGCCATTGATCGATCTCGGCGACTCCGCCTCCAACATCACGGACGACAGTTATTTCCGTACCCGGACATGGGCGGCGCTGCTTCACATGCATGCGAATCCCACAGTCGACGGACTGCGGTATCGCTCGCGATTCAAGTCCGATCAGTTCTGCATCGCATTGTTCGACAGAGCGATGCAGGACAAAGGGCTGACGGTATCGAACACACGAAGCATCGACCCCGCGCAATCGTTCGAGGCCCAGGCGATCATGCGCCGATACAACGTCGTTCCGATCTGAATGTATCTTCCCCGCAGGCGTGCCTCCGCTTCCGCTTACGCCGACGGACGGATCATCTCGAACAGCTCGCCGATGCCCAGATAGTCGCCGCGATAACCGGCCCGCATGACCGGGTTGGCGGCGACGGTATCGAACAGGCCATCCTTCAGGAAGGTCTTGCGGATATGCACGCCGACCACCTGGCCCAGGACCAACCAGTTATCCAAGTCCTTGCCATCCAAGCCCTTGAGTCGGACGATCTGCAGTAGCTTGCATTCGAGCGACGCCGGCGCGTCCGCGACGTGCGGTACCGACACGTTGCGGCCGCTGCCCTTCGCCAGTCCGGCCAGATCGAATTCGTCGACGCCATGCGCCACCGGCGCTGCGCTCTGGTTCATCTGCTTGGCCAGTTCCGCGCTGGTCAGGCTCCAGACGAACTCGCCGGTCTCTTCGATATTGCGCAAGCTGTCCTTGCGCCCCTCACTGGAAAACCCAATGACATGCGGAAAACTGGCGAAGGCGCCAAAGAAACTATATGGCGCCAAGTTGACGTTGCCGGCCTTGTCTTGCGTCGAGATCCAGCCGATCACCCGCGGCGCCACGATCGCCTTGAAGGGATCGTGCGCCAACCCATGGCCTTCGTCGGGATGGTAGAAATGGACGTCGTCGGCGTTTGCAGCGTGCGGCATGGTCTGGTTCCTATAAGCAGAAAAGGCAATCTGATAACGAACCGTCCGGCGGTATCGGATGATTGCGCGCTCGGCCGGCTTCCATCAACGGTCTGTACCGCATCGTAGACCAACCGCAAAGAACGTGCGCGCCGGCAAACAATCCCGCGTGCACGCAGAGATCGCAATGCACCGCAGCGACGACTGCGACAGCGGCGGCAGCGGCGGCAGCGGCGGCGACGCGCATTTTCCGGTTTTCCGGTCATACCGTAACGCATAAGCGGCTTGCATCGGCCGAAGCGTAGTTCAGCGACTGTGTGCGGTTCGGGCCGCGACGTCATCGATCGCGGCGCGCAGACCGTCGTACACCGCCGGATGTAACGATTGCGAGACATTGAAACGCATATAGTCCGGCGATCGTCGGCCGACGCTGAAGACATCGCCCGGCGCCAGCACGATGTCGCGATCCAAGGCCCGCCGCGCCACCTGTGCGGCATCGAGACCTTCCGGCAGGCGTGCCCAGACAAACATCCCCGCCTCTGGCCGCAACCACGGCGTCAGGCCGGCGCGTTCGAGCCGGCGGAGCGTCTCCCCCATCGCATCGGCCAGTCTGCCACGCAGGCTATCCAGGTAGCGGCGGTAGGTGCCATCTTGCAGCAATTGCGCCACCAGCGCAGAGGACACACCGCCATTTCCGAACGTCGTCGCCAGTTTCAAATCGACCAAGGCGTCCACTAGGTCCGCCCGAATCGCGATATAGCCGCAGCGTGCCGCGCTCGACAGCGTTTTCGAAAAACTCCCCAGGACGATCACCTGCTGCAATGCATCGAAAGCCGCGTATCGGGGCGCCGCGCGATGCTCCAAGTCGCCGAAGATATCGTCCTCGACGATCGTGACGCCATGCGCATGGGCCGCGTTCAGCACCTGATGCGCACGCACCGGCGTGAGGATCGCGCCGGTGGGATTGTGCATTGCCGAATTCGTCAGGTACAGACGCGGACGCTCCTGTGCGACAAGACGCGTGAACACCTCCAGATCCGGACCGTCGGCCGTCATCGGCACGCCGAGCACCCGTACGCGATGTACCCGCAGCAGCGCCTGGAAGTTGAAGTAGCATGGATCGTCGACGAGCACGGTGTCGCCCGGTCCAATGAGATAACGACACAGAAGATCCAATGAGTGCGAGCCGGAGTCCGTCAGAATGATCTGCTCCGGCGCGGCCGGCACGCCGTTTTTCGCAAGCCGCTGGCTCAACTGATGGCGGAGTGCCGCCAGACCCAGCGGCACGCCGTATTCACTCAATGTTTCGGTGCGCGCGCGTGACAACGCGCGTAGACCACGACGAATCGCCTCCTCCGGCATCCACGACGCAGGCATCCATCCGCAGCCTGGCTTCAACGAGCTTTCGGCCGCCTCCAGAGATTGTCGCGTCACCCAGAGCGGGTCGACCTCGCGCGCCAGATCCGGCGCTTCGGTGTGCAGCGTCCGAACCGGCGCCGGGCCGAGCACGTAGAAGCCGGCACCCGGGCGCGATTCGATCAGATCCTGCGCCAACATCCGGTCATACGCGGTGACCACCGTCGCCTTCGACACCTTGAGCATGTGGGCCATCTGCCGTAGCGACGGCAAACGCTCTCCTCGCGACAGCAAGCGCGCCTCCACGCGCGAACGGACCCACGCGATGACCGTATCGATCAGCGTGGGTCCCTCTGTTTCGCCATGAATGCCATCGACCGCTTCCGTCGTCCCGTCCCCGCCCGGCGTGCCCCGTCTCCCCGCGTCCGAATTCGGCAATGCGTTTGTCGCGATCCCGGCGGACCCCGTTCGATTCCCGTGCGCCATCGTGCGCTCCATTTTTTCCGCTCCCTGACGCTTTTAACCATTACCGTACTGCACAGAGGACCGGTACAGTTTCTTCCGATTGTACAGGTGCGTGTCTTGGCAGAACAGTCGCAACGGCGCAGCCTACCCCTCTGTGCTCCCAAACCGTTTTTGCCATGCGATCGCCTTCCACCACCGCCGCGCCACCCTCTCGCCCAACGCCCCCCGCCCAGCCCGCTGTTGCCGGCATCGCCCGCGCTGCATCGGCGGCATCGGCCGAGGGCACCGCGCCCGGCATGCTTGGCGGTTGGCTCAGCGGCCTGCTCGGCATGGTTATCTTCTCCGGCTCCTTGCCTGCGACGCGTGTGGCACTTGCGGGCTTCTCCCCCGCCTTCCTGACGTTTTCTCGCGCGTCCATCGCGGGCCTGCTCGCCCTGGCCGCGCTGACGCTGACCCGCAGTCGACGACCGAGCCGGGCCCATCTGAGCGGTCTGGCAGCGGTTGCGTTCGGCGCGGTGGTGGGCTTTCCGCTTTTCACCGGAATCGCCCTGCAAGCGATCACGTCCGCGCAAGCGCTCGTCTTTATCGGCTTGCTGCCCCTGAGCACCGCGCTGTTCGGCGTGCTGCGGACGTCCGAGCGTCCCTCGCGCTGGTTTTGGCTTTATTCGGTACTCGGCGCGGCGACCATCGTCGCCTACGCGATCTATCAGATGATCGCCCCGGCGCCGAATGCCCATGCCGCCACCTCGGGCGTCGGCCACGCCGTCTTGATCGGTGAAGCGATGATGCTGCTCTCGATCGTCGTCTGCGGTTATGCCTATGCCGAGGGCGGCCGCCTCGCGCGCGATCTCGGTGGCTGGCAGGTCATCTGCTGGGCATTGGTGCTAGCGCTGCCGTTGATGCTGCTCGCCTGCTGGCTCGGACGCCCCTGGGGCAGCGGCACCGCATTCGCCGCACTGAGCCTGACCAACGCGCCGCCCGCACTCCTGCACCACGCCGCCGGCACCGCCGCGACGTCGTTTTCCGCGTGGCGCGCATCCGTCCCGCTCGCCGCCTGGCTCGGCCTCGCCTACGTCTCGCTGTTCAGCATGCTGATCGGTTTCATCTTCTGGTACCGTGGCCTGGCGATCGGCGGCATCGCCGCGGTCGGGCAACTGCAATTGCTGCAACCCTTCGTCGGCCTGCTGCTGGCAGGCATGGTACTGGGCGAGTCGATCCGGCCATCAATGCTGGGCATCAGCGCCGCCGTCGTCGCCTGCGTCGGATTGGCCCGGCGCGCAAATACGCGCAAACGCGGCTGATCCGTCATCGCACGCTGGTATGATCGAGAGCACCTGTCCCGCCCCTCATCGGGCTTCAATCGCTCACGACCTTGCCGTCCCGCCACGACCCGCCGCATCGCGCCACGCCGTCACCTTTGCAGCGTTGGAAAGCCCGACTGCAAACCCGCTTCCTGCTGTCGCTTGCAGAACGTCTGCATCCGTCCGACGGACAGATCGCCCTGCTGTGGGCCGTACCGGCCGGAATCGCCGGAGCGCTGGCCACACTCGGATTTCGCGAGGCGATGGATGGACTCGAACGGCTGATATTCGGCCGTGACGGCGACATGGCCATACTCGCGGCGCTGGCGCCTTGGCAAACCCGGCTGATCCTTCCCGTCGCGGGCGGCGTGATGGCCGGATTGCTGCTGATGCTCGCGCGCCGCTACACCGACAAGGCGCGCCACTCGGACTACATGGAAGCCATCACGCTCGGCGACGGCGTCCTCCCCGTTCGCCTGACGCTGATCCGATCCGCCGCGTCGCTGTGCTCGATCGTTTCAGGGGCGTCGATCGGCCGGGAAGGACCGATGGTGCAGATGGCGGCGCTGGCCGCCTCGCTGGTCGGTCGCGCGCGACGCATTTCACCCGAGCGATTGCGCACCATCGTCGCCTGCGGTGCCGCGGCAGGATTGACGTCTGCCTACAGTGCCCCCTTTGCCAGCGCTTTTTTCGTGTCGGAAATCGTGCTCGGCTCCGTGGTCGCCGAACGAATGGGCCCGCTGATCGTGGCGGCCGTCGTCTCGAATGTGACGATGCGCGCGCTGCCCGGCTACGCACCGTTGTACACACCGCCCGCATTGCCCGAGTTACATACGGTGCAGTTCCTCGCGTTTCCGTTGTTGGGTGTCGTGTTGGGCATCCTGTCGCCCTTGTTCATGGCGACGCTGCGCTGGGGTAAAAGCGCGTGGAACGCGCTCCCTTTGCCGAACAACGTCGCCTTGCCGGTCCGTCTCGGACTCGGCGGCCTTCTGGTGGGAACGATCTCGATCTGGTTTCCGCAAACGTGGGGCAACGGCTATGGCGTCGTCAATCAACTGATGCATGTCTCCTGGCCCTGGACCACGTTGACGCTCGTCCTGCTCTTCAAAGTGCTGGCCACGGTGATTTCAGCCGGCTCGGGCGCGGTGGGTGGCGTGTTCACGCCGACGCTGTTCGTCGGCGCGGCGCTGGGCGCCTTGTGCGCAAAGATTCTGGCGGTAACGATCCCGTCGATCCATCCGGACACGATCACCTGCGTCATCGTCGGCATGGGTGCGTTTCTCGCCGCCACTGCCCAGGCACCGTTGATGGCGATCCTGATGGTATTCGAAATGACGTCGAGCTATCAGATCATGCTGCCGCTGATGTTGTGCGCGATTGTCGCCTTTTTCGTCAGCCGCTCTTTGACGGCCGATCCGATGTATTCGGCCACGTCGCGGATCAATGCAAAACGCGCGGCGGATGAACGCGCCCGCGGCACGCGGGTGCGGGAGTTGATGAAAACGACCGAACAGATCGTCGATGTCGACGCGTCTCTTGAAGCGGTACGTCGCGTCT
This sequence comes from Robbsia sp. KACC 23696, assembly GCF_039852015.1. Lineage (NCBI taxonomy): Bacteria > Pseudomonadati > Pseudomonadota > Betaproteobacteria > Burkholderiales > Burkholderiaceae > Robbsia > Robbsia sp. KACC 23696. The sequence continues at coordinate 822,136 of NZ_CP156626.1, read as the reverse complement.
TCATGGCGATGCCGGTCAAATATGTCTATCTGGTCGATGCAGACCATAAATTGCACGGTTTTCTCGCCCTCAGCGACTTCAACCGACTGATGGACGAAGGCAAGTTGGACCTGAACGCGCCCGCGAAGCCGCTAGCGACGTCGCACATCCCCGTGCTCTATCCCGATGACAGTGCCGCCGTCGCCTTGCAGGCCTTTCTGCGTCATGAAGGCGAACGCCTCCCCGTGGTGGCCTCTCCCGACGACCGCACTTTCCTCGGCGTGATTTCCAAAGCGGACTTTCTGACACGGATCGAATCGCTGGTCTGAAGCGCCGCGCGCCAACGCGTTCGCGGCCGCTCGACGCACTCGATATACATCGCTTCGCCGCGACAACCATCGCGATCCGACCCTGCCGTATCGGTGTGTTACGCTTCCACCTGCGGATCCGGCGGCGTGTTCGGCAAGCCGTTTCCCAGCCCGCGGCGCGAGCGAATCTCACGACAACCACGATGTTTCGCCTTTCCCTTTCCCGAGACCGTCGCCAGGACGGATCCCTTGTCGATCAAGTAGTGGATGGCATTGCCGCAATGATCGAGCAACGTGTGCTGCCTGCGGGCACGACACTGCCGTCGGTGCGCGCTTTCGCGAAAGAGCAGGCATTGAGCCCCTATACGGTCGCCGAAGCGTATCAACGTCTTGTCGCGAGCGGTCAGATCATTGCGCGCGCAGGCGCCGGATATAAGGTGGTCGACAAGGCACAGGGCCTCTGGCAGCCCGCGCCGACGCCACCGCAGGACAATGTGCTGACGGCTTCCTGGCTGCTCTCCGATGTATTCGCCGATCGTCAGGTGCCGATCAAGGCAGGCTGTGGCTGGATGCCGGGCGACTGGGTAAACGACGCGGGGCTGCAGCACGCCTTACGGCGCGTCAGCCGTTCGCCCGGCGCGCGGATGGGCCGTTACGGGCATCCCTTCGGGTGGGCCGCCTTGCGCGAACATATCGCCGCCACGCTGCGGCGCTGGTCCTTGCGCGTGGACGCCGGACAGATCCTGCTGACACAGGGCGTCACGCAAGGCCTGGACTTGATCGTTCGCACACTGCTGCGGCCGGGCGATACGGTGCTCGTCGAGGACCCCGGCTATTGCAATTTGCTGCAGATCCTGAAACTCGCCGGCGTACGCGTTGCCAGCGTGCCGCGCACCGTCGATGGTTTCGAGATGGACGCATTGGAACACGCCATCGCGCAGCATCGCCCCAAGGCGCTGTTCGTCAACACGGTGCTGCAGAATCCGTCCGGCACGTCGCTGACGGTGTCCTCGGCTTTCCGATTGCTGCAGGCAGCGGACCGGCACGGACTGTGGGTGATCGAAGACGATATCTCGCGCGAACTCGCCCCGCCCGGGGCGCCGATGTTGGCCGCGATGGCAGGTCTCGATCGCGTGATCTATCTATCAGGCTATACCAAGACCATCACGCCGGCGGTGCGCGTTGGTTACGTCGCCGCCGCGCCGGGCGTCATCTCTCAATTGGCTTTGACGAAGATGTCGGTGGGATTGACGTCGTCCGAGATCACCGAACGCGCGGTGGCGAATGTGCTGGTGGAAGGCCACTACGAACGTCATGTGACGCGATTGCGAGAGCGGCTCGCAGCATCGCATGATCGCGTCGTTCCGGCACTGCAGGCGGCCGGCCTGACGCCGATGCACATGCCCCGTGCCGGCTTGTTCCTCTGGGCGCAAATGCCGATTGCTGCCGACCGGGCACTCCGGGTCAGTGAAAAGGCGCTGACCCACGGTATATGGCTCGCGCCGGGCGCCTATTTCCGGCCCGGCGACGAACCGTCCGCATGGTTCCGTTTCAACGTCGCCACGTCCGACGATCCCGCGTTATGGTCCTTTCTCCGCGAGGTCATCGCTGCCGACGCCGAGCCGGGGCATGGTCGCTGAAGCGGCTTGCGCATTCGAGCCATGCCGTCGCACGTCAACGTGACGTCGGCCGCCAAACGCGACGTGCCTTGGCGTTCACATCAGTATCCCGACCGTCGGCGGCATCAGCGCAGCCATCTCCGGGAGTGCCGCGGCGAAGCGCTCCGACAGAAAATCCAACAGCACCCGGATACGGGGGGCCATATAGCGACTGCGCGGATATAAAGCATATACCGGACGTTGCGGCGTATTCCAATCGGCCAGCGCGACCACCAGGCGGCCGGCCTTGATATCGGCGCTGACGTCCCACACGGATTTGATGACGAAGCCATGCCCCGCCAACGCCCACTCCCGCGCGAGCGCGCCGTCGTTCGTTTCGCGCGTTTTCGCCATCGGCAGCGTGAATAAACGCGTCTCCTCGTCACGGGCAAAACGCCACACCGCCGAGGACGAACCGAGCGCACCCCGCAGAATAAAATGGAAACGATCGAGATCGTCAGGGTGTTCCGGCGTGCCGTTAGCCGCCAGATAGTCTGGCGACGCACATAACAAACGCCGATTCGGCGCCAACGGACGGGCCACGAAGGAACTGTCCTCGGCCATACCAAAACGAATGGCCAGATCGATCTCGTCGCGCAGCAGATTGACCTTGGAATCGGTCAGCACGACCGATAGCACCACGTCCGGATACAGCGCGTTGAACGCATTCAACCAATCGTTCAGAACGTAGCGGCCAAAATCGCAGGTCGCCGACAGGCGCACGCGCCCCCGCACCACGCTTCTGCCCGCCTGCAACGCCGCATGACCATCGTCTAGCGCCTGCACCGCAAGCTGGCAATGTTCGAGATAGCTGCGCCCCTCCTCCGTCAGGCGCAAGTTGCGCGTGGTGCGCTCGAACAGACGCACATTCAGGTCGGCCTCCAATCTCATCAACCGGGCGCTGGCCGCGGCTGGCGAGAGGTTTAGTTTTCGACCGGCTGCCGAGAGGCCACCAAGGTTCGCGGCTTCGACGAACAGACGGATGTCCGCAATGCTTTCCACGATATTTCCATAGTTGTTGAAAGTGCTTCAATCGACGCACCTATTATCAACCAATCCATAGCCTGTGCAAAATAGAGGCCCGAATGGCGGACGCCACCGCGGCGATCCTAGACCGATGCGCTTTATTCGATTTGCAACGACGAACACCGACACGTCATCTCGATATAATCGATGCGGCCTTCGTCAACGCTTCTGTCGCCTTTCATTTCCCTGCCTATCGCTTTCCGTCTGCTTTGCCGACTTCTTTCCGATGCCTTACCGTCTTCTATGAAAATCGATCGTCATCTCCGGTCCGTCGTCACCACGGCGGTGCTTTGCCTCTCCTCCCTCGCGTGCCTTTCATCGGTGTATGCGCAAGCCCCAAGTAGCGGTACCGCCGTTGCCCCTCGCGGCGACGCGGCGGACGGCCCCGTTTATGGCGCCGAACTCCAAGGCTTCGACTATCCCTATCCGGTGTCCTACTTCCACTTCGCATCCCAGCGACAGCAGTTGTCGATGGCGTATATGGACGTTGCGCCGGATCCGCAGAAAGCCAATGGCCGCACGGCCGTATTGCTCCATGGCAAAAATTATTGCGCCGCCACGTGGGGCCCGACCATCGGCGTGTTGAGCAAAGCCGGATACCGCGTGATCGCCATCGATCAGATCGGATTCTGTAAATCGAGCAAGCCGCAGGACTATCAGTTCACGTTCCAACAACTGGCGCGCAACACCAACGACTTGTTGCTGTCGCTTGGGATCAAGCAGGAAACGATCGTCGGGCACTCCACCGGCGGCATGTTGGGCATTCGGTATGCGTTGACCTATCCCGAGCAAACGCAGCAATTGGTCTTGGTCGATCCGATCGGTCTGGAAGACTGGAAAGAAAAAGGCGTGCCGCCTGTGTCGGTCGATCAATGGTATGCGCGGGAGCTGCGCACCAGCGCCGACAGCATTCGCAATTACGAGCGAAACACGTATTTCGATGGTCATTGGCGCGCGGACTACGAACCGTCGGTGCAGATGCTCGCAGGCATGTATCGCGGACCGCAACGTGCCATGGTCGCCTGGGACTCCGCGCTGCTGTACGACATGATTCTCACGCAACCGGTCTATTACGAGCTGCCCTTCCTCAAGATGCCGACGCTGTTGATGGTGGGCGACAAGGACACGACCGCGATCGGCAAGGACTTTGCACCGCCGGCGATTCGCCCGACATTGGGCCATTACCCGGAACTGTCGCATCACGCAGCGGCGGTGATTCCCCACGCGACCTTGGTGGAGTTCCCCGATGCCGGCCATGCACCACAGATGCAGGAACCTGCGGAATTTCATGCAGCACTGCTGAAGGGTATGGCAGCACTGACGTTGTCTCAATAATGATGGAAGATCGGTGTCCAAGCCTTATTTCTCGTTCTTTGCAGTTTGCTCGCCCGTTTTGGCTTCTGTCGCCATGGCTTTCTCGGGCTGGACCGTCGATGCGAACGCAGCGACCACGCCGGCCGATGCGAAAACGAATGGCGCCCTCTACGCCGTCGTGCACGTCGACGTCGAACCGAAAGATCTGAGCTCGGCGCTCCCGATTTTGACGACGTATGCGCAACGCGCGGCCGCCGACCCGGCCGTTCGGCATATCGACGTTTTGCAACAGGATGGCGGCACGAATCATTTCACCTTGCTGGAAGCTTTCCGTTCGCAAGCCGCGTATCAACAGTTCGTCGCGCAGTCCTACGTCAAGCAGATGCGGGAGCGCATTCAGCCCATGTTGGGCAGCCCATTCGACGAACGTCTGCACAGTGCCGTAGTGATACGCTGAATGCCATGCCGAGCGATTCATCGGCATCCGATGGACCGCTCTTTCCGGCTAAGGGAATAAAGGAAATGCGCAATATAGAAAAACGATCGATGGCGCGAACGCTACGCGTCGTGCTCGCCGCCTCCGCGGTGACGTCAGCCTGTTTCGCTTCTTCTGTTTGGGCGCAGGCATCGGCGAGCGCGACACACAGGGCCGAGCCCGCGTCAAAGTCGGCGTCGCTGTCCGCGACGTCCGACACGGAGGGCGCGAATACCGCCATGGCAAAGCTATTCGCGCCGACGGGCCGCTTGCGCGTCTCGATCAATATCGGCAACGCCGTTCTGGCGAACATGGATGCCGCGACAGGCGAACCGACTGGCGTCTCCGTGGATCTGGCGCGAGCATTCGCACAACGTCTCGGCGTTCCGTTGCAACTCGTGGTGGTCAAGGGGGCAGCCGCGTCCGTGGCCAACGTCAGCACGGGCAAAGCGGATATCGGGTTCTTCGCAGTGGATCCGAAGCGAGGGCAGGACATCAACTTCACCAAGCCCTACGTGTTGATCCAAGGCAATTACCTGGTGCGGGAAGGGTCGCCGATCACCGATAACGCGCAGGTCGATCAAGCGGGGATACGCGTGGCGGTCAGCAGGGGCAGCGCCTACGATTTGTTCCTGACGCGCGCGCTGCATAAGGCCAGCATCGTGCGTCTGCCGATCAGTGATGCGGTTCCCGCCTTCCAGCAAGACGGTCTCGACGTCGTGGCCGGTATCAAGACGGTGCTCGAAACGCATGCGGGCCAAGGTAGCGGACTGCGGTTGTTGCCCCAGCCTTTCATGACCATTCGGCAGGCGATGGGCGTACCGAAAGCCAAGGGCGCCGACGCCGCGGCCTTCCTGTCACGATTCGTCGAAGACGAAAAGACGTCCGGCTTCGTCGCGACCTCTCTGTCGCAGCATCACATCAGCGGCGCGACAGTCGCCGGCGCAAACGACTGACGCCGTTGCCTCCGGCGTTATCGCATCAAGCCACTCGCCCGAAATACGCGGCGCTCGATCGCCTGGATCAGCACCTTATCGTCACGCGCGGTACTGGCCAGCGTCAGTCGGTCGCGCGCCCGCGTGATGCCGGTGTAGACCAATTCCCGCGTGAGGATTGGATTCAAGCGGGGCGGCAGCACCAAGACCGGATGCGCGAACTCGGAGCCCTGCGATTTGTGCACCGTCATGGCAAAGACCGTCTCGACGGCCTGCAATCGGCTGGGAAGCACCCACTTGACCGTGCGACTGCCATCGCTCGCCAGAAACGCGACACGTAATTGCGTCAGGGTGTCGGCATGCGCGCTCGACGCCGAAGGGCGCCCCGCCCGGGTCGGTTCCGGCGGCGGACCGATCAACGTGATGCCGACGTCCCCATTCATCAAGCCAAGGCCGTAATCGTTCCGCGTCACCAGTACTGGCCGCCCCAGATACCAGGGGGTCGGCGCCCGCACCTGGCGCATCGATGGCAAAGCGATCAGACCCGCCTCGTGCAAGGTCTTCGCGATCCGCTCGTTCAGCCCGTCTACTCCCCATTCACCGCGTCGTAGCGCGCACAGCAACTGAAAACTGCCATAGGCATCGAGTACCGCACGCGCCCATTCGTCGTAGGCCATGCGCAGCGCCGCATAACGCGCCTGCGCGATGGGTCGATCGCGCAGCAAACCGCCGTCGTCGACGAAAGCGGCATCCCGCATGCTGTCGTCGGAGATCGTTGTCTGGCCCGAGACAGGTGCGGTTCCCGCCGCGTTCAGCACGCCCGCGGGCGCTTGCTCTCGCATTACGCGCAGATAATGCGCATAGCCATAAAAGCCGGCAGATACGGCCGCGTGCGTCGTCGGGCTCCCGGCGGGAGCCGCCGTCGAGACGATCGGTTCCACCGCGCCGTCGATCGCAAGGGATCGGAACACACGCTCGTCCGGCTTGTCGGACGGTGACGACGATGGCGACGTCAGTGCGACGTACGCCAGATCCGGAAAAGGGGTCGCGCGAATGCGGCGCAACGCCTGCGCATCGCCGTCATTGACGGCCTGCGCCAAGCGTCCGATACCACTGTCGGCCGTGAAACGATGACTGTGCCGCAGCATCGCGATCGATTGGTCCAACGCCGTGCCGGCCGCGTCCCGCAGCGGCGCATCGATCGACGTGCCGGTGGTTGCCTCGATCCATGCACAGGTTTCCGGCGTGTAATGTCCACGCTGCGCGCGCGCGCATAACTCGCCGAGGACCGCGCCCGCTTCGACCGACGCCAACTGATCCTTATCGCCGAGCAGGATCAAGCGGGCCGACGACGGCAACGCGGCCAGCACCGCCGCCATCATTTCAAGATCGACCATCGACGCTTCGTCGATAACCAGGACGTCTAAGGCCAGCGGGCTATCCGCATCATGACGAAAGCGCCGACTGTCGGGCCGGCTTCCCAACAAGCGATGCAAGGTGGTGACCTCGGTCGGGATGGCCGCGCGCAATCGGTCGATGCGCGCTTGCGGCGCGCCGTCGCCAGGCGCCGATGCATCGGGCATGGCGATGTCCGTCGGCAGCAAGTCCGCGAGCGCCGCCAGTGGCAACGATCGCACCGCGCGCGCGATCGCATCGTTAAGGCGTGCGGCCGCCTTCCCCGTCGGTGCGGCGAGACGGATACGCAAGACGGGATTCCGCGACGTTGGTGCCTGTCGTGCATGCCCTTCGATCGGCGACGTCATGGCCGCCGTCGCGGCGCCGGCGCCGCCGGCAATCGCAAGACATTGCAACAAGGCGAGCAAGCGCACGACGGTCGTGGTCTTCCCCGTGCCCGGACCGCCGGTCACGACGCCGAAGCGCCGACGCGTCATCAATGCACACGCCAGTTTTTGCCAGTCGGCCGCGCCGTCCGGCAAGCGATTCGACGGCGGGAACAAACAGTCCAACAAAGCGCGTAGCAGCACGTCGTTCGTCGTGCCCGTTCCGGAGGTCGGCGTACCGACCCGCCGGAAAATAGCCGCGCGCACCTGTTGCTCGTACTGCCAGTAACGTCGCAGATACAACCGCGCGTCACCGTCTTCGGTGATGACCATGACCAGGGGCGAGGCCGCGTCGGGCGCATCGCCCGCACCATCAGCCGTGGCGCCGAGGTCGACGCATCGGACCAAACCCGTCAGCGATAAGGCGGCACGCCACTGCGCGACGTCGACGCCGTCGAGCAGAACGTCGGGCGTGACGATCCGCTCGATGGCCGTTGCAGCATCCTGCACCGGCCATGACGACCTTTCATCGGGCGGCAGCGATAAGGCAAAGCGCGGATCGGCCAGGGTATCGGCCAATGTCACGCAGACATGCCCTCGTCCCAATTGATGGCTCGCCAGGGCAGCGCCCAACAACAGCAAGGCCGATGCGCCGGGCACCTGTTCGACAAGAAAGGCCGCGAAGGCGCGGTCCAATTCGCGCAGCCAGCCCCGATCCGCCCAGTCACGCAGGACGACCAACATCTCCGCGGCCGACATCGCCGCGGCATTGGGATGCGACGAATAGACCGATGCATCGACCCGCGGGGCAGGTGCGACGTCATTTTGCGCGACGATCGGCGGACTACTTGGCGCACTACTTGACGCGACACCTGGCGCGACACTTGGCGTAACGTCCGGCGCAACCTCCGGCTCGAAGGTGAAGGCCATTTGCTCCTGGGCATCGTCGTGCGTGGAACCGGTATCCGCGCGCCCTTGCTTGCCGGTGCGCTTCGCCGATGTGCGATCGTTGCTCATCGCTTTGCCTCCTGCGGCGCATCGTCCGGCGCGTCGGCGTCGGCTGCGAAGTCTGGTTCGACGCGATCGCCCGACGACGATTTCGCGCCGGTGAACAACGCCTCCATCTCGTCGATCATCTCGCCGGGCGGGCAGGCGTGATACACGCCGTGACTGGGCGCTTGCGCGCCGCGTAAAAAGAGGTACAGGGCGCCCCCGATATGCGTGTCGTAATCGTAACCGGGCAATCTGGCGCGCAACAGTCGATGGAGTGCGAACACATATAACGCATACTGCAAGTCATAGCGCTTCTCCGCCACCGCTTCGGCCATCGCCTGCGTCGTATAGGCTTGCGCATCGTCACCCAGCCAATTCGACTTGTAATCGACGACGTAATAGCGGCCGTCATGCTCGAAGACCAGATCGATAAACCCCTTCAGCATGCCGTTCATATGATGGGGCGTCAGACGCGCGCGCGGCGCGTCTTCCGGCGTATAACGCCGGATGATCCGATCGAGCGACGCCGCCGAAACGTCGTTCAGGCTGAACCAGAACTCCATTTCCACCTGGTAACCGGCAAGCTCGGTCAAGGCGGGGCCCCTCGCTTTGGTGCGACTGTCGGCGCTGGCCGACAATCCCGGAGCAATCGGCAACGGCGTAGCGAGCCAATCATGCATCCAGCGCGTTAGCGGCGCGATCCACGCTTCCCAGCCACGTACCTGACAACGACGCGCGATTTCGTCGCGCAGCACCTCGCGGTCACGTACGCGATCGAATCCCTCCCGCCCTGCCCACTCCAATAGTCCGTGCAGGAAACTCCCCGGCCCCGGACCGCGCGGGAAACCATGCATCGCATCGAGCGACGACGGTGCCTCCGATACGGGCGCCGCACCACCCTCGACGGTATCGGCATACCCATCCGCGTCAGCGTTTATCCCATCGCGTCGCGCCAGCGCGCCGTCTGCGACTTCCTCGGCGAACAACGCTTCGCGTGCACTTTCCAGCGGCGGCGCCATCTGTACGCGCGTGCCCTGCGCCATCGCGGCCAAAACCGTATAACTCGCGATCCACCATGTCTCACGCGGGACGGCCGGGGGTGCCCGCTCCGGCGCCAGCGCGGCGATCTCGCTCGCCGATGCCGACGCGGCCGGGCCCCGCGCGTCGATCCATGCGTTCGGCGTGTCCGATGCCAGCGCCGTATCCGTTTCATCGAATGCGGCAGAAGCATCCAACGCGTCCAATGAGGTCAGCGCGATATCGACGCACTCGCCACGGAATCCGGTCAAGGCATTGGCCAGCTCACCAGGTGCGATCGGCTGGCCGCCATGCAAGAGATAGCCCACGGCGCCGCGATGCAGATCGGCCAGCGGCGCCACACCGATCCAAGTCGCGAATTGCGCGCGCGTCAGCGCCACGTACAGCTTGCGCAAGTCCTCGCCCAGACGTTCGTCGTCGGCCTGTCGCACGGCATCGGCGTCGCCACGCAAGGAGACGTGTGGTTGATGCGCTGCATCGTGCCAGATCAAGGGCACGTCGCTGTCCTTCACCGCGCGGTAGGCACTGGCGAACGGCAAAAACACCAGCGGATATTCGAGCCCCTTGGACTTGTGCACCGTCACGACCTTGACCAGGTCCGCGTCGCTCTCCAAACGCAATTTGCGCGCATCGTCCTGACCGCCGGCATCGCGGCGCTGCTCCGCCAGATGCCGAATCAGCGCATGCTCGCCATCCAGCACGGCGCTGGCCTGTTGCAGCAATTCGGCGAGATGCAGGACATCGGTCAAGATCCGCTCGAGGTTCGCCGCCAGCAGACGGCCCGGTACGGCGAAATCGTGCAGCAGACGATGCAGCATCGGCAGCACGCCCTGCCGCTGCCATATCCGCCGGTATTCCCGGAACTGCGTGACATACCCTTCCCATACCGCTTCGTCGGTATTCAATAGATCGAGCGCGGCCCAATCCATCCCCAGCAAAGGGCTCGCCAAGGCGGTACGCAGCAGCCGATCGTCGTCGGGCGCGGCGCAGGCGACAAGCCAGCGCTGCAAATCGTCGGCCGCCGTGCTGGCAAAAACGGACTCGCGATCCGACAAATAGACGGAGCGCACCGCTTGTTGTTGCAGCGCTTGCCGAATGGCACGGGCTTCGGCGCCGGTGTTGACGAGCACGGCAAAGTCGGCCGGCTGCACCGGCGTCAAGACGCCCGACGCATCGCGAAAGCCCGCGCGATGCTCCCGCCCCAGGGCAAGCAGGCGCACGATATGCAACGCGCACGCCTGCGCGAAGCGGTATTGATAAACGTTGCGTGGCAAGGCGGCGCCGTTCTCGGTGTCGACCCACCACGCGGTCAGGCCGGCCTGTGCCGCGCCATCGATCCACCATTGCCGGTCGCGTCCCCGTGCCGCCACGGGCAGAAACGGCAAGGGATTTCGCGCGGCGGCGTCCCCTGCCTCCGCCGACGATGTCGTCGCCTCGCGAAACAAAAAGGCGCCGCGTCCCGTCGCACGCCGCTCCGCCTGCGCGAAGCAATGGTTCACCGCCGCGACCATCGATCGCGTCGAGCGGTAATTGGTGCCCAGCGTGTAATGGCGGCCCCCGGTCGCCTCGCGCGCGAGGAGATAGGTATGGATGTCCGCGCCGCGGAACGCATAGATCGCCTGCTTCGGATCGCCGATCAGGATCAAGGCGTGCACGGCCGCTTCCGAAAGCGCTTCGGCAGGCGCTTCCGATGTCTTGTCCGCAGTCGCTTCGACGGGCACGCCCGCCACGTGATAGACGGCATCGAATATCCGATATTGCAAGGGATCGGTATCCTGAAATTCATCGATCATCGCGACCGGGAACTGTTTCCGGATCAAATCGGCGAGGCGCTTGCCGTTCTCGCCGTGAAGCGCTGCATCCAGTCGCCGCAACAGATCGTCGAAACCCATTTGCGCGCGGCGCGCCTGTTCCAAGGCAAAGCGATCCGCCACCCAATGCACGGCATGTCGCAGGACGGTATCGCGCGCATCCGGCAACGCCGCCAGCGCATCCGGGAGTGCCTGCAATGCGGACCACGCCGCATGCTCCGGCGGCGCGCCCAGCTTCCACGCCTCCGCCAGCCCCGCTTCCGACAGCCGCTTCCAGGCGGCATCCGGCAACGCCAACGGTGCCGGTGCTTCCTGCATCGCCCACTGCCGGATGATCGCAATCCACGGTTTGAAATAACGTGCCTGAAGCTTGCGGCCGTCCACGCGCTTTGCCGCACACGCCTCGTCCAGCAAGGCTTCTATTTCATCGACCCACGCTGTCCATGGCGCGCGCAACGCATCGAATGCGACCCGCGCTTCTTCGCGCGCGGTCGCGATCGCCTCGGCCGGTATGTCGCCAGCGGGCAAGGTGCCGACATGCGTCAGCAGGCGCGTGACCTGCGCGTACAGCGACGGCTTGCCGAACGAAACGCCCTGCGCCGGATCGTCGGGACCGGACCACCATCCGAGAATGGCCGAAGCGCCCGCCTCGTCCAGCGGATAAAGAAAGGTGCGCCAGTAGTCGCGAATCACCTCGGCCAGCAAGTCGCTCTGGTCGGTCTCCAGGCGTTGCGCGAACAGACTGTCGCTGTCGAAAGCGTGTTCACGGAGCATGCGATAGCACCAACCGTGAATCGTCGATACCGCCGCCTCGTCCATCCACTCGGCGGCCACGCGCAACTTGTGCGCTGCCGCCGCCCATTGCGCGCCAGGCAATTCGGCTAGCAAGCGATATAGCAGATCACCGCCCTCTGCTGCCGCCTCGACCGCATCCTGAACCATGTCGCGTTCACTGCCGAATGCGCCATCCCACTGCAGGGCCGCTGTCTGGAACAAGGCCGCCGCTTCACTCAAGCGATGACGTATGCGGTCGCGCAGCTCCTTTGTCGCCGCGTCGGTGAAGGTCACCACCAGGATCTCCGGCGGCGACAAGGCGCGACCGATGCCATGCCCCAGCACCAGGCGCAGATACAAGGCGGCGATCGTAAACGTCTTGCCGGTTCCCGCGCTCGCCTCGATCAGTCGGCTGCCCGTCAGCGGAAAGGTCAGGGGGTCCACGGCCAAGGGCGCATCGGGCGACGGCCGCGACGTGCGTGGGTCCAGGCCCGCGTCCGTGGCGTCGGATGAAAACGGATCGAATGGGGCTTGGTCGTGATTCACGCGTCCCCCTTCGACCGGTTGCGGCGCGGCAAGGCGCGATAGATCGGTTCGAGCAAGGTGCGCGTCCAGTAAGCCGCCTCGCCATTGCCCCATAGCGCGGCGAAGGTGGGAAATGCGCGTCCGAGGTAAGGGTTGTCGTCCCGTTCGGCAGGCGTCGTCAGCGAGCCGTCTTCATAACTTGCCCGAGCGGATTCCCATGCCTCGGTGCCGGGACCGCCGCCGGCGTTATCGGGGTCGTCGCCAGAAGCGCCTCCCCGCTCCAGCCACGCAAAGCCGGTGCGAATCGCCAGCGGCAGCGGCGCGCGCATGCCCACATCCCAGGCCCGCAGCAAGGCCGGCCACAACGTGGCCAATTCGGCGTCCGCGATCGGTGCGAACTGCATCTCGCCTTTCTTGCTCAGCACCCAGGTCGTCAATGGGCCGCCGCTCATATGCGCCGCGAGATGGCCGACCCAATGCGGGATCGCGCGATCGCGCCGATAGCTCTGTGTCGTCGAAACCAAGGCACTGCTGCTGATGACGATACGCGCTCGCGCACCCGTGTCGGCGCCGCGCACGCCGCCGATCCAATCGAGTACCTGCCGCGGGATCGGCTCGGCATCGTCGAATGCCGCTTCGTAGCGATAGTCCAAGGCCTCGTCGGCCAACACACGCGGCCAGCTGGCCAGCAAGCCGTCGTATTGCTCGAACAACGGCGTCAGCGGCGCACGCAAGGCCTGCGCCGCGGCCAGGCCGAACGCGCCGATCGGCAATGCGCCGCGCCGTGCGAAACGCGCCAATTGCGCATCGACCGCGCCGTCGAGGGCGGCCGTCATCGCATCTGCGTCCACCGCATCGGCAGCGGCGCCATGCTGCGAGGCATCCGCCGCTTGCGCGTCAGCGCTCGACAAGGCCCGTTGCACCGCACCGCGCCGACGAATCAACTCATCCTGCAGGGACCAGGTCTGCAGCCCATCGACGACGAAGGGCTCCTGATCCTCGCCGATCGGATCGTCCGTCTCGAATGCGACCTTCAGGCGCGTCCGGAAAAAAGCCCGTACCGGATCGCGCAGAAAATCCACCAGATGCCGCACGGTCAGCTCGCCATCCCAGACGATCGGCGATAAGCGCGGCGCCGCGTCCGACGGCACGGCGACCGATGATTCCATGCTGGCCGCCTGCATCCTTTCCCGCGCATCGACATGCTGCTGTCGAGACGCCGCCTGCGCCACCAGACCATCGCGCCATTCGCGTGCAAAACTGAACAAGCGCGCATCGCCGGTATTCGCGAAGTAGTCCCGATTGAACGGTTGCATCCGATGGTCGATCGTCAAGGCATCGAGCAGATCCGTATCGCGCCCCGTCGCAAGCAAGGCCGCGAGCGCCGATCCCGAGCGCGCCGCATCGGGATAGGACGCCTCACCCTCGCTGTCGTCATCGATACCCGTATCGACATCGACATCGACATCGTGCCCGCCGGCCAGACGCCATCCCGCCGCCAGATGATCGCGCAATTGCGCCACCAGCACCGATGCCGGCCGTTCCGTGTTGTCGTGAATGCTGCGACCCACCCAACTGATATGCAAGCGGTCGCGCGCGGACAGCACTGCCTCCAGAAACAGATAGCGGTCGTCCTCGCGACGCGAGCGGTCGCCGGGCCGGTAATCGGTCGCCATCAGATCGAAGTCCATCGGCACGCGGGTGCGCGGATAGTCGCCATCGTTCATGCCGAGTAGGCAAACCATGCGGAAAGGAATCGCACGCATCGGCATCAGCGTTGCAAACGTGACGGTGCCGGCGAAGAACGGTTGCGACAAACCGCGCTGCTCCATCTGCGCGAGCCAATGTTCCCGCACGACGGATAGCGGTATCGCATCGTGCATGCGCGACTCGGCGCAGGCGTCAAGCCAGTCTTGCAACGCCGCGTCGAGCCGCAGCAACGTCAAGCCGTCGCGGCTCTCGCTGTCGGTACCGGCACGTGCGTTGTCGCGTCGCGACGCGGTAGCGCCGGCCGCGCCGCTACCATTGACGCCGTCTGCGTCGAAACAATCGGCCAAGAGGCCGCGTAGATGCTGCCCCCACGCCTCCGGCGACGCCGTGCCACGCAACACGCGCCAGTAGCGATGCACGGTATCGAGCAGATGCGTAAGGGGTCCGAGCAAAGCGGCATCGAGGCCGCCGATCTCGTCGAGCGGCTCGATGCCCCGCCACGCCGCATCGCCGCCGACGGCATAGCCGAGGAGCATGCGTCGCAAACCGAACAGCCAGCTGTTCTGTTCCGGGACGCCGCCGCCGTCCCCGTGATGCTCGCCGCCCGCCTTACCGTCACCATCACCGAGCGTCCAGGCGACGTCCTGGCGTTGCGCCGCATCCAGGCCCCATCGGATATTCGCCGCGACCATCCAGCGCCGCAGCAAAGGCAGGTCCGACTCGGCAATGCCGAAACGCGCGCGCAATGCCGGGACGTCGAGCAGGTCGAGCACATCGCTCAAGGCCAGACGCGACTGCGGCAAACCCAGCAGCAACTCGATCGCGCCGAGCAAAGGATCGTGCCGCAACGCGCCCTGGTCGGCGAGTTGATAAGGCACATGCCGCGGATCGCGCGTGCCCGTGAGGCCGAAGACCGCTTGCACATGCGGGGCATAGTGATCGATATCGGGCACCATCACGATCACGTCGCGCGGCTGCAGCGTCGGATCGTCGGCGAAGGCGGCCAGCAGTTGATCGTGCAGCACTTCCACTTCGCGCTGGGCACTATGCGTGCGATGGAAACGAATGGACAGATCCTCTTGCGGATCCACGGCAGGCCATATGGCGCGCGTTTCGGCGAGCGGTCGCAGCGCGAGAATGTCGTCTTGCAGCTGTTGCAGCAACGTGGCGTCGCCGTACGATTCGAACAAATCGATACGCCGGCCGATATCGGCGAAACGCGCCGCATAGCGCTGCGCGTCGTCATGCTGGTCCAGCAATCCGATGAAATCACGCCCCTGCTTGCCCCATGCCGCCAGCAAGGGATGCGCATGCTGATGCAACTGCGCATCGTCGAGTCCGTCGGGAATGCCGGATTTACGCAGTTGCCGCGCCCGCGTCGCGCGCAGCAAATCCTTGTCGGCGATGATGTCCGCCCAGTAATGCTGGCAAGGATTGTGAACACAGAGCAATACCTGCGTCCACGGCGCGATCGCCGACAACACTTCGAGTGCCTGTTGCGGTAACGACGAAATACCGAAGACGATCAACCGGCGCGGCAACATGCGCGGCCGCGTCGCGTCCACCGCGGGCGCCAACTGGTCATCGGCAATCGCGTCCCAGTCGATCGCCAGGGCGGCATCGCCCGCGGAGAATGCATCGATATCGAGATCCAGCGCGCCGGCAGCCACCATGCGCCGCGCGAGGGCCATGCGCATCTGCGCGATGCGGTCGAGAAAACGGCGGTGGATATCGGCCCGGCTCGTGCGCGCGCGGTCGCTATCGCCGTCGCTGTCTGGATCGGCGGCCACGTCGCGCAGCAAGGCGCGCCACAGGCGGGGCTGCCACGCCAGTGACGGCGCAATGGCTTGCCGCCCCTGCCGGCTGGTGAGAATGTCGTCACCGCCGCCGGCCCAGCCATCGAGCCAGTCCGCACGGTACACCTGGTATTGGTCGAACAGATCGGCCAGACGCTCGGCCAATTGGTATCGTTTTCGCAGATCGGCGTCGTGCGCCAGAAAGCGGCTCAGCGGCACAAAGGTCGGATCGTCGAGTAAGGTCGGCAATAAGCGCATCAGCCGCCAGATCATCAATCCCTTGTCGAACGGCGAAGTGCGCGGAACCGCCGTATCGCCCAACACGGCGCGATAGACCTGCCAAAGAAAGCGCGATGGCAACTGCGCATCCAATGCCGCCGCGATGCCGCAGCCGGCATCGCCATCGGCTGCATCCGGGTCGCGCGCCAGCGCCAGCTTCAACCATTGCGCGATGCCGTTGCTCTGCACCAGCACGATCTCGTTTTCGAGCGGCGCCAACGGATGGCGCGTCATCCATTGCACCAGCAATGCGCGCAGCGCATTGGGCTGATTGCCATGGACGACCATGAAACCGGGACGCAGGAAGGGAGGACGCATTGAGGGGCCAGCCGGACAGCTGCGTGCGAAAACGCTATTCTAAAGCCAATGGTGCCTGACGCCATGCCCCTCATACCATCAGGACGACGCCGCTCCCATGTCGATTCCCTCCGTTACCCGCTTTCCTGCCGAGACCGAACTGGACGTTGCGCACACCGATCCCGTCGGCACGGACACTACGCCACCGCCCCACGCCGAAGTCTGGCTGATCCGTCATGGCGAAACCGCGTGGAGCAAGACCGGACAACATACGGGCCGCACCGACGTGCCGCTGACCGACACCGGCCGCGAACAGGCGAAGGCGCTGCAAGCGTCTTTGGCCGGCATCGCGTTCGACGCCGTCTGGTGCAGTCCCCTGGTGCGCGCCCGCGAGACGTGCGCGCTGTCCGGCATCCTCGGCCCCGCCGGCGCGGAGACACGGGAATATATTGCGCAGGCCGATGTGCAGGAGTGGGATTACGGCATCTACGAGGGCCGCAAAACAGCGGATATTCGCCGCAGCGAGCCGGACTGGGCCGTGTGGGAGTCGCCGATGCCCGATGGTGAAAGCCTGCATGACATCGCGGTACGCGCGCACCGGGTCACCGATGGACTCCGCAAGGCGCTATTGGTCGCGGCGAGCGAGAAAAGCCAGGCGACGGACGGCGCGGACGGATCGCCGCCAGCTATCTCGCGTATCGCCGTGTTCTCGCACGGCCACTTTCTGCGCGTACTCGCCGGCACATGGATCGGCGATGCCCGCCTGGGACGGCATCTGACGCTCGACACGGCGACGATCAGCGTCTTGGGCTTCGACCGCGAAACGCCGGCGATCCGGCGTTGGAATTGGCTGCCCCCGTCGCGTCAGCGGTAAGGCGATAAGGCATTGGGGCGTCGGCGCGTGGCGGCATCAAGGGCGCGCCGCGGCACCCCGGATCGGGGGCATCCGCTTACCGATCAAACCACTGGCCAACAAGGTGCCCGCCAGCACGATGCAGGAACCCACCAGTGTCAGTGGCGTCAATGCCTCCTTCAAGAAAAGCGCGCCCCACAGCAGGCCGAAGACGGGAATCAGGAAGGTCACCGAGACCGCGCGCGCCGGGCCGGCACTCGCGATCAAGGCGTAATACAGGCCATATGCGAAAGCGGTGCAGAGCACGCCCAGCAGCGCGACAGCGATCCACGCCTGTGCCGATATCGCATTGGCGGGCCACCAGAGCCAGGCCAGCGGCAATAAGGCGGCCGCGGCCACCATCATGCTCGCCGTCGCGACGGCGAGAGAGTCGACGCCGGTCAGATGGCGCTTCGTGAAATTCGCGGCGATGCCATAGCACAGCGTGGCCCCCAATACGGCCAGCGGCGCCAGCGGATTCGATTGCGGACCCGTGCCGCGCGTCAAATCCGGCCACACCAGCACGACGACGCCGACCAGGCCCAACAGCATTCCCACCGCGCGCAGGCGACCCAAACGATCGCCGAGCCAGACAAAAGCGACCAAGGCGGCCCACAACGGCGTTGTTGCATTTATCACCGACGTCACGCCTGCAGACAGGGTCAATTCGGCATAGGCAAATAGACAAAACGGCAAGGCCTGATTCAGGATGCCGACGACGATCAAGGCCGGCCAGTGCCCTCGCATGGCGGCAAATCCCCCGACTGGCGCACTCGCCACCCGCCGCCTGCCTTGCTTGGCCAGCATGAATACAAGGAGGCAGACGGCCGCAATGGACACGCGCATCGCCATCAACGGTACCGGCCCGAAAGGCGCCGCGCCGATGCGAATAAAAAGAAACGAGGCGCCCCACACCGCCGCCAATGAAATCAACATACCGAACATGCGCGGTGTCATTCCGACTGCTCCAAAATGTAATGCACTAGAAAGCAAAGCGCGGTGTCGCGCCAAGACAGATGCGAGCGGACCAGCGCAAGAGCCTTAATGCATAGTCGAGTCGACCGGATTCAATCGATCGTTTGTACCTATCAAAAAGCTTTCGCGACGCGCGTGTCTTTATCTCAATTGCGCGCTACTCTAAGAGAATCAGGTCCGCGCGTAAAACGAGATGTTGTCCACGGTGATGTGAGATCGGCTCACACATTGCGACGGGCCCCTCAGCCGATACAGATGACGGAGACCGCACCATGCAAGGTCGGGACGCAGCGGCAACGAGAAACCGGATTCTAGACGCGTGTGAGCAGGTCTACGCAACCGAGGGCGTCGAAGGCCTGACACTGCGGACGATCACCGAACGGGCGGCAGTCAATCTCGCATCGGTCAATTACCACTTCGGCACGAAGGAGGTGCTGACCGCGGAGATGCTGAAACGCCGTGTGATGCCGATTCATCAGGAACGGCAGGCGCTGCTGGATAGCGTGGAAGCGCACTTCGGCACGCAGATTCGCCCCACCCATGTGCTGGGCGCCACCATCATCCCTTTGCTGAACGTGTTGACGACGCCGAATGCGCCGCTTCACCTGCTGTCGTTCTTGCTGCGGTCATCGTCCGATCCCGCCGCGATCGTCCGTCACGCGATGGAGTCCACGTTTCAACATGTCAGCGACCGGGTCGACGCGGCGTTTGCCCGAAGCGCCTTTCATATGCAGCGCGATGATGCAGTCTGGCGTTCGCGCGTTTTCTTCAACGCCTTTCCTGGCACCGTCGCAAATCAGAACCTCGTGACGATGCTGATCGATATGCTGAAGACGCCGAATGTCACCGCCTTCGATACCTTGCTGCAGTTCGGCACCGTGCTCGAATGCGTGATGCATCACGATGCGCGCGACGATACGGTTGCCGATTTGGCGCGCGAGACGCTGACGATTCTGGCGCGCGCACCCGCGCTGGTAACGCTCAGCGAGCGCATCGCCCTGCTGCCCGGGATGCCAGCGCCGGTGCTCGTCTCGCCGTTCCCTACATGGGGCACCTGAAGCGACTTGCTTAGCGGCGAAGCCAGGCGCCGGTGACTGCGTCACGAATCGGCGTCGCGCCTTGCTGCGCGCCCAGCGGCGCGTCGACGATGCCATCCAGGGCCGTCCCGAAATAACGCAGCAGCGTGGCATTGTCGCGTGCCGGAGGTGCGCCATGGATGTTCGCGCTCGTGGAAACGAGGGCGCCACCAAAGGCATCGCACAATGCCGCGGCAGGCGCATGCGCCGTGACCCGCAGCGCGATGCCGTCATGGCCGCCCGTCACCCAATCCGGCACGACGGCCGCACGCGGGAAGACCCACGTCATCGGCCCTGGCCACGTCGGATTCACCTCAGCCCACAGTCGCGCGCGCGCCGCATCGTCCAATCCGGACAAATCGATCAAGGGCAAGACCTGTTCGATACGCGAGGCGATCAACAGCACACCGACGGCGGCCGGCCGTTGCTTCAACGTAAAAATCTGCGCGACGGCATCGGCATTGAACGGATCCGCACCCAGGCCAAAGACCCCTTCCGTCGGATAGGCCAGCACCTGGCCATCTCGCAGCGCCTGTCCCGCTTCGCGCATCGATCGCGGTCCGGGCGACGCAGGCGATGGCACGCTGTCCATGCCGCGATCGCTCTTGCGTCGGCCCGCGCCGCCCCATCCATACCGCAGCGGGCGCACCTCGGCACCCGCGCCCAACTGGCTGGCGGTATCCGGCGCCGCTCCGGTTTCACGTTCGGTCATCATGCACTCGCCTCGTTCTCACGCCTCGTCCAGGCCGATATCGACACTGGACGCCGCCTGCGTCAGTTTGCTGGTGGAGATATAGTCGACACCGGTCCGCGCGACGTCTCCGATGCTCGACAGCGTAATACCGCCCGACGCTTCCAGCTTCGTGCGACCGTCGACCAGCGCAACCGCCGCACGCATATCCTCGATCGACATATTGTCCAACATGATCAAGTCCACGCCGGCGCTCAACGCCTCGCGCACCTGATCGAGCCGATCGCATTCGACTTCGAGCTTGGTCAGCACCGGCAATTGACGGCGCGCACGCCGCACCGCTTCGGCAATGCTGCCGCAGACGACGATGTGGTTGTCCTTGATCATCACGCCGTTGTCGAGCCCGAGTCGATGGTTCAATCCGCCGCCGCACACCACCGCGTGCTTTTCGAGCATCCGCAAACCGGGCGTCGTCTTGCGGGTATCGATCAGTCGCGCCTGCGTTCCGGCAACCGCTTCCACGTAGCGCGCCGTGGTATTGGCGATCCCCGACAGATGCTGGATCAGGTTCAACGCCGTGCGCTCCACGGTCAGCACGCTGCGCGCGATCCCCGATACCGCCATCAGGACCGTGCCCGCCTCGACACGCTGGCCGTCGCGGACGCGCACATCGAGCGTGAGCGTGGGATCGTAGCGACGAAAAACGCGCGCGGCGATGTCGATGCCGGCAACGATCAACGGCTCTCGTGCATTCATCACGAAATGGCCGGTCTCATCGGCTTCGATCATCAATTGGGCGGTCAGATCGCCGTGACCGATATCCTCGGTCAGCCAAAGATCAATCAAGCGTTCGGTCTGGAAAACGTCGTACATGCGGATCGTCCGTTGCAAAGCCAGAAAACCGGCCCGGGCGGCCGGAATAATTTTTTGCCATGATAGCCGTTCTCGCGCATACGAACCGAGGATTGCCTCGATGCACCGATCGCCCACCCGCTTGTCCCGCACCGCCCTGCTCGCGCGCAGTGGCGCCCTGTGCATCATCCGGCACCCGTCGGTGCCGCCGAAACCGGCGCCCGGTCAACCCGGCAGCGGCTCGCAATTCCTGCCCGACGAGCCGGAAATTTTCATCGCCCTGACGGATGAAAGCGACGAACGCGACAACCGCGACGCACCCGACGAACGGCGTCCGCGCGCGCAGGCCAGGATCTACGCGTTCAACGGCCATGTCGATCTGGGCACCGGCATTCGAACGGCGTTGGCGCAAATCGTCGCCGAAGAACTCGATGTCGCGGCACAGGCCGTGACGATGGTGCTCGGCCACGCGGATCAAACGCCGAATCAAGGGCCGACGATCGCCAGCGCCTCGATCCAGATCAGCGCGGTGCCCCTGCGCAAGGCCGCGGCACAGGCGCGCGCCACCTTGATATCGCTCGCGCAGGCCCACTTCGGCTATGAAGCGATGCCGCTGCTGCAAGCGCTTCCCGTCGATTCCCCTGCGTCGACGCAACCGTCCGTCACGCGGCCCGAAGGGTGGCAGACGCATGCTGGACAGGTCATCGCGCCGGACGGTCGATCGATTTCGTACGGCGCCCTCTTGGCAGGCCAACGTCTGCATCTCACGCTTCGTCTGGATGACGGGGTGACGGTGAAACCCAGCCGCGACTATCGCGTCGTCGGCACCACGCAGCCGCGCGTGGACCTGCCCGCCAAGGCCCGCGGCGCACTGACCTTCGTGCACGATATGCGAGTGCCCGGCATGTTGCATGGTCGCGTGGTGCGACCGCCGTACGCAGGCCATGATTGCGGCGCATTTGTCGGTCATACGCTGTTGCGCGTGGATGAGGCATCGCTGGCCGGCTTGCCGGGCCTGCGTGCTGTGGTCGTCGAGGGCGACTTCGTCGGGGTGGTCGCCGAGCGGGAGGAGCAGGCCATTCTGGCGGCCCGGCATCTGCGCGTCGAATGGCGTCCGGTGCCGGCCTTGGAGCACGGCCCGGCCGCCGGCGACGCACTGCGCGACACCGAGGCCGCCGCGCGCGCCATCCTGGCCGCGCCGGCAAAGCATCGGCTGTTGCTCGACGAAGGCGATATCGATCAGGCGGAAAGCGACAACCGCGCGGCAGGTGGCACCACCCTGCACCGTCTCTACAGCTGGCCCTTCCAGTTGCACGCGTCGATCGGTCCGTCCTGCGCCTTGGCCGAATACCGCCCCGGTGCGCGTTCCCGCGTCTGGTCCGGCACGCAGAATCCGCAAACGCTGCGGCATGATCTCGCGCATCTGATCGGTGTCACCGAAGCCGATATCGAGGTCATCCGGATGGAAGCATCCGGATGCTACGGCCGCAATGGCGCCGACGATGTCACCGGCGACGCGCTGCTGCTGTCGCGCGCGGTGGGGGCACCGGTGCGCGTGCAATGGTCCCGCGCCGACGAACACCTGTGGGAGCCGAAAGGCACGGCGCAGACGATGCAGGCGCGCGGCAGCGTGACGCCGGACGGATCGATGCTGGCCTACGGACTCACGACGCGCTACCCGTCCAACGACGCACCCTTGCTGCCAGCCCTTCTGATCGGCGCCGTGCCGGCAACGCCACGCGTCTTCGAAATGGGCGACCGGACAGCGGTCTCGCCTTATCTGAGTCCACATCGGCGTTTTATCTGCGAGGATCTGGCGCCGCTGGTCCGCGCCTCCTGGTTCCGCGGCGTATCGGCGCTGCCGAACGCCTTCGCACACGATGCGATGCTGGACGAACTGGCCTGGCATGCAGGCGCCGATCCGCTGACCTTCCGACTGCAACATTTGCAACAGGATGGGCGCGCCCGGGATCTGTTGAGTGCGGTCGCGGCGCGAGCAGGATGGCAGGTCGGACAGCGGCGCGGAAACGATGACCGGCGCCGCGACGCACCGCCGCGTCGCCTGCGGGGACAGGGGCTCTCCTACGCACGCTACGTGCATAGCCGCTTCCCCGGCTTTGGCGCCGCCTGGGCCGCGTGGCACATTGATCTGCTGGTATCGCCCGAAACGGGCGAGATCGAGATCTCCCGCGTAACGGTTGGCCACGATGCCGGGATGATGATCAATCCGGACGGCGTACGACACCAGGTGGAGGGCAATGTCATCCAGACACTGAGCCGTACGCTACTGGAACAGGTCCGCTTTGCCGACGGTCGCGCGGCGGCACGCGAATGGGGCGGCTATCCCTTGCTGACCTTCGAGCAAGTGCCGGAAATCGATGTCGTTCTGATGGAACGGCTGGAAGACCCCCCGCTCGGGGCGGGGGAATCGGCCTCCGTGCCAGGCCCCGCGGCCATCGCCAATGCGCTGTTCGACGCCACGGGCGTGCGCTTTTACGCCCCGCCGTTCACGCCGGAACGCGTGCTGGCGCGGCTGGCGGCGGCGCGCGATGCAGCGGCCGTCGATGCCGCCCGGCTATCCCGCGGCGCGGCGGTCGGCGCCGTCCGTGTCGCGGATTCGACCACAGGCGCCTAGTCCCTTCGGGCGACGCGGTCGACGGTCGTGCCCTAAACAGGCGACAATCGACGTTTTTCTGCGTCGTCCTCCGAATCATGGCTCATCCCGCTTCATCCCTTCCCGCCACACCGCGCCCGCTCCAACCGGCGCCGATGTGGAATCGACCGCCCTTCGTCCTCGCCGTCCTGCTGTGCCTTGTTGGCCTCGCATGGCTCGGCGCGATGGTCAGCGCACGTCAGGCCGCCCTTTATGCCGTCGGCATCCTGCTGGGGGCCACGCTGTATCACGCCTCGTTCGGCTTCACCTCGGCCTGGCGCGTCTTCATCGCCGATGGTCGCGGTGCCGGATTGCGCGCGCAGATGGTCATGCTGGCCTTCGGCACGCTGCTCTTCTTCCCGGCGCTGTCCGCCGGCAGCTTGTTCGGCACGCCGGTCACCGGCCTGGTCGCCCCCGCAGGCACGTCCGTCCTGGTCGGCGCCTTCCTTTTCGGTATCGGCATGCAACTGGGCGGCGGATGCGCATCCGGCACGCTCTACACGGTGGGCGGCGGCAGTACGCGCATGATCGTGACGCTGGCGGCCTTCGTTGTCGGCTCGGTCGTGGGGACCGCGCACCTGCCGTTCTGGTCGGCGCTGCCGGCCCTGCCCAAGATATCGTTGGTCCACGCCTTCGGCGTCGTGCCCGCCTTGGCATTGAATTGGGTCCTCTTCGCGCTTATCGCAGCAATCACGATCGCCATCGAGAAACGCCGGCACGGCCGGCTGCTGCCGGGCAACGACGGTATCGCCGAGCAGCCCGGCTTGCGCTGGCTACGCGGCCCCTGGCCCCTGTGGACAGGCGCGATCCTGTTGGTGTTGTTGAATTTCGCGACGATGGCATTGGCCGGTCGCCCATGGGGCGTGACCTCGGCGTTCGCGCTCTGGGGCGCGAAAGCGGTGCAGGCGATGGGCGTGGATATCGCCAGTTGGCCGTTCTGGCAGGTGAAGGCCAATGCCGTTGCGCTGCAGGCGCCGCTGCGGGAGGACGTAACCACGGTCATGGACATCGGCATCATAATCGGCGCGCTCGCCGCGTCGGCACTGGCGGGACGCTATGCGCCGGTCTGGCGCATTCCCCTGCGCTCGCTGCTGGCGGCCGTGATCGGCGGCCTGCTGCTGGGCTATGGCGCCCGACTCGCCTACGGCTGCAATATCGGCGCGTATTTCAGCGGCATCGTCTCGGGCAGCCTGCATGGCTGGCTCTGGATGATCGCGGCTTTTGCCGGCAATGTGCTGGGAACCCGCCTGCGCCCGGCCTTCGGGCTCGCCGTCGAGCGGGTCCGCCAGACAGGCTGCTGATTCGGAAACAGGCATAACGCGCCCGAATAAGCGCGGTACGCGAACTTCCAGCCGACGAAGCGCACCGGTTCGCACGGACCCGTCTGAGTTGCGGATACGCTGTCTAACCCAGCTCCCCGCTTATACCGGTGCGACATCATGTTCGGCTTGCCTTGGTTTCCCCGCTCACCTCTTCATCAGCATACGCCGCGCGTGTCGTCGGCGGCTCGAATGAACGCATTCACAGCGTATGCCGCGACGTCGTTCGCGCGCCTGCGCGAACGCCTTGGTCAACCACCCGTCTTCCAGGATCCCTGGGGTCTTAAGGCAAATGAGCATGCGGCAGATAGGCCCGTCGCATTGCACGCGGCGCCGGTATCGGCGTCCACCGCCGAGCCCGGTCATCGGACGCACGACGACGCCGAAACGGCGGACGGCAGCACGATCATCACCGTCGGTGTGCACCAGCGCATCGTACTGCCCTTGCCGGCGCGCGCGCATCTTCTGGTCTGTGATGGAAGCGTCGATGTCGAGTATCGACCGGCGGCGCTGAACTGGATCCCGGAGCGGCCGCAAGATCCGGGACCCGTCGCGCTCAGCGACGGCGAACACTATGAATGTGCGGAGCCGGGCTGCGTGGTGGTGTATGGCACCGGTCAGCACGTCGCGCATGTGTTGATCGCCCAAGAACCCGGGCGATGCCGTGTGGCGCTACAGTGGGTGCAGCGTGTCTTCAGACACCGTCGCGCGCAATATCCATCGCGAAGTACGTCAGGATCAGGTCAGCGCCCGCGCGTTTGATCGCGCCCAGCGTTTCGCGCACGACCCGCGCCTCGTCGATCGCCCCGGCCGCGGCGGCAAACTTGATCATCGCGTACTCGCCGCTGACCTGATAGGCCGCCAGCGGCAAATCCGAGGCTTCGCGGATGTCGCGAATGATGTCGAGATAGGCGCCTGCCGGCTTGACCATCAGCGAATCCGCCCCTTCCGCGGCATCCAGCAAAGACTCCCGGACCGCTTCGCGGCGATTCATCGGGTTCATCTGATAGGCTTTTCGATCCCCCTTCAGCTCGGTTCCCGCCGCTTCGCGGAACGGTCCGTACAGCCCGGAGGCGAATTTCGTCGAATACGCCATGATGCCGATGTCGTGGAATCCCGCGCCGTCGAGTGCGGACCGGATCGCCTGAACCTGGCCATCCATGGCCGCCGACGGCGCGATCATGTCTGCGCCCGCGCGGGCGGCGTTGACCGCCTGCAGTCCGATATTGGCAATCGTCGAATCGTTGTCCACACCGCCGTGCGCATGCAGGACGCCGCAATGGCCATGCGTCGTGTACTCGCAGAAACACGTGTCCGACATCACGATCAGCTCGGGCGCCGTCTGCTTCGAGATCCGTGCCATCCGGGCGACCAGGCCATCTTCCTTCCAGCTGTCGCTGCCCACTTCGTCCTTGTGGTGCGAGATGCCGAACGTCATGACCCCACGAATGCCGGCCTTAGCATAACGTTCGATTTCGTACGCCAAGCGCGATTCCGGAATCCGCATCACGCCAGGCATGGCTTCGATCGGTGCGTAGTCGGTGGCGCCCTCTTCGACGAAGATCGGCAGAATGAGATCGTCCAGGGTCCATTCGGTTTCCTGGAACATCTGGCGCAGGGCGGCCGTGCGCCGCAAGCGGCGAGGACGTGAAATCGGGTAGGCAGCGTGTGTAGTCATGGCGTGCGGCGCCGGCGAGCGGGCGCGAATATCGGTACTGGCAGAGCGGCAATGATACGCCTCTTCGCCGAATCGAGCGCCGAAGACAGGGAGTCCCCTCGCTTGACACGATTTTTGCTGCCACTTACTTTGTTTGGGGCTTTTGCGCCGCAAGCAACCTTTCCCATAACGATTCGCGCCGGTACGGAGCGCTTGCCATGCCGTACAGTCAGGCATCGAGGCGCCTCCAACGGCCGCTGCAAGGAGTATGCATTTGGAGACCGTTTTCGCGTCCCGTACGACGCTCACCTCGCTGTCAGCCCTGCGCCCATCGGACGCACAGTCTGAAATGACCGCGTCGCTTGTACCGGAATCTTCTTCGTCCTCGGTCGATTTTTCCGACACGTCGCCGCTGCGCGGCATGGCGCGCCGTCAGCGCCAGTCGATGCTGCGTCGGCCGGCATGGCTGGGGGCCTCGGCCGCGTCGATCGTGGCTGCCGCGCTGTCGCTCGGCGTCGCGCAGTCGGCCTGGGCCGTGCCGCAACAGATGAAAGGCACGCTTGTCTATTGCTCGGAAGGCAGCCCGGCCGGTTTCGACCCGGCGCAGTACACCACCGGCACCGACTTCACCGCCAGCGCCTATACCGTTTTCGATCAACTGGTCGAGTTTGCGCCGGGCAGCACGAAGGTGGTGCCGGGTCTCGCCGAATCCTGGGACGTCTCGCCGGACGGCCTGACGTACACCTTCCATCTGCGCCATGATGTGGCGTTCCAGACCACCGCCTGGTTCAAACCGACGCGCTCCTTCGACGCCGATGACGTGATCTTCTCGTTCCAGCGGATGCTGGATCCGAACCTGCCGTTTCAAAAGGCCTATCCGACGAGCTTTCCGTATTTCACGGACATGGGCCTCGACAAGCTGATCAAGAGCGTCGACAAAATCGATCCCTACACGGTGCGTTTCACGCTGAACGAGGTCAATGCGCCGTTCATCCAGAACATCGCGATGCCTTTCGCGTCGATTCAATCGGCCGAATATGCGGCGCAATTGTTGAAGGACAACAAAGCGCCGCAATTGAACCAGCAACCGGTGGGCACGGGGCCGTTCGCCTTGCGCAGCTATACCAAGGACGCGACCATCCGCTACGAAGGCAATCCGGATTACTGGAAGGCCGGCGCGGTGAAGCTGAAAAGCCTGATTTACTCGATCACGACCGATGCCACCGTCCGTGCGCAAAAGCTGAAGGCCGACGAATGCCAGGTGATGAGCTATCCGCGCCCGGCCGAAGTCGATTCCTTGAAGCAAGCGGCCAATCTGTCGATGCCGTCGCAGGCAGGCTTCAACGAAGGCTATCTGGCCTATAACGTCGAAAAGCCCTATCTGAAAGACGTCAATGTGCGTCGCGCGCTCGACATGGCGATCGACAAGGCGGCCATCCTGAAGGCGGTGTATCAGGGCATGGGCACGCCGGCCGCAACGGCGATGCCGCCGACCGAATGGTCGTTCGACAAGAGCATCAAGGCACAGCCCTACGATCCGGCAAAAGCAAAAGCGCTGCTGGCGAAGGCGGGGTTTGCCGACGGGTTCACGATCAATCTGTGGGCACTGCCGGTGCAACGGCCGTATAACCCGAATGGTCAGCTGATGGCGCAGATGATTCAATCGGACTGGGCGAAGATAGGCGTCAAGGCGAACATCGTCACCTATGAGTGGGGTGAGTACATGAAGCGCGGCCACACCGGCGCGCAGGATGCGATGTTGATCGGCTGGACCGGCGACAATGGCGACCCGGATAACTGGCTGGGCACCTTGCTGGGTTGCGATGCGATTCACGGCAACAACTTCTCGCGTTGGTGCGAGAAGCCGTTCAACGATCTGATCGTCAAGGCGCGCAGCACCAATGACCAGGCCGAGCGGACAAAGTTATATATGCAGGCGCAGAAGATCTTCGCCGATCAACTGCCGTTCTCGCCGATCGCCCACTCGATCGTGTATCAGCCGGTCAGCAAGCGCGTGTCAGGCATGGTAATCGAACCGTTCGGTAACGTGCGGTTCCAGGGCGTGAGCATCAAGTAAAGGGGGATGGCCAATCGCTGGACACAGGGGAGATTGGCCAACCTTGACGATCGAACTTGCAGAAGGACGCAATAAAAAAAGCGGGTCGCGTGTTATCACGCGCCCGCTTTTCTGTTGGTCGGTCCACGAACATTCAGACCGAATGTCGCGTTACCGGAGGCAGGGACTTCCCTTACATCGCGCCGTAATTCGGTCCGCCGCCGCCTTCCGGCGTGACCCAGACGATGTTCTGCGTCGGATCCTTGATATCGCAGGTCTTGCAATGCACGCAGTTCTGCGCATTGATCACCAACCGTTCCGCGCCACCCTCGCCTTGCGCGAATTCGTAGACGCCGGCCGGGCAGAAACGCGCTTCCGGGCCCGCATACTTCGCGAGATTGATGCGCACCGGCACCGTCGGATCCTTCAGCGTCAAGTGCGCCGGCTGATTTTCCTCGTGGTTCGTGTTCGACAAAAATACCGACGACAGACGATCGAAGGTCAACACGCCGTCCGGCTTAGGGTAGACGATCGGCGTGCACTCCGCCGCCGGCTTCAGCGTCTCGTGGTCGGCATGCGTGTGGTGCAGCGTCCACGGTACATTGCCGCCCAGCAGCTTCTGCTCGATCCCCACCATCACCGTGCCCAGATACAGGCCCTTGCTCATCCATTGCTTGAAATTGCGCGCGCGATACAGCTCCTGCTTCAACCAGGATCCTTCGAACGCCACCGGATAAGCCGCCAGCTCGTCGGCGCGGCGCGGCGCGGCCACGCCATCGGGCACCGTTCCCGCGCTGACCGCATCGTAGATCGCGTCCGCCGCCATCATCCCGGACTTGATCGCGGCATGGCTGCCCTTGATTCGCGACGCATTCAGGAATCCGGCATCGCAGCCCACCAAGGCGCCGCCCGGGAATACCAACTTCGGCAGCGACATCAGACCGCCCGCCGTGATCGCGCGCGCGCCATACGACAGCCGCTTGCCACCTTCCAGGATCTGGCGAATTGCCGGATGCGTCTTATAACGTTGGAATTCCTCGAACGGCGACAGATACGGATTGCTGTATCCCAAGCCGACGACGAATCCGACCACCACCTGGTTATTGTCCAGGTGATAGAGGAAGGAGCCGCCGTAGGTGTCGCTTTCGAGCGGCCATCCGGCGGTGTGCATCACCAGACCCGGCTTGTGCTTCGACGGATCGATTTCCCACACTTCCTTGATGCCGAGGCCGTAGACCTGCGGGTCCGCGTCCTTCGCCAGATCGAAATGCGCGATCAGCTCACGACCCAGATTGCCGCGCGAGCCCTCGGCGAATACCGTGTACTTCGCCATCAGCTCCATGCCGAGCTGAAAATTAGCAGTGGGCTCGCCATCCTTGCCGATTCCCATATTGCCGGTCGCGACGCCGCGTACGGCGCCCTGCGCGTCGTACAGCACTTCGGCTGCCGGGAAGCCAGCGAAGACCTCGACGCCCAAGGCTTCCGCCTGCTGCGCCAGCCAGCGCGTGACATTCGCCAGACTGACGACGTAGTTGCCGTGGTTTTTGAAATTGTCGGGCAGCATCCAGGTCGGCACCGAGCGTGACCCGTCCTTTGTCAGAAACAGGAATTTATCCTCGGTGACCGGCACATTCAGCGGGGCGCCGAGGGCTTTCCAATCAGGGATCAGTTCGTCGAGTCCACGCGGGTCCATCACCGCGCCGGACAGGATATGCGCGCCCGGCTCGGAGCCTTTTTCCAGCACGCAGACGCTGATGTCGTTGCCCTTCTCCGCGGCGCGTTGCTTCAGGCGAATCGCCGTGGATAAGCCCGCGGGACCGCCGCCGACGACGACCACATCGTATTCCATCGATTCGCGCGGACCATATTGCTCGACAAGCGCCGGATTTTGCATGCTGAAGGACAAGAACAGTAAATGGGGGACAAGGTGCCGCAGGCTCGCGCCGGGCACCGATTCGAATTTTTACACTATACCCGCGGATGATCGCACAGGATTGGTGCGTTCATTCGAAAATCGCCGGAACAGAGACACGCCGCCGCCCGGCTTTCGGACGGCGGATCAACCCGCAATGAGACTGGCTGCGCGCGCGAATGCGCTTAGCTGACCTGCTTCAGGAATGTCTGCGCGCGCTCGCATTGCGGCTGGAGGAAGAATTGCTCCGGCGGCGCGATCTCGGCGATTTTGCCCTGGTCCATGAAGACGATCCGATCGGCGACAGTACGGGCAAACCCCATCTCATGCGTCACGCACAGCATCGTCATCCCGTCGGCGGCGAGCGTCGCCATGACGTCGAGCACTTCCTTGATCATTTCCGGATCGAGCGCCGACGTGGGCTCGTCGAACAGCATCACGCGCGGCTTCATGCAGAGCGCGCGGGCGATCGCGACACGCTGCTGCTGGCCGCCCGACAACTGCCCCGGATATTTGCTCGCGTGCGTCGGGATCTTCACCCGCTCCAGATAGTGCATCGCCAGCGCATTGGCATCGGCACGCGACATCTTGCGGATCGCCATCGGCGCGATCGTCAGATTGTCGAGGACGGACAGGTGTGGAAACAGATTGAAGCTTTGAAACACCATGCCGACTTCACTGCGCACTTTCGCCAGATCCTGGGTACGCGAGGTCAACTCCACACCATCGACGATCACCTGACCTTGCTGATGCTTTTCCAGCCGGTTGATGCAGCGAATCATCGTCGACTTGCCGGACCCGGACGGTCCGCAAATGACGATCTTTTCGCCGCGCGCCACCTCCAGATTGATATCGTCCAAGGCATGGTACTGACCGTACCAGGTATGTACGCCCTTCAATTGCACCATCGGTGTGGCGGTGCCCGCCGCCTGGTCCAACGCGTCGCTCTGGGCGGCGGAAAATGCACTCATCGCTATGCTGCTCCGTTGACTATCGGTTCGCCGGCAGGACGGCCACACGATCGAGTGGCGCGACCAAAGCTGCTACCGGCTGCCCTTCGGCGTCCAGCAGGCCCATCTGAATCAGCGCCGCACGGATGCGGACGCAGACCACCTCGGGGACCGGTACGAAGGGCTCGCGCGCCTTCGGGCTGGCCATCACGTTCATCATCGTCAGCGCGACTTTGATACGTGCGTACATTTCATTGCGCGGCAGCGCGTAGATCGCGCGCACCAGCGGCAGCATCTTGTCGCTGGCCGCACGCATCGCCGGCAGGTCGTTCGCCGCCCCGGCGCGCCACAGGCTCACCAGGTCGTCCGGCACCAGCGCGGCCAGCCCGGACAGGATGCCGTCCGATCCCACGGCCAGTTGCGCAAGGAACCAATCGAAATTCGACGCAAGGATGCTCAGGTCGCTGCGTTCCGCCTTGACCGCGGCGTAGTTCTCTTCGTAGGCGCGCATCGTGTCGCTGCCTTCCTTGATCGCGATCACGCGCGGCAACTTCGCCAGTTCCAGCAAGGTCTGCGTCGAATAGCCATAGCCGGACGCGAGCGGATACTGGAAAATCGCCACAGGCAGATCGACCGCATCGATGACGGACTTCACATACGAGACCACCATCTCGGTACGAGCGCCGCCGAACGACGCCGGCGGAAAAATCGTCAACGCATTCGCGCCGGCCGCCTTGGCGATCTTCGCTTCGGCCACCGCCTCCCGCGTGCTTTGCGCGATGATGCCGGCGATCAACGGCTTGTCCGACTGACCGCCCTCGTTCATCGTCTTGCGCGTCGCGCGGATCACCGCCTCGCGCTCCTGCGGCGTCAACGCACCGCCTTCACCGGCATGGCCGTTGACCAGCACGGCCGAAATACCGTCGGCCATCGCACAGTACTGGATCACCCGCGCATACGATGCCCAGTCGATTTCCTGCGCCGCGTCGAAGGGCAATACCGTGGCCACTACCACGCCAGTCAGGGAGAGCGTTGTCATCGTGTTTCCTTATGTCTTGATCAACGGCTGGCCGAATGGCCCGCGCCGAAGTGAATTTCCAGCCGGCGTTGCACGAAGCCCCAGGCCGTCGTCAGCAACAGATAGAAGATGGCCGCGGCACCGAAGACCTCGAGCACCTCGAACTTCGCCTGCATCACCATCTGGCTGCGGCGCATCAGTTCCTCCATCGAGATCACCGACGTCAGCGACGTCGATTTCAACAGGCCGTTCACCGAGTTGCCGAACGACGGGATCATCAGACGGAACGCTTGCGGCAACGTGATCTTCCACGTGGCGAGCCACTTCGGCAGACCCAGGGCCTCGGCCGCTTCGTACTGGCCGCGCGGTACGCCCATGAAGCCGCTGCGGATGATCTCGGCCAGATAAGCCGCTTCATTCAACATCAGCGCCAGCAACGACGATTCGATGACGCCGAGACGGAGGCCGAATTGCGGCAAGCCCGTATAGACGATCACCAACTGGATCAGCAGCGGCGTGCCGCGGAAAACCCAGATATAAAAACTCGCGAGTCCGATCAGGACACGGCTTTGCGACATGCGCATGAAGGCCACCAGCAGGCCGAAGACCAGGCCGCCGATCACCGTCGCGATCGTCAACCATAAGGTGACGACGACACCCCCCCACAGATAGCCGTTGGTCAGGTAGCCAAAGAAATCGGGGACATTGAAGAAAGTCATCTACTCAATACTCATGATGGACAGGTCGCGCGACATGCGCGCCCGTACCGGTACTGCACCCTCAGGACGCGCGTGCCGGACGGCACGCGCGCATCGGCCTGCTGCGGCCGTCAGGCAGACCCTCAGGCCGGACCCGTGCCCACCAGCGTGATGTGCGGCGTATTGATCTTCGTCATGCCATAGCTGTCCATCAGCTTGGCGTACGAACCGTCCTGCACCATGTCGTCCATCGCCTTCGCAACGGCTTCGGCAACGGACTTCTTGCGGAAGGCCATCGTCGTCGGCGTGCCGCCCTGAGCGCCCAGAACCAGCTTGGCCCGCTTCGACTTCACGACCGATGCGCCGGTATAGCTCGGCAAGGCGGCGAAGTCGAACTGACCGGCGCGCAATGCCGCCAACATATCGCTGGCCGTCGGGAAGGCATGGATATCCACCGGCTTGCCACCGGCGTCGGCGATTTCCTTCGCGCGATCACGCAACCACTTTTCCTGGTACGAGTCGGCTTCGACACCCACCG
Source organism: Robbsia sp. KACC 23696 (assembly GCF_039852015.1). Taxonomy (NCBI): domain Bacteria; kingdom Pseudomonadati; phylum Pseudomonadota; class Betaproteobacteria; order Burkholderiales; family Burkholderiaceae; genus Robbsia; species Robbsia sp. KACC 23696. The sequence goes on along the minus strand of NZ_CP156626.1, from coordinate 788,150 downwards.
AATGGCCGGCCAGGCCCTTGATGTCGGTCAGCGTCGCCTTCTGCGACGGGTCGGCGATCACGTCGATCGTCGACATCGCGTACGGCACCGTGTACATCGACTTCGAACGGGCCTCGGTCCAGAACATGCCGGTGTTGATGCCGTCGAAACGGCCAGCGTTCAACGCCGGTACCATCGCCGGGAAGTCCATGCGCAGCAGATCGGCCTTCAGGCACAGCCGCTTGCCGATTTCCTCGGCCAGTTCGACGTTCATGCCCTTCATCTTGCCGGTCTCGTCGATGAACTGCAGCGGCGGCAAGGTCGGGTTGATCGACAATTGCAGATGGCCGCTGGTGACCAGATCGCCGGCCGGAACGGCGATGCACGCCGCGTGAGCGGACGTGGCCATCACCGCAACGGCGGCGCACGAGGTCAGAGCGGTCGCGAGCGTGCTCACGAGAGTAGGCGCAGTACGGCGGCGTGAAAACATGGTCTCTCCAGGATGCGATGTGGTGACTGCTTCAATGCGGCGTGCGAGAACGAATACAGGAAGCCGGTGCAACATTCCCCGCGGCATGTGCATATGACTAGTCGGCTTCGGTAGTGAGACATTAGCGGCGTGCCATCCCCGCACGCCAGTGAAAAAAAAACGGGCGACTATAATCGACGGTTATAGCCGTGACAGCTGCCCGGGCGCGCAAGCGGGTCGCCGATCCCGGTGCAACCCGTTGAATGCACGCTCCGCCCGGCACTGTTTCTAACACGCCGCATTCCCTCGCAAGCGTAGAATCGCGCTGATGGCGTGCAAAAGGGCATCGCGTTTGCCCGGATTGCGGTGTGCCGGATTGCAACGTTGCGGAACATGGAACAAAGGGACAGGATGGCGACGGAATACCGGCCCAACGCACAGGGCGGCAGAAATGGCGGCCAGGGCAGTGGCCGCGCGAATGACGACGACGCAGGCGGGAGTGCTCCCAGCGCACGGGTACTGATCAATCTCCGACAACTTGAAGTGTTGCGTGCCGTGATGCGCTATCGCACCACGACCGGCGCGGCCACCGAGCTGGGCATGTCGCAGCCCGCGGTCAGCAATGCGATCCGACTGGCGGAGGCCAAACTGGGCTTTCCGTTGTTCGATCGCATCAGCAACCGACTGATTCCGACGTCCGAAGCAAAAATGCTCTTCGACGACGCGGAGCCGCTGTTTCTAGTCCATCAGGCCATTCAGCAGAAAGCGTGGGACTTGCGCACCGGCCGCGCCGGCGTGATCCGCGTGTTCTCGACCGCGGAACTCTCCGAATGGCTGGTGCCGAAGACCTTGGCGCGCTTCGCCGTCGATCATCCGAAGGTCAAGATCCATCTGGAAACGATGCGGGTGGATGCGATGCTGGAAAGTCTGGACTCCGGCATGGCGGACGTCGGTTTGTCGATGATGCCGCCCACACGTCCCGGCCTGATCAACGAGCCCCTGGGCGAGTTACGCATCGTGTGCGCGGCGCCGCCGGGCGATCCGTTGGAGAAATGCGACGTTGTTACCCCGAGTGCCTTGCGCGGGCGGCGCTTGATCGGCGCACCGGCACGAAGTCCCCTTGGATTGCTGGTGGAGCGCGTGTTCGAAGCGGACGGCGATTATTTCGTTCCCGATATCGAAGTGCGTTTCTCCAACGTGGCGTGTCGGCTAGTGGCCGAAGGATTGGGGGTCTCCTTGACCGACGAATTCTCGGCGCTGACGCAACCGCCCGGCAGTGTCGTGATCCGCCCCTTCAGCTCCGACATGCCCATTTCCCTCTGCGCCTTGCTGCCGAAGGACCGCCCCCGGCAACGTCTGACGGAAAGCTTCGTCGCCCACGCACGCGAAGTGGTGCGCGCGCTACGCGCCCAATCGCCGTTGCTCGATTGAGGCATCGTTCGCCGCCGGTCCCCTGCCGGCGGATACGCCCCGCCGTACCGTGCGGCGCACCGCTCCCCTCCCTCCGCGCAGCCGATCATGAGGCTCGCTTATAGTCGGAGTGCGCCATTTAATAGTGCGATTCGCCCGCCGCGCAATTTCCGATTGCTATGCTGAATAGCGTCAACAACACGTCTGCATAAGCCGTCTTCATCGACGACGACGTCCCGGTCGGGACACGCGGACCGTGTGCAAACCCAATCGGAACATCATGCTGAAACTCCTCGACGGCGTCCGTGTCATCAGCTTCAACCACTTCCATGCCGGCCCGATGGCTGCGCAAATGCTCGCCGATCTGGGCGCGGACGTGATCGCCGTCGAGCCGATCGACGGTGCCTTTCATCGCAACTGGGCAGTGGCCGATCATTTCGTCGGCACGCAAAGCGTCAATCTGCTGACGACGGGCCGCAACAAGCGCAGCCTGTCAGTCGATATGAAAAGCGAGGCCGGTCGCGCCCTGACGCAAAAGCTCGTCAAGGATGCCGACGTGCTGATGGAAAACTTCCGCCCCGGCGCGATGGCACGCCTCGGCTTGGGTTACGAAGCACTGAAGGCGATCAACCCGCGATTGATCTATGCGAGCGCCAGCGGCTACGGCGGCTCCGGTCCCTACGCGGCCAAGCCGGGGCAGGATCTGCTGCTGCAGGCGCTGTCCGGGCTGGCGGCCCGCACCGGTCGCGCCGATGGCGCCCCGACGCCGGTGGGTCCGGTGGTGGTCGACCAACATGCAGCCGTCATCTATGTGATGAGCATCCTGGCTGCGCTGTTCAATCGCGAGCGTACCGGCGAAGGCCGCCTCGTGGAAGTCAGCCTGCTGCAGGCCGCGATCGATCTGCAAACGGAATCGCTGACGGCCTGGTTGAACGGCGCCCGCAGCCCTTCGTCGCGCGGCCCGGACGGCCTGGCGAGCTGGTTCAGCGGCGGCGCCTACGGCATTCATGCGACGTCGGACGGCCATCTGGCGATCTCGATGGCCACGCCGGAGGCACTGGCCCGCGCGTTGGAAGAACCAGCGTTGGCCGCGATTCCGGCAAGCGACGGCTATACGCGACGCGAGGAAATCGTCCGCCTGGTCGGCGCGCGCCTCAAGCAAAAGACCACGGCGCAATGGCTCGAGCATCTGCGCGACTCCGATGTCTGGCACGGCCCGGTACAGGACTACGACGACCTGCAAGCCGATCCGCAACTGACCCATCTGGAAGCATTCAAGACGGTCGACGGCGTGGAAGGCAAGCCGGTGACCTTCGTCATGCATCCCGCCCGTTTCGATGGCCAAGCACCGGGCGTGGCACTGACGCCGCAGCCGCTTGGTGCGCAATCGGCGGAAATCCTGGGTGAACTGGGCTATGCGCAGAGCGAGATCGACGCGTTGATCGCGGACGGCGTGGTACGCACCGCGCCCGCCGCCTGACCCCCCTTATTGACGAGACTGACATGATCGACTTTTCCATTCCCTCCGAAACCCAGATGCTGGTGGACACGGTCCGCAAATTCGTGACCAACGAAGTGCAGCCGCTGGAAGCCGAAACCGAACATACCGGCGTGATCCCGGCCGACAAGCTGAAGATCGTGCGCGACAAGGCGATGTCGCTGGGGCTGTTCGCGATGAATATGCCGGACGATGTCGGCGGCGGTGGCCTGTCGAATGTCGACATGTGCTACGTCGAGGAAGAACTTGGCAAGACGTCCGATGCGCTGATCCGCCGCGTGTTCGGCCAGGTCTATCCGATGCTGCTCGCCTGCGAAGGCGCGCAACGCGACGACTATCTGCTGCCGACGGTCCGCGGTGAGAAGGTCTGCGCGATGGCCATCACCGAGCCGGGCGCCGGTTCCGACGCCGCGTCGATCTCGACGGTGGCGACCGAAGACGGCGACGACTTCGTCATCAATGGTCGCAAGCACTTCATCAGCGACGGCGACATCGCCGACTACGTCATCGTGATGGCGCTGACGGACAAGGAAAAGCGCGCGCGCGGCGGCATCACGCTATTCCTCGTCGACAAGGGCACGCCGGGCTTCCACGTCACCGGCAAGCAGCCGATGATGGGCCATCGCGGGTATGGCCATGCGGAACTGGTTTTCGAAAACTGCCGTATCCCGAAGGATAAGATCCTGGGGACGCTGGGTAACGGGTTCAAGCTGATCATGGACAGCGTGGCCGGCATCCGCCTCGCGCACATCGGCGCACGGGCCTGCGGCATGGCGCAGCGCGTACTGGAACTGATGCGCACCTATGCGGGCGAGCGCAAGCAGTTCGGTCAACCGATCGGCGATTTCCAGATGGTGCAGCAGATGATCGCGGACTCGGCCACGGAAATCTTTGCGACGCGAATGATGGTGCTCAACACCGCGTGGGAATTGGATCAAGGCCGCGACGTGCGCGACAAGGTGTCGATGGTCAAGCTGTACGCCTCGGAAATGATCGGCCGCGTGGCGGACCGCGGCATCCAGACATTCGGCGGCATGGGCTTCACGAAGGAAATGCCGCTGGAACGGATCTACCGTGACAGCCGCGTCACGCGCATCTACGACGGCACGTCGGAAATCCATCGCATGTTGATCGCGCGCAGTGTGATCAAGCGCGGTCTGACGCTCTAAACGCGACGGCAAGCAGACGGGGTGCGCCATCAGGCGCGGCCCGTCTCGGTTTGCACCGGCCCGCGATACCCGCTCGCCGCCCCTCTTTCATTGATAGACGCCTTCACACGATGCAAAACACCACTCCCCTGCAAGTCGGCGCGACAATGTCGTTCCGCAAGACGATGACCGTCGCCGAACAAGCCTTCTTCACCGGCATCAGCGGCAATCTGGCAACGATGCACGTGGACGCGGCCGCGGCCCGCGACGCGGGTTTTGCAAACATGCTGAGTTTCGAGATGGCGGTATTGGCGCTGTCGTCCACCTGTCTGAATCGGCTGGCCGGCAAGGCCTGGCGCATCGGCAAGCTGGATCTGTCGTTCGACGCACCGGTAGTGGTGGGCAGCACGATCGAAGCGATCGCCACCGTAACGGAAGTCACGTCGGCCTCGATCGATTTCGAGATCCGTTGCCTGATCGACAGCGAAGACGGCGGCAAGCAAGTCATCGGCGGCACCGCGGCGATGTTGCCGCTGCTCGGCTGAGCAGGGGCGCGCGATGTACGACATCAAACCATTCGACACGCTGCATGTGGGCGACGAAGTGTCCATCTGCAAGACGATCACCGAAGCCGACGGCGCGATGTATGAAGCCGCCACCGGCGACTTCGGTCCGGTGCATATCGACGAAGGCTATGCGAGCAAGACCCGTTTCGGCCAACGTCTGGCACCGGGCATTCTGGTGGCAGGCATCTGCACCAGCGTGCTGACGGCAGAATTGGTCGGCACGTTGGGCGTATCGATCGAAGACCGTTTCTGGTTCACCGGTCCGGTGTTCTATGGCGATACGCTGCGCTTTCGCGTCTGGATCGCCGAGATGAACGCGGAGACGCGCACCGCCGTCTGGCAGGCCAGTGCGACAAACGATGAAGGCAAGGAAGTGCTGAAGGCCGAGGCGACGTTGAAGTTTCCCCGCGTCAAGCCGAAGCCGGTCGAAACCGTGGAGCAGGCACAATGAAATTTCCGATCGAACGCTTGCCGGCCGATTCCGTCGGCCCCTACATTCATATCGTGCGGGTCGATATCGCGCCGGAGCAGGAAGCGGCGTTCAATCGCTGGTACGACGAAGTCCATCTGCCCGCGATCTTGTCCTGCCCGGGCTGGTTGACCGGCAGCCGCTACAAGGTCATCGACGATGGCCCGGCCTATGCGGCGGTCTATACGATCGCCGGCGACTGGGTCTACGACACGCCCGAATTCGAGGCCGTCAAAGGCTTCATGGAATTCACACCCTTCGTCTCGAATTTCGCGCGACTGCGTCTGGCGCCATTGGCGGCACTGCCCCCCATCGACGCGGCCTGAGCGCACGCGTCATCGCGCATCGGTCCGCCCCGCGGACCTAGCCGCCGAGCAGTCCCATCCAGCGTTGAAACAACGCCGGCCACAGCGTCTGTTCGGTGCCGGGACGTCCCAAGCCCCAGCCATGGCCGCCGGATTGGAATAGATGCAGGTCCACCGGTCGGCCTGCCGAACGCATCGCCGAGTACATCAGCAGGCTGTTGTCGACCGGCGAGATCGGATCGTCGGTCGCCTGCGCGAGAAACACTGGTGGTGTCGCCTCGTTCACCTGGCGGTCGACGGACAACGCCGCCGCCGCTGCATTGGCATCGTCTCCACTATTGTCGCGTCCCAGCAGCGAGCGTCGCGTGTGGGTATTGTCGAACGGCGGCACCAAGGTCAGTACCGGATACAGCAGCGCGGCAAACGCCGCATCGGACGCTAGCGCATCGATCGCATCCAGCGGTGCATAGCGCGCAACGTCGGGGGTGACGGCGGTCATGCCGGCCAGATGCCCGCCTGCGGAAAAGCCCATGACGGCCAGACGCGCCGGCTCGATGTGCAAGGTCTGGGCATGCGCCCGAATCACCCGCATCGCCCGTTGCCCGTCCTGCAGCGGTGCCGTCCGATCCCATCCTTCGCGCGGCAGTCGATAGATCAACTCACAGGCGGTGATGCCGAGCGACTGCAGCCAGCGGCACGTCGGCGTACTTTCATGACCGCATTCGATATGGGCATAGCCGCCGCCGGCGATGACCAGTATCGCCATGCCGGTGCGACGTGACGGATCCGCCGGATAGATGCGCAGCCGCGGTTGCGACACATTGCGTATCGCACCGCCAGCACTGACGCGCTCCGCACCGATCGCCGCGACTCGCGCGGTGTCGCGCACACCTGGAACGCGGCCCTCCGGCCACAAGGGCACGTCGATTACGTCGCCCGGTGCCGCGATCGGCTTCGGCGCCTCCGTCTCCGCTGCCTCGGGCACACCCGCTACAGCGCGCGACGCCCACCCGCCCCCTGCCAAGGTCAGTGGCACACCCAGCATCGCACGACCGACCCAGGCGCGACGCATGGCATCAGGCCGGTTTCCCGCGTGCTTCTCGCCGCTACCTTGCGAGGGAGAACCGGCAGCAGCGCCAGCGCTCGACGGGGGGATCGCATCTTCATGCAGACCGCCGTCGTCCTGCTCCCCGCCGTGATGCCGCGAGTCGTCTTCAAAATGCGTCAAATTCCTCTCCTGCTTATCCTTATCGCCCACCGCGTAAAGCATCGATTTCCTAGCGTTTACCCTTAGCCGCCACGACTCCGGGACCGCGAATCACCGTCATTGCGAGGTCAAGCATTTCGGAAGCCTTTCACCTCCTGTAATACCTAGCCTGTAGTGGCGAAGTCATCGCGGACAAACACGCGTTACTTCGACGGGGTGGTCCGTCCGTGCAAGACCGTTGCCATCCTGCCTGCCGGCGCCGTCATCACCGCCAGCGGACAGACCGCCGCATCGGGAAGCGCCGCCGCGGCAGCGTCTGCGCCCAACGCGCCGGCAAACGGCGTCGGCATGACTGCCGCGGAGCCGGTCCGACCCACATCGATCGATCTCGCGCAGTACACCCCGCACTACTTCAACGCCGACGAATGGGCGTTTATCAAAGCGGCCACCGATCGCCTGATCCCCGCCGATGCGGAAGGCCAGGGCGCGCTCGATCTCAACGTGCCGGTGTTCATCGACAAGCAGATGGATGCGGGCTTCGGTCATGCGTCGAACTGGTATATGAGCGGGCCGTTCAAACCGGACACGCCCTCATTATGGGGCTATCAAAATCCCTTGAAACCACGCGACCTGTATCGCGCCGCCATTGCCGCCATCAACGACCACTGCAAGCAGACATTCTCGGGCAAGGTTTTCGCCGATCTCGCGCATACGGAGCAAGAGCAATTGCTGACGGACATGGAAGGCGGCAAGGTCTCGTCCGACAGGGCCCCCATCAAGGACTTCTTCGGCTTCCTGTTGCAAAACACGAAGGAAGGCTATCTGGCCGATCCGATTTACGGCGGCAACAAGGACGCCGGGTCGTGGCAGATGATCGGCTTCCCGGGCGCCCGCGCCGACTTCCTGGATTGGGTGGGTCAGAACAAACGCTATCCGCTCCCGCCAGTCAGCATCGACAGCCTGGGGCCGAATCCCTCGCCCGCGCCTGCCTCAGGGGCAAGCAACGCGCAAGCCGACAACGTCCAAAGTGGCACGAACCCGCAACGGAACGCATAAGCATGGCCGATATCAAAAAACCGAAGGTCGACGCGGTCCTCGTCGGCATGGGCTGGACGGGCGCCATCATGGGGATGGAATTGACCGAAGCCGGCCTGAACGTAGTGGGTCTGGAACGCGGAGAGAATCGCGATACCTATCCCGATTTCGCCTATCCCAAAATCGCCGATGAATTGAAATACGCGGTGCGCTATCAACTGATGCAGGATCTGTCGCGCGAAACGCTGACGATGCGACATACGCCAAACGAGGTGGCCATGCCGTATCGGCAGATGGGCGCCTTCCTGTTGGGCAGCGGTGTCGGCGGCGCCGGCGTGCATTGGAACGGCTGCACCTATCGCGCGACGATGGCGGACCTGAAGATCCGCAGCCATTTCGAGGACCGCTACGGCAAAAGTTTCTTTCCCGACGATATGACCACGCAGGACTGGCCGTACACATCGGATGAACTCGAGCCGTTCTATGATCGCTTCGAATACGTTGCCGGCGTCTCGGGCATGGCCGGCAATATCAACGGCAAACTGATCGACGGCGGCAATCCCTTCGAGGCACCGCGCAGTCGCGATTATCCGCTGCCGCCTTTAAAGAATAACGTGCCCGCGGATTTGTTTGCGAAAGCGGCAAAAGATGTCGGCTTTCATCCGTTCCCGATTCCCGCGGCGAATGCTTCGCAAGCCTACACGAATACCTACGGCATGCAGCTCGGGCCGTGTAACTTCTGCGGCTATTGCGAACGCTTCGGTTGCTACATGTATGCCAAAGCCTCCCCGCAAGCCTGCATTCTGCCGGCCCTGGTACGCAAGCCCAATTTCGAACTGCGGGACCGTTCGCATGTGACGCGCGTGCTGCTGGACAGCAGCGGCAAGAAAGCCACTGGCGTCGAATACATCGATGCACAAGGGCGTACCTTCGAACAGCCCGCGGACCTCCTCATCCTCAGCGCTTACCAGATGCACAACGTCCGTCTCTTGCTGCTCTCCGGCATCGGCAAGCCTTACGATCCGCAGTCGAACGCCGGCACCGTTGGGCGCAACTACGCGTACCAGAAGAACAGCGGCGTCAAAATCTTCTACGATGCGAACACGGCGATCAATTCTTTCATCGGCGCGGGCTCCGGCGGCATGGTCTACGACGATATGAATGGCGACAACTTCGACCACGGGCCGGCCGGCTTCGTGGGCGGCGCCTATACGTCGGTGATGGTGACGGGGGGACGTCCCATACAGCAAGCGGGTATCCCATCCGGCACGCCGAATTGGGGATCGCAATGGAAAAAGGCGCTGAAGGATAACTACCTGCACAGCTTCTCGATCGGCACCGAGGGCAGCGTGATGTCATATCGGCAGAATTACCTGTCGCTCGACCCCACATACAAGGATGCATTTGGACAGCCGCTGCTGCAGATGACCTTCGACTGTCAGCCCAATGAATTCAAGATGACGCAATACGTCACGGAACAGGCGGCCAAGGTGGCGCAGGCGATGAATCCGAAGCAGTTCCAGCTGTCGTATTCGAAGCCGGGCGAACAGTTCGATCTGCGCCCGTATCAAACGACGCATACCACCGGCGGGGCCGTCGCCGGCGAGCGGCCCGACAACAGTGTGGTGAACAAATACCTGCAGTCGTGGGATGTTTCGAATGTGTTCGTCCTGGGAGCGTCCGCTTTCCCGCAGAACTTCGCCTACAACCCGACCAACACCGTCGGCGCACTGGCCTACTTCGCCGCGCATGCCGACAGCACGCAATACCTGAGCGACCAGGACCTCCATGCAATCGCCGTCTATTTGAAGGCCTTGCCGCCGAAATCGGGCAAGGCGGCGGCGGGTGCCAACAGCGCCTCGACATCGAGCACGTCGGAGGCATCGAGTACGTCGAGTACGTCGGGGCCCTCGGCGACACCCGGCGCAGCGACGGTGGCGGTCGATGCGGAACAGGTTCCGCCGCTACGCATCGGACAGATCGACTCGGCCGGTGCCCGTGTCTATCTGAACAGCTGCAATGCCTGCCATCGCTCGGACGGTACTGGCGCCAAGCGCATCTTCCCATCGCTGGCCGGCAACTCCGCGGTGAACGCGGACGATCCGACTTCGTTGATCCACCTGGTGCTCAGCGGCTCGCGGATGCCGAGCACGGCAACGGCGCCAGCGCCGATCGCCATGCCGGACTTCGGCTGGCGCCTGACGAATCAGCAGATCGCGGATGTGCTGACCTTCGTGCGAGCGAACTGGGGTAATCATGCCTCGGCCGTCTCTGTCGATCAGGTCGCCAAGGTGCGTCAGGCCGTGCGCCAGACGGAAGCGGCAAACTAAGCGCTCAGCCGAGGGACTGCTCGAATTCGAGCAGTGCCCGGGTGGCCTCCCGCACGGCCGGCATGTCCGCCGCGTCCGTGTTGGAGAGCAGCGGCAGCATCGGTCCCATATCGGCGATCCCGCTGACCGTCACCGCATCGTGCAGCACGCGGATCAAGGAAATCTTGTCGCGCAGCGTTTCCAACGGCATGAAGCGTGCATGCAAGGCCTGCGCTTCGTCGAGACGGCCGGCTTTGACGGCCTCGAACAGACGCATTACCGCACGCGGCGCGATGCATCCGGAACCGGTGGTCCACGCCGCCAGCCCATAGTCGTTCACGTGAGTGATGGCCGGGCGCTCGCCCATGCCGCTGACTAGCTTCCCCAAGGCGGCAGCACGCGCGGCCGGCGTCGATCCGCCGAGGCGATCGATCAGGGCCTGCAGGTAGGGATCGCTCTCCGGATGCTCCCGCACGATCGCGTACTTCACCGCCGCCAGCACGCCCTGCTCGACGAGGCGCGCCAAGGTGTCCAAGTCCAGATAGGCTTCTTGCTTGATGTAGAGCGTCAACGGAAAGCCCGCCAGCTCGGCAACGCGGGACAGGCCGTCGTACACGCCCGATGCCGTGGTAAAGCCCGCCATCGGCAACACCATCGCGGTACGATACTGCCGCTCGCGGAGCAGCCGCGCCTGGTCGAGCATCTTGCCGTAATCGGCACCGATCGCCGGTATCACGCGTGTCTGCGCATCGGCCTGCTCGGCGAGCAGATCCAGCAGCGCCGCGTATTCGCTGATCGGCACGTGATAGAGATTGGCATTGCCACCATACAGCAGCGTGCGCACGCCGCCCTGCGCGATATGCGCCATCAAGCGGCGGTTCTGCACCGGGTCCAGCGCATAGTCCGCGCGTCGGGCCAGCGGCGGCACCGCCATCACGGTCGTGCTTAATTCCTCGGCTGCAAAAGCATCGGTTCTCATCGTCACTCCAGGCGGGTCCGGATGGGGACAGGGCGGTGCAAGGCGCACGACCTCCGGTAAAGTTGTCAAACAACTTTACCTATCCGCACTGTAGCGCATTTTGGATCGAAGCGGCAACGTGGCGCGTACGAAATAACGGAAGGGGGCAGCGCCCCACAAAGCGCGCGGGGTTCAGGCGCCAAACATGCGCGTGACGGCCGCCTCCAGATGCCGGCGCATGGCATCCGAGGCACCTTGCGCATCGCGCGCGTCGATGGCGGCGACGATGTCGGCATGCTCGGACTGCACTTCCCGGCGACGCGTTACCGTCTTGATAAGCGACAGATTGCGGGACAAATTCATGCTGAACAGCACTTGCTCCTGCAGGAAACCGAGCACGGTGACGAAGTAGGGATTCATCGATGCCCGCGCGATCGCCTGATGGAAGGCGTAGTCCTCCTCCGCGCCGATGCCGCCGGTCTCGATCACCTGCTGCAGTGCGCGATTCGCGCGATGCATCGCCTCGCGCTCCGCCTCCCCGGCATCGGTGGCGGCCAGCGCGGCGGCGCCCGCCTCCGCGACGATTCGGAAATCGAAGCAGCGACGAATATCGGAGAGCGTTTCCAGCGGCGCGAATCGACGCACGTCCGGGTCCGGACGATGGGCGACCGTGGTTCCGGAACCATGACGCGTCTGAATGATGCCGTCGGCGCGCAGCCGTGCCAACGCTTCGCGCACCGTCGGACGCGAGGTCTGAAAGGCGTCCGCCAGTTGATGCTCGGTGGGGAGTCGGCCGCCCTGCGGATACACCCCGTCCAATATCTGACCGAGCAAGGCACCGTAAATCCGGTCCGGCATCCCCGTCGGACGCAGATCGAGCGTCCCGCGCGACGCGATCGGCGGCGTGCTCGGCTTCGGCGCGATGACGGCGTCGTGTTCTTTTTCCATTTTCTGGTCCTGCTTCCTTACGCGGTTGATACGCGGTTGCCTCCCGCTGGGTACGCGTGTCGTACGGGATCGTCGGTGCCGTAGCGGCCGCTTTTTTCGAGATGCCATGGCAAGTACACTGGCATCCCGCTGCGGCGTGACGGCGCGGCTTCTACGCCTCCCCGTCGGGCCCTCCGATCAACCCGTTCGCGTCTGCTTTCGCCACATGTTAACCCTTGCGCTCCCCGACTGGCTGACCGCCGCCCTATTCGGCGGCCTCACGGCGGCCCAGTGGATCGGCGCCGCCGTGATTGCCGCGCTCGGCTATCCCGCACTCGACGGCCTGCGACGTTGGGCGATTCGCCGACTGAGCGCATTGGCCGCCACGTTGGAAACGGCCTCGGCGGCGGCCGACACCGCATCGTCTCCCGCGATGCGACCGACGGAGACCTATACCCTCGTCGCCATCGGGCTGCTGCGGCATACGCGCAAACCGATGATGATCGCCGTCTCCGTGCTGGCAGGTCTGAGCCTCGCCGCGACCATCGGCGCCATCGCGACGTTCGACCCGGCGACCCTGCTGAGCAGGGGCGCACCCCATTCGGCCGGCACCGCAATGACCGCGACCGGCAATACCGACACCCTGCTGGCGTGGTTGAAACGGGGCTGGCAGACCGTCTTCCTGCTGCAATCGGCGCTTTGGGCCAGTCAGGCGGTATCGCTGCTCAGCGATCGCTATCTGGACCGGCATCGCCTGCGCCGCGCACGCGCGGCAGCTCAGGGGGCGGCCTCACCGCGGCCGGCGTCCGACGCGTCGGGCGCGGCACCGATGGCTGCGCCAGCGATGTCGCCGGTCCTCGTGGATGCCGAAGACGGCATCAACCCTGTCATCGTCCGCGTCCTCGCCTGGTTTGCACGGGCGCTGATGTGGGCACTCTTCCTGCTGTCCTTGCTGGCGCAGGGAGGCGTCAATGTCACCGCCTTTGTCGCGAGCCTGAGCATCGGCGCCGCCGCGATCGGCTTTGCGGTCCAAGGCATTCTGAGCGATCTGTTCGCTTCGCTGGCGATCGGATTGGACAAACCCTTCCGCATCGGCGATTACGTCTCCTTCGGCGAGGTCAGCGGCACCATCGAGCAGGTCGGCATGAAAACGACGCGTATACGGAGCCTGCGCGGCGAAGAAATCATCTGCAGCAATACGGCCTTGCTGCAACAGCAGATCCACAATTTTCAGCGGATGGAGACGCGACGTATCGCCTTCCGCTTCGGTCTCGCCTACGCGACTTCGGCTGCGCGCCTGCGTGCGGTGCCGGCGATGGTCGAACAAGCGCTGGCGCGGATTCCGAATACACGGCTCGACCGTGTGCACTTCGCGAGTTTTGCCGATCGTGCGCTGGAATTCGAGGTCGTCTACTACGTGAATCGCCCCGAATACGCAGTCTACATGGACTGCCAGCAGGCGCTGAATCTCGCGATCGTCGACGGGCTCGCCGCACTCGGCATCGCGTTTGCCCAACCGATCCGCGAAATCCGAATGCTCGATGGCGCGCCGGCCGGGGCATCTACGGCCGATGCGCTCAGCCCGCCACGCGCGGCGACGGCACCGTCGTCTCTACCATCCGCTGCAATGACGTGAATAGACCCGCCCCCGCGACGATCACCCGATGGCCATGACGCAGGCCGTCGGCGGCGAGAAAATCCTCGACCTCGCCGCCGGCCTCGCGCACCAGAACGAGCCCGGCCATGCAATCCCAGGGATACATGAACGGTTCGTAGTATCCGATCAGACGACCCGCGGCCACATAGGCAATCATCAGGGCGCCCGATCCGTTACGGATGAACATGCCCCCATCGGACAGTAAGGCGTCGAGGAAAGGCACCACGGTGGACGCAGGCACCTTGTGCGAATAGCCCAGACCGAGCGGCCCGTCACGGAAGGTACGTGCCGTGTGGGCTGCGATCGGTTTCACGCGTGCGGCATCGCCCGGGCCGTCGCCGGGGCTGGTCAGCCAGGCGCCCTTGCCACGTAGCGCATGAAACAACTCGTCGGCGTTCGGATCGTAGACGGCACCGATCGTCGGTACGCCGTCGACGACGACGCCGATCGAGACACACCAGACCGGCATACCTTGCAGAAAACAGGTAGTGCCGTCGATCGGATCGACCACCCAAAGCACGCGCCGCGATCCGGCGTCGCGCTCGCGCGCTGCCTCGATGTCGCCTTCACCGAACGCTGCGCCGTCGTCCGACGCGCTCTCCTCGCCAAGAAACGCATCCTCAGGAAATTCGGCGGCAATGCCGCCGCGGATGAACTGCTCGACCTCGCGATCCGCGCGGCTGACGACGTCCTGCAAGCCCTTGTGCTCGATCTGCAAGCTATCCCGCTCTCGGAAGAACGTCAGGGCATGACGGCCCGCGTCGCGCGCCAAGCGACAGGCCAATGCATAGCGCGCCTGCAGGTCCGACATTGCATCGGACGCAGCGGCGGTGCGCGCGGCAGGGCCCGAGGAAGGCATCGAAGTGTCAGTCATCAAGCGGGATCTCCGTCAACGAATCATCATGAAAATGCGGCGTGGCACGGCGCAAGGGTTTGCGAGACGCGACTATTATGATCGCGTCGACACACATGATCGCGTCGACACACAATAACGTTGCGTGTTGCACCGCCAATAATCCGCTTCACGCCCCGCGAGGTCGATGGGGCGGGCGCGCGTCACCGCCAGCCGGGCATGCAGCGCGGGACGCAGGGGTAGCGGACCACGACTGACCAATAAGTCTACGCCGCGATCGGGCAAAATCGAACGGACGCCTGCCGACTAGCAAAGCTTCCCCTATAATCAAATTACCGGGTATTCGTTGTTCTCGAATTCATCCGTAAGAAACATGGAACGGGCTGTACCGCCGTCCGACAATCTAGCCTATAACAAGACTTCCACACGCCACGCTGCGTCGGCGCCTTCGGGTGTCGGCGTGACGCACGCTGTACCCGTACATGATCGACATTTCCTTCCAACCGTCCTGACCAAGTAGGTTCTCCGTGCCAGAAAAACGAGAACAGATATTGCGAGCAGCGACGACGCTGTTCGGCAAGCATGGCTATCATGCAGTCGGCATCGACTGGATCATCGCTGAATCCAAAGTGTCGAAGATGACGATGTACCGCCACTTCCCCTCGAAGGGAGACTTGGTGGTGGCCGTCTTGAAAACCTGCCAATACCGGGACGCCGAGTCGCTGGAACGCTATGCGACCGCCGTACAGGAGCCTGTGGAACGCCTCAAAAGGGTATTCGACTGGCACCGCGATTGGTTCAAGAGCGAGGGTTTCACCGGCTCGATGTTCGCCCATGCGGCGTACGAGTTCTCCGACAAGGGAACGCAGATCCATCGGATCAACGTCGAGCAGAAGTCGCATTTGACCTGTTTCATCGGCGACATCCTCTCCGACATCATCGACCCGCAGAAAGCGCAGGAACTCGCGCCGGTGTTGGTCATGCTGCTGGATGGCGCGACGCTCGGTGTGCAGGTTTTCGGCGCGTCTCACGCGCGTTGCGATGTCTGGGAAGCCGCTTGCGGACTTGCCGGCATCAACGCCGTCGAGAGCTTTTAGCCGACCTTCGTCCGACAATGGCATCGCACGATGGCGTTTTCATGACGCCGTGCATCGCTTTCCCTTTTCGACACCGCGCCGCATCGGTTTTGCGGGATACGTCCGCTGTCCGATGGCATCGCCTGTTCGCCTCGCGCCGTTTACGGCCCGAGGCTTTTCCGCGTGCCGCGTGACGGCATCGCTTGCATCACGCGGATTCAGCCAGCCCGCCAATCTCGGGGAGCGCCTTGAATGCCGGTCGCGCAAACAGATAGCCTTGCATCAGCGCCACCCCCTCACTGGCGAAGAAATCGCGCTCGCCGGCGGTCTCGATGCCCTCGGCGATCACACGAATGCCCAGATCCCGGCAGATTTGCAAGACGCCGCAGACGATGCGCTGACGCGTGACATCGGCATCGATACCGCGCACCAGGCCCATATCGAGCTTGATTAGATCGGGCTGAAAATCGGCCAGCAACGTCAGGCCGGAATAGCCTGAACCGAAGTCGTCGATGGCGGTCTGGAAACCGAAGGATTGATACGCACGAAAGATCTCGACCAGGTGCGCGCGACTGACGATATTCTCGCCTTCGACGGTTTCGAAGATGATTCTCTCGAGCGGAAAGCCATACTTTTGCGCCGCCTCGAATGTGCTGCGGATGCACGCGGCCGGTTGATAGACGGCATTCGGCATGAAGTTGATCGACAGGAAACTCTGCATGCCGAGTGCCGACGCCTGCGCGATGGCCGTGGTCCGGCAGCGCTGGTCGAAGCGATAGCGATTTTCATTGCCAACCTGTTTCAGCACGGACGCAGCGGATTCGCCTTGCGGTCCCCGCACCAGGGCTTCGTGCGCATAGGCCTGGCCTGTGGAGACGTCGACGATGGGCTGAAACGCGAAAGCGATATCGATCGGGGCAGCGTCGGGGGCATCACACCCTTCACAGCGCGGAGGCCGCTCGGGCGCATGGCCCACGTCGCGGATGTTCATCATGAGCAGCAACTCGGTAGAGAGAATGACAGGCCGGCCGAGGCATCGGATTTGCGGATAAAAATAATCGTTCTAACCGTTTTTCGATGCACGATCCTGCGTGTCGGTCACTTTACTATGCTGCGATCGCCCCTTCAAAATGCGCTAGGCATGCGACGCCGGGTGCGACGCGTGCAAGCGACAAAGATGCCGGGTAGCGGACGCTCGGTCCGTGCGCATCGCAAGCAATCGCCGTCTTCCCCTTGACGTCACCGCGGCATCGCGCGATCAATGCGTCGCGGCAGCGGCCCGCTGATTGCCGGGGCAGGCCGGGTCGCTACCCCAATGCCCATCGCACACCTGCCAGCGACACACTTCACCATCGAAGAAGCCCTTGCTGCGACACGCCTCCACCTTCGCGGCCAGGCTGCCTGGCGCCGGTTTGGCACCACGCGCCGCGCCATCGGCCGTCGTGCCCTTCGCCGCGCCGGCCGCCGTCGAGCCCGGCGCGCCGTTGATCGCATTCGTGTGCTTGAACAAGGCGGCCAGGATATCGGCGTCCGGGTCCTCGCTCTTTGCACGCGTGCGGGTGGCGGCACGCTCCTGGTCATGCTGCTCTCGCAGTGCCGCCTCCCGCTCATGCCGCGTCATTTTCTTATCGGCATGCTTGGAAGCTGTCTCCTTGCTGTCCTTGGAGACGACCGTGTCGTGACGCTTGTCGGCCGCATCGGTCCGGCTGGCCAACGCCTTCACCGGGTCCGTTTGCAGTGCACCATGCGTATTGTCCATCGCGGCATGCGTCGATGCCGTCACGCCGTTCGCCGCCGGTGCCGGCGTGTCGACGATCGTGGCAGCCTGCATCGGCGGCGGCTGCGTGACAGCCGTCCCCGTATTCGCGGCATTCACGGTCGCGCTGCCGGTCCCTGTCTGCCCGGCACCAGACGCTGCCGTCATGTCCTGACGCGTCTGCGCGCCCGGCGTCGCCGCACTGCCGGAACCGTTTGCCGCAACCGCGGACGAGCGCGTCTCGACCAAGGTGTCGTCGTTCGTCGCGCGTTGTTGCGAGCGCCAAATGCCGCCGGCCGCCACGACTAGGGCCAACAACGCCACGACGCCCACCCAGACCCCTTTGCGCGCGGCACGCGGACCGACCGGTGCCGCCTTCGGCGCACCCTTGACCGCCTTCGCCCCCTTGCCATCGAGCCCCGCCAGAATGCGCGGCTCCGTGCCCGCGGGCTTCGGTGCCGTGGTCGATGATGCCGTACCGCCCAGCAGGCTAGGCGGTTGCTTGGGCGGCGTCACTCCGTTTCCGTCGCTCATCCTCTCTCTTCAATTCGTGTCGTTCATCAATACAGACCGCCCTTTCTTTTCCGCATTTTACGGCATAGCGATAGGCTGTCGCCCGGTATTTGCGCCGAGATCGGAAAATGCCGATCGACATCGCCGACTCGACGCTCCGTCTTTTTCATAAAAAATACGACAGAGACGGTGTATGCAGAAGCATTGGCGGAGTGCAATCTTTTCACATGACACGGCGGCATGCGAACATGGCGATGATTTTAATGCACAACCGCTTGGATTAGAAATGCCTTGATCCTACGGATAGGTAACATTTTCCTTTCAAAGTCGATAAGAACGTGATTTTCTTTGCTCTATCGAGTTACTTCCTCGCAGCGGTCTGTATCGCCGTACTGGTATTTCTTCCCGACGTGCGCGCTCAGGTGGTAGAACATACCGCACGGGCTTTCCGACGTATTACCGGAACGCTTGGTACTGTCGCGTCCCATGGAGAAAGGGGATTGGTCCATTCAGCCCGAGCGACCGCATCGACATCAGCCCGATTCCGGGATATGCTTGTGCGCCGTCGTTTGTTACTGCTCATTTCTGCGGGAACGCTGGCCACCCCGCCGTTAATTGCTTTATCGCTTCGTGGCAGGCAACAGATATTCCAGTTCAGCGACACGACAGACGTGTCCGATGAGAAAATCGATGCTTTGTTGCACGGAGAACAATTAGTTCCACCTCCGGCGCCGCCGCCAGAGATCTTCACGACACAGGAAGTGGAACAGATCCGGCCGCAGATCCGGAACGCCAGCCGAGACTGGAATCTGCTGGATGCGGATTTCCGGACCCGGCTGTTGCTGGTCTATAAGTTGATGGCCGAACGGTACGGCTATCAGATGGTGCTGCTGGAAGGCTATCGCAGCCCGGATCGGCAGGCGCGACTGGCCTCGTCGGGCAATCACGTCACGCAAGCCGGCGCCAACCAGAGTTATCACCAGTACGGACTGGCAGCCGACAACGCCTTCCTGCGCGACGGCAAGGTGGTGATCTCGGAAAAGGATCCGTGGGCGATGCAGGGGTACACGTTGTACGGCAAGACCGCCGCGGAGGTGGGGCTGGTATGGGGCGGAAACTGGTCGTTCCATGACTACGGACACGTCGAGTATCACAAACCAGGATTCAAGATGGGCGTATCGAAACCGCTCGATCCGTTGGAGTAGCGCAGCAGCGAGAGCATCGCGAACACGGTGCGGCAAGCAAGGCGCGCCGACGATACCGAGCGGCCATTTTGTAGACGACTGTAGAGAATAACGAAGCATGATACGGCCACGCATCGTCCTTTCGGACCGAACAGACCGTAGCGGCGCGCAGCGCGCCGCGACCACGCGGGGAGCGGGGAATCGCCAGAGCACACGAGGGCATGCCGTCGTCGGTGCCTCGCGGGCGGCCGCGCGACAGCGTCCTGCGGTCGCCGGCCGCCACGCGTCTGCCGCGCGGGATTGACCATCATGCAGACGCTGCCGATCAAACAGATTCTGAAAACGTCGCTCTCGATCTTCGCGGTGTTCGCCATCGTGTGGGTAGGCGTCATTGCATGGTGGAAGCACGGCAACCGCATCCCGTCGACACGCGATATCACCGATTACCTCGTGCTGATGCCCTCGGTCATCGTCATCGCCTATACCTTGTTGGGGCGCATGATCGGGGGCATCAAGCAGACGCTGGTCTCGACACCTGGCAGCGCAACACCCGCGCCGGCGACTGCTGCGCCCCAGGCCGACGCGCAACCCGATACGCCTCGCGCACCGGCCGTCGCACGTACCGCCGCATTCCGTCACGCCATCCTGCGCAGTCCATTAGGCGCCCACTCGGGCTTGATCAAGGCGGCCCTGAAAGAAGGCCGGACGGCGCCGCTCGATGCCGCCCTGCTGAATCTGTCGGGCTATCCGCGCCGTGCCGCGCGCGTGGCCGACCTGCGCCCGGAGGCACTAAACGAGACACGCGCGCGGCTCTCGCCCGCCGCCGGCGTCAACCCCGGCGCGATGTCCCTGTCGATTTCGGACGTATCGCTGCGCGCGGCCGCGCTGCTGTTCGATGTCTGCGGCGAGGGATTGCAGCACGTGCACCAGGCGTGCGCCGGCATGCCGCCGCAAGTCGATGCGCAAGGCCGTCGCCAACCGCTAGCGGTCACGCTCGCGGCGATCGTCCCCGACGACTGGTCGTCGGCGCTGACGCAGCGCGCGACCGAGGCGCTGCAGGTACGGCATAACGAAATCGCGGCACAACACGGCCATGCGTCGTCGGTGGCGCTTCAGGTCACGGCCCGGTCGGCCGACGGCAGCGACACCGCCTATCGCGTCGTCGCCGAGGCGATCGACCGCCTGCATGGCGCGCCGCTGCGTGGCGAGGCACTTCCCGGCGGCTTCAGCCAGCGGGTAGGTCCGGCCGTGATCATCGTCGCCGCGGCGCATTCGTCGATCAGCGACGAGCCGGAAAGCACGTTGAGCGCCGCCGGCGAAGCCGCCGTGGCCTTGATCCTCGGCGCGATGCCCGGCGACACCGCCCCCCTCCCCTATGCCGAACCGCCGGCGGTCGCCTTGAGCACACCGGGCTTCGCGCCGTCGATCGCGGCCGACGGGGCCGACGCACAGACAGAGGCCGGCAATCCGCTGCCGCAGTGGGAAGCACTGACGCATACGACATTGGCCGCCGCGCGCGCGTCGACCGACACGATGAGCGCGGTGTATTCCGACGCCGGCAGCAACGGCCCCGACAGCATCACGGTATCGGCACTCTGGAACCGGACCGTCGCGGCCTTGGCTGCGGAGCGCCGCTGCCTGGCAACGGACGGCGCCTGCGGCGCGACCGGCGCGGCGGGCGCCTTGCTCAGCGTGGCGCTGGCCGCGGCGGACACCGCCGAGCACGGAAAGCCCGCGCTTGCCGTGACATTGTCCGATCGACGGGAACTGGCAATGCTGGTCACCCGACCGGGCAACGCGTCATCCGATATCGCCGACATCGACATGCATGCCGATGCCAGCGTCCCCGCACCCGCTTCGTCGAACGCGGCCGATTCACCCGATCACTCGCAACCGCTAGCCGCCTGATCCGCCGCAGGTGCCGCGCCCCGATGCGCCGGTGCGACGCCTGCCAACGCTATCGGCCCGTAAGACATCCAAGAACAGGATCGCTTCTCTTCATGCAACGCTTGCTTCGCATACTGACTCATACCCGTACGTTGTCGATCATCGGTGCGTTGGCGCTGGCCGGCTTCCTGTTCCTGGGTGCGAGCGCCCTGCGCATCCGACTGATCTGGGCGGTCGCCGTCTTCGGCGTACTGCTGTTTCTCTGGATCGTGATCTGGTTGTTCAAGTTCCTCAAAGGACGGCGTTCCGGCGCGAAATTGAATGCCGCATTGGAACAGCAGGTCGAAACGGCGCAAGCGGCACCGGGCACCGAGCCGGGACGACAGGCCGAACTCGACGGGCTGCGCAGCCGCCTGGCGCAGGCCGTCAAAACGATCAAGACCTCGAAGATCGGACAGACTAGCGGCAGCAGCGCTCTCTATGAATTGCCGTGGTATATCGTCATCGGCAATCCCTCGGCCGGCAAGAGTTCGGCAATTCTCAATTCCGGGCTGCAATTCCCGCTTGCCGGCGAGAACACTGCGGCGATCCAGGGCGTGGGCGGGACCCGCAATTGCGACTGGTTTTTCACAACGGAAGGGATTCTGCTCGACACCGCCGGACGCTACGCGGTGCACGAGGAAGACCGTACCGAATGGCTGGGCTTCCTCGGCCTGCTGAAAAAGTACCGTCCGCGCGCGCCGATCAACGGCATCATCGTCACGGCGAGCATTGCCGAATTGACCGGCAGCAGGCCGGAATTCGCGATCGAACTGGCGAAAAATCTTCGCCAGCGCGTTCAGGAGTTGACGGAAAAGCTGGAAGTCTTCGCGCCGGTCTATGTGATGTTCACGAAGGCCGATCTGATCACCGGCTTCACCGAATTCTTCGGCGGTGGCGACCGCGCCGAATTCGAACGCGTCTGGGGCTCCAGCTTTCCGTACGAGCCCAGCGAAAAAGTAGACGCGGTCGCGCAGTTCGACAAGCGCTTCGACGAACTGCATGACGGCCTGAAGGACATCAGCATCGCGCAGATCGCGATGAGTCGCAACGGCACGCTGGCCCCGGGTCAATTGAGCTTCCCGCTCGAATTCTCTGCCATCAAGTCCTCGCTGCGCGCTTTCCTCGCGACCTTGTTCGAAACCAATCCCTTCCAGTACCAACCGGTCTTCCGCGGTTTCTACTTCAGCAGCGCGCTGCAGGAAGGCGTGGCCAGCAGCGCGGCATCGGAACGCATCGCGCGGCGTTTTTCGTTGGGCGGCAATCCGCTGCCGAACGCGGCGGCGATGCTGAGCAAGCACGGCTTCTTCCTGCGCGACTTTTTCTCGAAAGTGGTCTTTGCCGATAGCAAGACCGTCCGGCAATATGCGAGCCCGTTGAAAACGCGCGCGCGCTATCTGACGTTCTTCGGTCTGGTGACGGCGTTGGCGTTGATGCTCGGCGTCTGGACTTGGTCGACGGTCAACAACCAGCAATTGACGCGGAACGTCCAAGCCGATCTCGACAAGGTCGCGCGCCTGCAGAGCGAGCATTCGGATCTGCAATCGCGGCTGGAGGGCATGGATATCCTCGAGGACCGTATCCAGCAGCTGGAGCAGTTCCGCCAGAATCGGCCGCTGTCGCTGTCGTTCGGGCTCTATCAAGGCGACCGGCTCGAACAGCGTCTGCTCGACGAGTACTACTACGGCGTCAAGCAATTGCTGCTGTCGCCGGTATCGGCCAACCTCGATGCCTTCCTGAACGACGTCAATGCGCACGCAGCCGATCTGTCGCCGCTGAATCACGCGCCGACCGAGGTCAGCGGACAGGCCCATACGGCGCTGCAGGCCAGCCGCAACAACACGACCGCCGCCGGCACGTCGCCAGGCAATGGCCTCTATGCCGATGCCTCGGCGACGAATGTACAGGATGCCTATAACGCGCTGAAGACCTACCTGATGCTGGGCGACAAACGGCACGTCGAAATCGCGCATCTGACCGATCAGCTGGCGCGCTTCTGGCGCGGCTGGCTGGAGACGAATCGCGGCACGATGCCCCGTGACCAGATGATCCGTAGCGCGGAGCGGATGATCACGTTCTACCTGTCGCGGGTCAACGACGACGATTGGCCGATGATCGAGGAAAATCTCGCGCTGGTGGATCAGACGCGTGCCGATCTGCGACGCGTGGTCAGCGGCATGCCGGCACGTGAACGGGTCTACGAGGAAATCAAGGCGCGGGCATCGACACGGTATGCGCCGATGACCGTGGCGCGCATCCTCGGACCGGACGACGGCAAGCTGGTGGCCGGCAGTTATGCGATTCCCGGGACGTTCACGCGCGAAGCCTGGTTCGATTACGTGCAGCCGGCGATTCGCGATGCGGCAACGAAAGAATTGCAGGCCAAGGATTGGGTGCTGGACAGCACCGACAGCAACGACCTGACGTTGGACGGCAGTCCGGAACAGATTCAGAAGGCGCTGGTCGGCATGTACAAGGCCGAATACGCGGTGCAGTGGCAGCAGTTCATGAACGGCATCGCCGTGCGCGACTTCGGCACCTTCGTGCAGGCTAGCAACGCGCTGGATCGGCTGGGCGATCCGCAGGATTCGCCGATCCGCAAGCTGCTTGAGACCGCGTACGAGCAGACGTCGTGGGACAACCCGTCGCTGCTGAACACCGGCATCACGCGCGCGAAGACCGGCGTCATCAACTGGTTCAAGAATCTGTTCAACAGCAGCAACGTGCCGGGCAGCGCGAACATCGATATCAACGGCCGGCCGGTAGCCATGCCGATTGGCCCGGTGGGTACGGCGTTCACGGGTCTGGGTCGGATCGTGATGCAGCGCGACGAAGGATCGATGCTGCGGACCTATATGGATCGGCTGAGCAAGGTGCGTTCGCGCTTCAACACGTTGAAGAATCAAGGCGAACCGGGACCCGGCGCGAAGACGCTGATGCAGCAGACGCTCGACGGCAACGGCTCCGAATTGTCGGATGCGCTGAAGTACGTCGACGAGCAGATGCTGAACGGCCTGAGCGAAGATCAACGCAATGCACTGCGTCCGCTGCTGGTGCGGCCGTTGCAGGAAGGCTATGCGGTCATCACGCGTGCGGCCAGCGGCGAGATCAACAAGATCTGGATGGCGCAGATCTACCAACCGTTCCAGAGCGGTCTGGCGACCAAATATCCGTTCGCGGCGAGCGGCAAGGTGGAGGCCGCCCCGGCGGAAATCGCGCAGGTCTTCGGCCCGAGCGGTTCGATCTCGACCTTTGTCACGAGCACCCTCGGGCCGCTGGTGGTGCGTCGTGGCGACATCCTGAGCCCGCGTACCTGGGGCGATATGGGGCTGCAGTTGTCGCCGGATTTCATCGCCGGATTCGGCCGCTGGGTGGCGCCGTTGGCTGGCGGTGCAGTGTCGGGCGGGGCGGCGGCACAACAGCCGCAGACGGTGTTCCAGATCCTGCCGGAACCGAGCCCGGGTACGACGGAATACTCGATCACGATCGACAGTCAGCAACTGCGCTATCGCAATACGCCGCCGCAATGGACGAACTTCGTCTGGCCGAACGCGAGCGGCCAGCCGGGCGCGCAATTGACCGCGACGACCTATGACGGCCGGACCCTCGAACTGTTCAACCAGCCGGGCAACTATGGGCTGGAGAAACTGCTCGACGCCGGCCATCCGAAGCGGCAGGCCGATGGCACCTTCGATCTGGCGTGGACGCAGGGCAATGTGACGGTCTCCGCACGGATGCGCATCATCAGCAGCGCCCAGAGCGGCGACAGCGCGGGCGGCCAGGCGGGCGCCGGTGGCCAGAGCCTGCTGGGCACGACGCTGCCGCCCAGTGTCGTGACGATACCGCTGCCGGGCGGTGCCGCGCGCACCGGTGCGCCCGCGGCCCGTCCCGCAAGCGGCGGCACCACGGCGACGGGTGCGAGCGGTGCAATGAGCGGGCTGGGCAATGCGTCGGCGGGAGGCAGCCAATGAGCAAGGCGATCCAACAACATCTGGAGTACTTCGGCAAACTGCCCTCGCGCGGCGACTTCGTCCGCAGCACGCGCAATCCGCAGTTGCTGAATACGCTCGATCAGTGGCTGTCGCGCACGATGGAAATGATGGCCGAGGATCCGCGCTGGAAGCTGGTCTACGACACCATCGCCCCGCTCCATTTCGCGTTTCTCGGCTCGCATAGCAAGATCGCCGTGGCAGGCCATCTCGCCGCCAGCGGCGATGCCTCGCAGCGACGTTTTCCGTTCATCGTGGCGGCCGCTTTCGAAGTGCAGCAACCGATGCACTTTCAGACGCGCAGTCCCTTGGCACTGGCGCGACTCTGGGCGCGCGCGGAAGCGCAGATGACGCCGCTGCTAGGCCCGCAAGATCCCGCCGGCGCGTTGCAGCAACTCGCCGACACGCTGGTCACCGTCGACGTCACCGGCCCGGGCAGTCCGCACGACGGCACCTTTGCCGATTTCCTCGATCATCAGACGCTGGAAGGCCTGACGACGATGCTGCAGGCGGCATCGGGCGGCGCAGCCGTCAATCCGCGCCGTACGCTGCTGGCGCTGGGGATCTTGCTGAAGCCGCTGATCGGCGATACGACACCGCGCGTGGAAAAAGGGCTGACGCTGCCCTTGCCGACGGACCCGCTGTACCGCAGCCTGGTCGCGGTCCTGTGGTTGGAGCTGTGCGCGCCGTTCGTTTCGCGCGCGGACTTCGAGGTGGCCATCGTCATGACGAAGATTCAAGGCCGCGATCGGCTGATCATCGGTCTCGACGGTGGCTCGGCGCGCACCTTGCACAGCGTCTTCGATCCGCAGGCCTATATCACGCAGAACATCGATATCGACGACCCGGAATGGGTCGACGATCAGGCCCGTGCCGACCCGTCGCTGACCAAGCTGGTCAGTTATCTGGATCAACCGCAATTATCGTTGCGCGTCGCCGTGGATACGTTCCGCGAAGTCTTCACCGGAGAGTAGTGGGATGGGTTCAAAGCGTTTTCAAACGCCGTTGCGCGGCAGACTGGCGGTGACGATGTCGAGCGCGTTGCTGACGGGCCTGGCAGGCGTGCTCTGCGTCCCTGCAGCGGCCTATGCCGACGACGCCGGCGCGAACGTCACGGTGAACCGGATCGGTGGCGACAACGCACGGGCGACCGTGCTCGATGGTGGCGCAAGCGGCGGTAGCACGACGCTGGCGTCGAACCGCGGCGACATCGGTGGCAGCGGCGGCAGCGGTGGCGCACGGGTTACTTCGACCGCGCCGGCGACCAGCACGTCGATCGACGCGGCACCGGGACCGGGCGGCGCGATGCGGCCGGGTCAGGTGGTCGTGGGCGGCATCGTCCCCGACGACGCGACGAAGGCCGCCGTGCTGGCACGCGTCCAGGCGCTCTACGGCGCCGGCAACGTGCAGGATCAGCTCACCGTCGGCAATGTGTCGACGCCGGCGAACTGGTCGGGCAATGTGCAGAAGTTGCTGACGACGAATCTGAAGACCGTGCATCGCGGGCAGTTGAAGGTGGACGGCACGCAGATCGACGTGCGTGGCGAAGTGAGCAATGAAGCGCAGCGCCAGCAAGTAGCCAGCGACATGGCCACGGCCTTGAATCCGACGTTCACGATCCGCAACGGCCTGCGGGTGGCCGCGCCGCAACAGCAACAGAACCTGCTGGATCGGACGCTGGCCAATCGCACGATCGAATTCGAGATCGGCAGCTCGGTGCTGGCGCCGGAGGGCAAGGCCATCCTCGATCAGATGGCGACGGCACTGGCGACGATGCAGGGCACCCGCGTGGCCATCGTCGGCCATACGGACAATACCGGCGATCGCCGCTCGAATATCGCGCTGTCGCAGGCGCGCGCCGATGCGGTCAAGGGCTATCTGGTGGGACGCGGCATCCCGGCACAGCAGATGGATAGCAGCGGCGTGGGGCCGGACCAACCGATCGCCCCGAACGATACGGCCGATGGCCGTGCGCGCAACCGTCGGATCGAATTCAGAGCAGGCACGTGAGGACAGTGCGTTGCGGAATAGGGATGCACTGAGCCGGAATCCGAGCACGCCTTCCGCATAGTCCACGCGCGTCAAGCGATGCTTTGCGTCGTAGTCGCGAATGATCTGCGAGCCATAGCACGTCTGAAGATACGCAAGCCGATAATGCGCGCCAAAACGCGCATACGCTTCCGTCAATTGCGGCCCACGCTTCACGACGAGCCAGTCGGGACTCTCGCGCGTGAGCGTCAGCGACCGCGTCAAATCGTCTTGGGCGGCTCCTACCTTTGCAAGCGCCCTGCTTCGTCATAGCGCGCGTTCTGCGTAATCCGACTCGCCAGTGTCTGCGACGTCTCGCGATGCTGACGCTCGTACGTATAGCCAACTTCTAAAGGAACGGACGCTATGCCATACAGTCGTCGTGATACCAGAAGAAAACGGTGCCGGTCTAAGGATGGAACATGCGGGATTGCTGCACGGCGGCAAGTGCGTATCGCCATTTAATTCGCCAAATTCATCATTACAGCTAAGTAAAAATAAAATAGTCGTATATATGACTATTATTTTTAATCACGGACTGCCAATAAATCCGTACGCAATACTTTCAACGCGAATCCAGTCACATGAAAATGTCAGTGTTGCTTGATTTTTCAAAAAAAATCTTACGGATGCAGTTTCCCCCACATCCTCCAATTCAAATCTTTCAACGATGTTCTCAATCCCCCACCGATCGAATAATAAACCACTCATACCGATAAAAGATAGCTCAAGGTAAACCACGTCATAATTCTTCGGCCACCGGTGAGGAGAAATTTTTGGCTTCTCCTTCGTTATGAGCTTAATCGATAACCTCGGCTCATCTCGCTTGACATGGACATCGGTAAGCTCGGATCCATTAAGCGCCGGAAAATCGTCATACATGGAGGTTAACGCTTTGGGATTAATAACCCTTGAGGTCATTTTCATTTCTTATTCGGACAATTGAAATAGTAGTGATCTTCTATGCCGCTAACTTTTCCCGTCCGTGTATCGCCTTCGGGTCGGACGTTATGGTGCGGCGGCTGATCACCAATACCTCCTTCATCGTAATAATGCCCCGCGGAGTGGTCTTGACCAATCACGTTCTTCCCATTGACCTGATAGGTCAATTCCCTAGTCATGATCGGTTGCTTGTTGTCGCCCAAAATCCAAGTATTATTTGAGTCGGTCAATGGAACCATTTTCTGACGGATCGGTTGCTGAGATATTGGAATGCCAAGTCGTCGCCGAATTTCTCTCACACTAGCGCGCCGCGTCGGACTACATGCAAGGCCAAGTGGATCGATCCACTCAATCGCGTTAGAGGCAAATTGATAAACATTTAAGCCGCCTTGAAGCCCAATCGGATCCTTACTAATGAACCGCCCCGCCTGCGGATCATAGTACCGATACCGATTGTAATGCGCCCCCGTCTCGGCATCGAAATACTACCCCTGGAACCGCAGCGGATTCGTGATCCCAGCAGCCTCGGCTGCCACTCGCAAGCGGTGGCTCTATCAGCTGATCGTTCTTCGGCACACACCGATCATCCATGCCATACAGACATCTCGATACCAGAGTCAAACGTGCCGGTCTACAGATAAAAACATACCGGATTTGTGTACGGGCGGCAGGTGTCTATGGCCGTCGAACTCGGCGAGGCATCTCTGCCGCCGAGCGTGCAATCAAGGGTCGCTCACTGGCACCTTCGTTCTTTGCCTCGTCACACGAACGTCAATTTAAGCCTGCCACTCAGTAACATCGATCAAGCTTTTCCCATTTACCTCAAAAAAATCGAGACTTACCGCCATAGACATATCACTCGATATAAAAATAACGTCATTTAATATTTTTTCATCAAAATAAAATAACGAATTTATATTAAAAACACCATTCGATATAAGCATTCCACAATACTTCCAATCTTCGTCAATCAAAATATAAAAAGGCCCTCCGACCTGCT
This sequence comes from Robbsia sp. KACC 23696, assembly GCF_039852015.1. Taxonomy (NCBI): domain Bacteria; kingdom Pseudomonadati; phylum Pseudomonadota; class Betaproteobacteria; order Burkholderiales; family Burkholderiaceae; genus Robbsia; species Robbsia sp. KACC 23696. Next base: position 758,946 of record NZ_CP156626.1, on the reverse strand, counting down.
TAATTCCTGCAATAACTAGATGAATCTCTTGTAGAGATATTTGTCTTTTCCGCTGCAGGAGTCGAGCACTCGCATCGCGAAAGCGATTTAAGATCGCGTCAGTTTCCTCCAAAGAAAGCGTCTCCCACTGATCTTTCAGCGGAAGGAGAGACGCGATCTTGCGAAGATAGTCATTGTGAATTTTCTTTCCATTCGCCTTTCTATATAAGATTTCCTTTTTATATAGTTCCATATCGCGCTCAGTCATTGCATCCTCCATAGGACGCTTTTCCCTTGGGATTAGCTATCTTCGGCCTCCCGTAGTCGTTCATTCTTACCGCACCGCTGAAAGGATCCACCTTAACCTTACCTGCCTCCCAATGCGGGTCGTCCAGATGGCTTGAATCCATCGTTTGCTGCTGAACGGTCGCTTGCACGGTCCCCCCGCCTGTTTGCGGGACTTCATATCGATACTCCCGACCGGACGCATTTTTCGATTGACTCACTGGCTGTTGGCTGGTCGGAATGCTTGCTTGCCTCATAGCTTCGCGACGAGCCCCGCGAGACGTCATCGATCCGCATTTCAGCCCAAGCGGATCAATCCATCCGATAGAATTCGGTGCGTATTGATAGACATTGATGCCACCAGTCCAACCGATAGGATCCCTAGATATGAATCGCCCCACCTGCGGAGCATAATACCGATACCGATTGTAATGCCCCCCCGTCTCGGCATCGTAATACTGCCCCTGGAACCGCAGCGGATTCGTGATCCCAGCAGCCTTCGCCGCCTCACTGATCACCTCTCGCGCCTCACCCCAAGCCTTATACGACATCTCAATAGCGATATCGCCTCTTGCATCGCTCAGGTACTGCGGCGTCCCGATCTGGTCACATTGGTAGTAATAAACCGCCACGCCACCTTGTGCACCGGGCGGCTGCATCAGCGGATCGTTCTCCGGCACGTACCGATCGTCCGGGTGCCACACGGGCGTTTCGATACCAGAGACTACCGCGCCACGATACTGCGCAAGCGGCACGAACGTATCCGCCTCATACAAATAATGCGTGCTATTCGTCGCCGTCGTTTCAAACGCTAGTCGATCACCGTCCCAACCAAAGACGGTTTGATCACCATCCACTTCCTTCGCAATTCGTCGGTTAAACGCATCGTAGAAATACCGCGCCTGATGACGCCTTCCTGTTTCCGCTACATCGGCTCGCACCAGCCTATCGAAACCATCCCACTCGTAGCGCTGCTGTCCACGCGGCGATGTCTTCATCGCAAGGTTACCGTGCGCATCGTACTCGTAGTGCGTGCCGGCATAACCCTTCAACAGGTTGCCAAGCACCTTTGGCACTTCAGCACCGAAGCTATTCTCCTCTCGCCCACGCCCGCGATCGCCTGACAGGTCTCGACGTGCATACGCATCGGCCAAGCTATTCCCGGCATCACCGGCCCCGCCATTCGGCAAATCAACGATATTGCTCGCCGGATCAAACGCAAATCGCTCGCGACCCAGCGGACCTGACGCTTCCAGCAAGCGTCCAACAGGATCGTACTTATACGCGATCTCACCACGCCGACTATCTTGAATCTGCGTCAATTGCCCAGCACGGTCATAGCGATACTCCCGCACCGCAAACGCCGACGGCATCCCGCCTCTTGTCAGCGTCTGCTTTTGCAAACGCCCGGCTTCGTCATAACGCGTGTCCTGCGTAATCCGATTCGCCAGCGTCCGCGATGTCTCCCGATGCAAATCATCGCGCTCGATCTGCACGTGCTCCGCACCATCGATCAGCATGCCGTGCACGTGACCCGAACCGTAACGCAGCCAATCTACCCGATGCCCATCCGGCCGTACGCTGGCAATGCGATTGTCTAGCGCGTCATACTCATGACGCCACACATAGCTGCGCTTGTCGCCGAACACGCTGTACGCATGGTGTTCGCGAATCAGATTCCCAACCGGGTCATAGAAATGCGAAACGGTGCTCAAGCTGTTACGTGCATCCGCCAAGCGTCCCGCCTGATCATAGGCGTACTTCGCATCGCCTCGTGCCGTCACACGGCCCGCCGCATCGAGGATCAAGCCCGTCACGCGCCCGGCTTCCTCGATCTCCGTTAGTCGACCCGTCCCTGCGTCATAGCGATATTGCGTCGCTTGACCATCAAAGCCGACCTCTTCCAACAGGCGCCCGACCGGATCATACGCAAAGCGATACTGCGCGCCATTCGGATCCGTCAATCCGCTCAACCGCCCCTGCCGATCATACGCATAGGAAAGCGTCTGCCCCAACGCGTCACGCCGCACACGAATGCGCCCAGCCGCGTCGTAGTCATAGCGCGTAATCCGAGCAAGACCATCCTCGTGCTCCAGCAAACGAGCCTCAGCGTCATATTGCACACGCTCCACGCCCGCCGGCGTCGCAACAGAGGCCAACTGCCCATTCGTGCCATACGCGTATTGCGTCAAGCCATCTGCTGCATCGCGCGTCTCTAGAAGACGGCCTGCGTCATCGTATTTCCACTGCGTTGTCTTACTGGAGCAGTCGGTGTAGCGAATCAGGTTGCCGGATGCATCGTAAGCCAGCTTTTTGGTACCGCCCTTGGCATCGACGATCGTCGTCGGTCGTCCCGCACCGTCGTATTGATACTGCGTCTTGCGCTCCAGCGGATCTGTTTCGACAACGACATTCCCCGCATCGTCATATTCACGCAACCAATGCCCGCCAACCGGATCGACCAGCGCGACGACCTGATCCTTGTCGTCATAGCGCATTTCCGTCACGTCACCGGTGCGTCCGAACGTGCGCGTTCGGTTCCCGCGAGCATCATACTCATAACGCTCGCGACTACCGTCGGCGAAGACACGCTGCGTCAGCCAATGATGCTTATTCCAATGCAGCCATTCCTCTTTACCATCGGCTTGCTGCACACGATAAACATACCCGTCGATGTCGTACCAATAAAGCGTCCGCGCGCCACTCGCATCGGTGGCCTCGGTCAAGCGCATGTCGCTATGCCACTGCAGCCGAATGTCATGACTGCCGTCGTCGGCATACTCTCGCACGCATCGCGCACTGGCGTCGGTGCCGTCCCACTCCAGCGTGATGCCGCGTCCTGTTCGATCCGTATAACGCGTGACCAGGTGATGCTGATACGTATAGTCGCGACGGTTGCCATAGCGATCGAAGGCGACCAGCAAGTCGCCGTTTTCCGCATATTGATAGCGCGCCAGCGGCTGCGTGCTAATCGGGTCACCAGCCTGATCGAACTGTAGGATTTCACTGATTCGCCCTGCCGCATCATGCCGAAATCCAAGCACGCCCTCGGCATAACCCAAACGACTCAAACGATGCTTCGCGTCATAATCGAGAATGATTTTCGCGCCGTTGCGGGTCTGAATAAAGGCCAGCCGATAATGCGCGCCACGACGTTCATACGCCTCCGTCAACTCCAGCCCGCGCTTGACGACAAGCCAGTCGCTGCTCTCGCGCGTGAGCGTCAACGATTCCGTCAAATCGTCGTGGAAGGCCCCTACCGCTAGCGCGTCATAGGAAAGCGTCCGACCCATGGCATCGTGATACTGCAAGGCCCCCGTCGCGGACTCGTCGATGCGGGTGCTGAATGGCGTCGTCCAACGCGCGCCGATATCGCTGTCCTCGTACGATGCAAGGCGAGAATGGTAGGTTCGCTCCCAGACGATCGGCAGCGCGCCGGGAATTGTGAAATCCTCGTGCGTGAAGCGCTCGAAGCCCAAGGCGTAGCTAATTGAATTCTTAGAAGCAGAGACCCCGCCGATGTCACAAATGACCGGGCAACCCGCTCCGGGACCTTTCGCCGCTTCCGCGCCGCGCGAGCGCTCTAACGCACCGTCAGGGCGATGCGCTTCTACTTTCGCAGTACCACTCGGCGGAATACCGACAACCGATCCGGCCTTGTGCTTACGACGCCGCCACATTTGCACCGACTGCTGCAGGATCTGCATCAGCCACATCAACTGGCCAACGTCATTGCCGTTCAGCGCCAAGATCTTCTGCTTGATCAGCGGACTCTTCTCACGAAGAGACGCCGCTAATCCTTTGAGTAATGCAACGACTTCCGACGGTGGAGGCCCGGCCACCGCAGCAGCTTTTTGGCCGCCTTCCTTGACCAATGCCGTCGCCCCTTCCGCCAAGTAATGGAACAATCCCGATGCAACCGCTCCGGGATTATGCGCATCGAAGGCTTTAGAAGCGCGCTCTAACGCAGCGTCGGACGCTTTTTGATTCTGGCTCGCGTCGAATAGGCTGCTGTGCGCGGGGTCCGCAGCATCTTCAAATACCTGCGCCAGCGCATTAACGATCTCTTGCGCTTTGTTTGCACATTCCGTGAGATAGCCCTGCAATAAGCCTTGCAACGCTTGCAGATAAGCTTCGATCTCGCCTTGGAAATGTGTCTGAATATGGGCGACCAGCATCTCGATAACAGCGTCGCCGATCAGTTGCACGCCGGCTTGTGCCGCGTCCTTTCCCAAGGACAATACGTTCTCTCGCGCGAGGTGCAATAAGGGACGCGCGGCCATGCGCACTTCGCCACCGACGCCGATCGCAACCACGCCGATCAAATCGACACCCAAGTTCAACCAATCGAATACGCCGGGCGGTTCCTTCGACGTGGCAATGTCGCGAATATCGAGAATTACATCGGCAGCCGCGAGAATATTCGCGACCACAGGAATGACGTTGGCCGCTGTTTTAACGCGGTCTAACGTCAGATAGCCGCTACTTATTTCACGCAACCATTGATCGATCCGTTGCAGCGCGTTTCCTACATCGGACGGCGGAAGGTTGCCAGCAAGCGCGACAGTCCCATAGATCGTCGGTGCCGGTGTAGCGGTGTTCGTCCCCGCAGTCGCCGCCGGTGTTGCCATTTTCTTTAATTCCCTTTAACGCACCGCGCGCCGATGTGAGGCTATCCATGCAAACGCTGCTTTGTGAGTACGACACCCGCGATCGCGAGGCGAACCTATGATCCAGAAATGCGCGCAACGCGGCACGGTTCGGGACGCTTTACGTCGCCAGCCCGGCCATCGCAAGCAAACCGCCCCGCCTGCTTCACTCGTCGATTTTCTTCACGCCGAGCATATCGTTCAATTGCTCCAACGACGCGCCGTCCTTGACGACGGCATTGAGCCATTCGTGCAAAGGCATGTCGGCCCAGACCGCCGCTTTCTCCGCCATATAGGCGGCCGGACTATGCGGTTCCGTACGGCGGAAGAAGGCGGCGATTTCGCGCAGTCGAACGATCGCCTGCGACCGCGACGTGATCGGTCCCGCCGCACCGCCGGACAGTGTGGGCGACGGCGACGTGCCCGGTGTGCCGTTGGATACTACGCTCAGCTGCCCCATGCTATCGGTCTCCGTGTGGTCGAACTGCGGCTCGATACGTTCGTAGGCCCCGCCTGTCTGCGACGGCGTCGCCGTCGGTGCATCCGCCGAGGGCGCACCGGCGTCGCCGGCCGGCGTACCCTCTAGCGCACCCGCCGGATCGATGCCGGCATCCCTGGCGAAACGCTCGGCCAGACGTCGCACCGTCTCGTACGCTTCCTTCACCTGCCTGAAGCTGGGCGCATCGTCGCCGGCCCGGGCATCCAGCGTCGTCTCCAGGCCTTTGTAGGCGCGCTCGAACGCAGCCAGCTCGCGCAATACCTGCGTATAGAACGACGGCTTGGTCGCCCGACGCGCCGCATCGAATGCGTCGATCGTCACCTTGCCGCGCAGGATGTCATCGGCATTGTCCGGATCACGCTTGACGGCCTGAACCAGATTGGTCGCCACTTCCCAGTCGAGCGCGCCGAAGCGTCCGGCGCCGCCGTTCGTCAACGCGATGCCACGCAGTAATTCCGCGGTCCGTCCGGACAACCAGCCGACATTGCCCAGCCGATAATCCTGATCGCCTTCCTCCGGCAAGGGATGGAAACTGTCCCAATATTCCGCGCAGAGCCCGTCGAGCAAGGCATAGCCCTGCGTCAGGCCAGCCAGGCCGTCCTTCAGCCCCCAGGCCTCGGTCAGCCAGACGGCGAGCCGCAAGTCCTTCGTCTGCGTCGACAGCAGCGCCGTGGCGCGCGAGATCACGAGGTCCCAATCGGCCTCCTTGATCTCCGTCACCCACTCGCCCTGATCCAGCGACGGATCCTCGAAACGACGCGCCTCCTGGATCACATCGAAATCGTTTGAAAACAGCAGATCCTCGCCCGCGGGCAGACTTTCCGAGATCGGTCGCAACAGGGCTTGAACCGCCTCGGATCGACGCGATGCCACGTCGTTCATTTCGCTCAATGCATTCACCGTATCGGCCTCATTCAATTCATTCGACGGTGTAGGCGAAGACATCGCCTTCGCCGGCGCTGACGGCAATACGGCGGATCGGCGTACCGTCCGCCACCCGCACCAGGACCTGCTGCGCAATTTCCGGCAACAACGTGCCGTTCAGAATGTGATCGACGTTGCGGGCGCCGGAATCCACCTCGGTACACCGCGCGAGCACCGCGTCGACGAGCGCCTCGTCCCATTCGAAGACCGCATGATGATTCGCTTCGACCCGCGCCTGAATGCGCCCCAGCTTCAGCTCGATGATCTCGCCCAGCACCGTATCTGAGATCGGATAGTAGGGAATCACTTTCATGCGCCCGAGGAAGGCCGGCTTGAATGCCTTGTACAACGGCGCGCGCAATGCTTCCGCCAGCTCGTCCGGATCGGGCAATGCGTCCAGCGGCTGGTTCAGGCACTGCTGCATTACCGTCGACGAACCGACGTTCGACGTCAGGATGATGATCGTGTTGCGGAAGTCGATCTCGCGGCCCTCCGCATCGTCCATGAAACCTTTGTCGAAAACCTGGAAGAACATCTCCAGCACGTCGGGGTGGGCTTTCTCGATTTCATCGAGCAACACGACGGAATAGGGATTGCGCCGTACCGCTTCCGTCAGCACCCCGCCTTCGCCATAACCGACGTAGCCCGGCGGCGAGCCCTTCAGGCCCGACACGCTGTGCGCCTCCTGATACTCGCTCATATTGATCGTGATCATCTTGCGCTCGCCGCCGTACAGGATGTCGGCCAGCGCCAAGGCGGTTTCGGTCTTGCCCACGCCCGATGGCCCGACGAACAGGAACACGCCGCGCGGCTTGTTCGGATCCTCCAGGTTCGCACTCGCCGTCTTGACGCGCTGCGCGACTGCCGACAAGGCATGATCCTGACCGATCACGCGTGCGCTTAGCAGATCCTCCAGTTGCAGGATCGTATCGATCTCGTCACGTACCATCCGGCCCAGCGGAATACCAGTCCAGGCCGCGACAATGCTGGCCACGACATGCGCATCAACTTGCAAGGGCAGCATCGCCTGTTTGTCCTGCACCTGCTCCAGCTCGGCGATGGTGCTCGCCAGCGCGGCGTGGTGCGCGTCTTTCTCGCCTTCCGCCGCCTCGGCCAGCGCCCGACGCAGGCCGGCGATCCGCTCGACCAACGCTTTTTCCTGCGCGTATTGCGCCTCCAGCACCGCCAGCGCGGCACGGTCCGCCTCGTGCTGCGTACGCAACGCGATCAGACGTTCGTCGCGGTCGGCATTGGCTGGCTCGTCGCTTTGTTCGCGCTCCAGCGCGGCGACCGTCGTGGCGGTCCGCTCGATGCGCTTTCGCACATCCTCGATTGGCGCCGGCGTCGCGTTCAGTGCCAGCGCGACCTTCGCGCAGGCGGTATCCAGCACACTGACCGCCTTGTCCGGCAATTGCCGCGACGTGATGTAACGGTGCGACAAACGAACCGCTTCGACGATGGCTTCGTCCAGCACGCGGACGTTGAAGTGCTTTTCCATCAACGGCGCCATGCCGCGCAGCATCGATGCCGCCAACGTCTCGTCCGGCTCCTCGACCTTCACCACCTGAAAACGCCGCGCCAACGCCGCGTCTTTCTCGAAATACTTCTTGTATTCGCTCCACGTCGTGGCCGCCACCGTGCGCAGCTCGCCACGCGCCAATGCCGGCTTCAGCAGATTTGCCGCATCGTTCTGTCCGGCCTGACCACCGGCGCCGATGATCGTATGCGCCTCGTCGATAAACAGAATGATCGGCTGCAGACTTTTCTTGATCTCGTCGATGACATTCTTCAGCCGGTTCTCGAATTCGCCCTTCACGCTGGCGCCGGCTTGCAACAGCCCCATGTCGAGCACGCGCAAGGCGACGCCCTTCAGCGGTTGCGGCACGTCGTCGCCGACGATGCGCAACGCAAGCCCTTCGACGACGGCGGTCTTGCCCACGCCCGCTTCGCCGGTCAGGATCGGGTTGTTCTGACGGCGCCGCATCAGGATGTCGATGACTTGTCGGATCTCGGCGTCGCGGCCGATCACCGGATCGATCTTGCCGGCGCGCGCCTGCGCGGTCAGGTCGTTCGTATAGGTATCCAGCGCCGGCGTCTTCGACTTTGCCGCCGCAGCCGGGGCTGCATCGTTCGATGCGTTCGCCCCGTTCGCTCCGTTCGTGGCAGCGTCGTGATCGGCACCGCCCGTGCTCACCGGCGTTTCCGCGGAGCCCGCCGTGATGTCGTCGAAACGATGCTTCAAGTCTTCCAGCCGCACCTTGTCGAAGCGCGGCGACATCCGCTGTGCGATCTGACGCAAGTCCGCCGCCGTCAGCAAGGCCAGCAACAGATGGCCGGAGCGGATGCGCGCGCTATGACCGTCGAGCGAGGCGATCAGCCAGCCCTGCTCGAACAGATTCGGCAATTGCGCCGAGAACACCGGGGTACGCGTATTGCCGGTACGCAGGTCTTCCAGGCTACGCTCGAAATCGGCGCGCAAGGCATCGGCGGCGATCCCGCAGGATTTCGTGACGACGCTGACGTCCGACAAGGGGTCGTCGAGCAAGGCGATAAACAGGTGCTCGAGGTCCACCTCGAAGTGGCCCCGCGCCAGGCATTCACTGGCGGCTTTCTCGGCAGCCGAGCGGGTGGTGGCATCGAGTTTCTCGATCAAGACCTTCAACGGTGTGCGCATAGTCGTGAGCCTGCTTTTCTAAGATTTCGTCAATTCATGCTTGGTTGATGACCTGCAGCGCATAGCGCGCATCCTCGCGATGCGCCGGCGCGGGTCGAGATACCATGAACGCATCCTGGCCGAGACTGCCGGCACTTCCGAGACGACTCGGCCGTACCTCGTCCTTGTGCAACACCAGTTGCACTTCAAATTCGAACAGCACCCCGACCGTCAATTGCAGCAGCCGTGCCAACGCCAGCGCGCTGGCGCGGCCGCGCAGGAACGTCCGGTACTGCACGAGTGTCATCGGCCCGACCACCAGCCTTGCGCACATATCGCGCTGCCATACGCGTTCACCCGACAGCGCGGTCGCACCCAAGGTTGCGTTGTTCATACCCAGTCGCGTCCATTGTTCGGACGGCACCGTGTACCACTTGCCGACGAACTGCACGACGGTCACGGCGACACCGAAGTAATCGCTGAGGACGCGCTGCAGATAGGCGGCCGACATCGGGCGTTGCCGCATCGCCGCCGCATAGCCGGCAATCGCTTCGTCGAAATGCGCGTTGCTGGCATCTTCGTGCGCCACCCCGTCGCGCAACGCCTGCTGCGTGCGCGGGGCAACGCCGCCCAGGGCCAGCAGATAAGGCAGATAGCGTTCGTCGCGGTCTATTTCATAATGCAGCGCAAGGCGGTATTTCTTCCAGGCGCCATAGAACAGCGCGGTGGCGCGGTTCGAAAAGATGTTCAGGTATTCGCGCGCGGCACGATCGCGGCCCAGCGTCTCGCGCTCGGCAATCTGCTCGGTATAGTGCAGCGGCAAAGCGCCCTGCACACCCAGCAAGCCGAAAAACGCCGGCGTCAGCGAGACGTGGTCGAGCCGACCGGATGCAATCGCCGCACGTTGCGCCTCGGGATCCTGCAGCAAGGTGCCGTCGATGTCGTAGGCCTGAAGCTGTTCGATCTCGCTCGGCGGAAACTGCAGCGAGAGCGTCGTGCGAAACGACATCTGCGCGGTCAGCGCACGCCGGCGCATCTCCCTGCTTTCGTGGTCTTTCCGGTCATCGCGCGCGTCTGCCGCGCCGCTTCCCGCTACGCTCCGTGCCGGTCCAGCGGCGCGCGCGAGCGCGCTGGCCTGCGACGGCCGAGGACGTACGGTGCCGGCGTCCGGATGGTCGCGCAAGGACGGGCTGTCCACTTCCCCCGCGGGACGACCGTCGATCAGTCCCTGTTCGGCGCGGTGCAGAAACCATCGTTCGAGCAGACGCACCGCCTGGAAGAAACCAAAGCGGTGCGGCGCTTCGAGCAACTGCCCGATTACACCAGGATTGATTCGCCGCTTCGGGGCTGACATCGCGCAATCTCCTCGCCGGTCCGTTTCGATTTCACCACCAGCAAGGTGAAACTGTTCAAATGCACATAGGTCGCGAAGAACGCATCCATGACGCCGACGAAGGTATGCAGGCTCGTGCCGACGAAGAAGTCCTCGTCGATGGTCACCGTGATCTCGATACCTCGCACGAAGGTGGCGAACGGCTTGCCCGGCATCCAGTGCACGACCGCCTGCTGCGTGACATCGGCAATACCATCGATATGCCGCGCCGACACCGCCGAGCGAGGCAAGTCATACAGGCGTAACATCTCGCGCAACGGTCCCGGGCCGCTCTGCGTCAGCGACACCTGATTCATCGCCAGATGCGAAATCAAACGCCAGTGCGCGGCACGCCCTCGCTCAAAGCTGCGGCTCGGCGTGGCCCGACGCAGCATCGCGATGCGCTGAACGATCGACGTGCCTTCAAGGAAGAGATCCCCCTCGCTTAGCCCGAACGCCAGCATCGACGGCAGATCGCGATTGGTGCACGTGAGTTCCAGGCTCAGCGTATCGGTCTGCGGCACGGCAGGGTCGAAATCGATATCGACGATCGAGATCTCTGTTTCATAACCGGGGTTCTTGTCAGCCACCCATTCGTCGCGACGAGAGAACCAGTAATGCCCCGACTGGTCGCTCGACTCGCCATGCCGCAGCGAATAGAACGGCCGGTATTCGGTCAGCGACTCGCCGCCCGGCGTCTGGCGCACCAGATGCACGGTATCGATCGAATACACCTCGGTCACGGAGGCGCGGCGCGAGTCGCCGATCACCGGATAGCTCAGCGCCGTGTGATTGACGCGAATCGGCTCGCCCCGCTGTTTGAACAGATTGACCACCGGTGTGCAGAACAATTGCAGATGATCGCGAGTCACCGACTCCAGCAATCGTGCCGCATGCGAGTCGCCACGCAGGTCCTTCAACGCCAGATGCAGCGTCAGTTGTTGCGCCCGTCCGCCGCCCTGCGTCAAGGCGCGCATATCGATGTCGATATAGTCGAACTTTTCGGGAAAGGCGAAGTACTCGGTCAACAGCCGATACGCCGGGTGCGAACGGGGCGGCGTCTCGATCAGCGATTCTTCCTCGCGATGCCCGACCTGCGTCAACGGGATGCGCGACAGTTTTTTCCAGCGGTAGTTGCCGTCGGCCTCGACATAGGCGGCCGTGACGTTCAACAACATCGCATCGGCCAAGGCCGACACCATCGATTGCTCGCCCTGCATATGCGCGCGCAAGGTCGGCAGCGGCATGTCGCCGAGGCGGAACGGCACCGATGTGGAACGCAGCGTGATCGAGATCAAGCCGGTCGCATTGGCCGGCAACATCACCGCTGCCGGCGCACTGGCAACTGGCGAATAGCGCACGTTGCTGATCGTCACCGGCGCCAGCGTCACGTCATAGGCGGTGCGGAAGGTGCAAGGCGCGCCACGTACCGGCCGGGTCGACAGGGACGTACCGCGCGGCACGATCAGCGGCGCCGTCAACTGCGTCAACGCCTCTCCGGCATCCATCTGTGCCATCGAGCACGACGGAAACGGCCGCAGGTAATGCGGGTGCATCACCTCCAGCAAGGCCTCGGTAAATTCGGGATAGTCGTCGTCGAGCTTCTTGTTGATCCGCGCGCCCAATAGCGCGAACGACTGAATCATCCGCTCGACGTGCGGGTCTTCGCTATGCTCGCCCGACATGGCGAGCCGCGCCGCGATCTTTGGATAACGTTGCGCGAAGTCCCGTGAATAGCGTCGTAGATACGAGAGTTCCCGCTCGTAGTACGGAAGCAGATCTTCCATGTGGCCCCTTATCTGCGTCCCTGGTCTTGACTGACCGTCGCTTACCGCTGCCGGCTATCGGCGCCGCGCGCGCGACTCACCGAGTAACGCAGCGTGGACGGGTGCAACATGGCATCGAAGCTGACCGGCTCTTCGGCCGGATGTACCACCAGCAATGCCTGAATCCCAAAATACAGGGCGGTGCTCGTCTGTTCTTTGAGTTCCAGCGACACCTTCACCTGCTGCAAGCGCGGTTCGTGCCAGGCAATCGCCTGCTGGATCGACCGACAGATGAACGTGCGATCGTAATAACTCGCCAGGCTCAAGCCGGAGAAATCCTGCAGGCCATAGGTCAGCACCGACTGCTTGCATTCCGGAAGCGTTTCGAGATCGGCCTCGGACAACGGCGTGCGCGTGTTCAGCAACGCTTCCACATCGCGCGCGACAGTGGCCTTCAATTCCTCGACCGAAAGCGTTCGTAAGGCCGATGACGCCGTGGTCCGGCGCGCATCGTCATCGAACAGCTTGTCGAGCAGACTGGGCTCGAAACGCTTCATGCCTCGTCAGCCCGGTTACGCTGCGTAGGTCTTGTCGTTCTTCGTCAGGCTCCACGCGCCTTGCGCGTTACCGCCCTGGCTGCCGCCGATCTTCTGCTGCGTGTACTTCCATTGCGCGGCAGCATACTTCAGCGTGAACGTCTCGCTCGGCAACGTCGTGTCGGCGGTGGACGCGCTGGACGTCGTCGACGACGACTGGGCGCTCGTCACCGACGAAGCGATGCTCGAGATGATGACGTACTTCAGCTTGACTTCGAGGTACTTGACGCGTGCGCCGTCGCCGTCGGCACGCATGAAGTCGATCGTCACTTCGTCGAACGTCGTACCGCCCGATGCGTTCTGATACATCAGCGGGCTGACGACGTCGATGTCCTTCGTGAAGACCATGTCGCCATGCTCGCAACGCTCGGACGTGTGACCGCCCGCCGTCGACGCAACGGCCGAACGCGGTTGCGTGATCGATTGGCTCCACGAGCTGATTTCGATCCAGTTCGCGTGGTCCTTGTCTTGCGACTCGCCCTTCAGCGCCGGGCTGCCGAATTTCAGATAAATGTCCTTCATCTTGTCCGTCCTTAAATAATGGTGAGCGTGATGGGGCGCCGTCGTTAGCCGTTCGACGGCTTCGGCAGGTCAGCGACCAGCCGCAACGAGATCGACAACTCGTCGAGCTGGAAGTGCGGGCGCAGGAACGCGACCGACCGGTAAGATCCCGGCTTGCCCGGGATTTCCGAAACCTGGATCGACGCCTCACGCAGCGGGAATTGCGCTTTCTGCTCTTGCGATGCGTTGTCGTCGAGCAGCACGTATTGCGAGATCCAGCGGTTCAAGAACTGTTCCACGTTTTGCGCGGACGCAAAGCTGCCGATCTTGTCCCGCATCATCGCCTTCAGGTAATGCGCGATGCGTGACACGGAGAAGATGTACTGCAGCTGCGCGGAAAGTACCGCGTTCGCGTTCGCGCTGTCGGTGTTGTATTTCTTTGCCTTCTGCACCGACTGCGCCGCGAAGAAGGCGGCGTAATCGGTGTTCTTGCAATGCACGAGCGGAATGAAGCCCAGATCGCTGAGCTCCTTCTCACGGCGGTCGGTGATCGCGATTTCGGTCGGGCACTTCAGTGCCACTTCGCCGTCATCGGTCTTGAACGTATGCGTCGGCAGGTCCTCGACCAGGCCGCCCCCTTCCACCCCACGAATCGCCGCGCACCAGCCAAAGTCGTCGAATGCCGACGTCAGGCGCGCGCCGAAGGCCCAGGCCGCGTTGCACCACAGATAACGGCTGTGGTCGGTGCCGTCCACTTCTTCAACGAAGTTGAAGGTCTCGGCAACCTCACCGTCCTTGGGATTGAACGGCAGGCGGCCGAGGAAGCGCGGCAGCGTCAGGCCGACGTAGCGCGAGTCTTCCGAATCGCGGAACGACTTCCACTTCGTGTATTCGACGGTGTCGAACACCTTGCCGAGATCGCGCGGCTTGCCGAGGTCCGAGAAGGTTTCGAGACCCAGCAGCTCCGGCGACGCCGAGCCGATGAAGGGCGCATGCGCCGCGGCGGCAACGTGCGACATCTGGTCGATGAAGAACATATCCTCGGGCTGACGCGAAATCTCGAAATCGCCGATCAATGCGCCGAACGGCGCACCGCCGAACGTGCCGAACTCTTCTTCGTAGACCTTCTTGAACAAGGCGCTCTGGTCGAATTCGATCGCGGACTTGAAGTCGCGGACCAGCTCGCGCTTGGTCGCGGACAGCGCCTTGATCTTGATCGTCGAACCGGTATTGCTCTCGTGCACCAGGTAATGCAAGCCGCGCCAGGTACTTTCCAACTTCTGGAACTCGGCCGAATGCATCACCGAGCTCAGTTGCGCGGAGATCAGGCTGTCGAGCTCGGCCACACGGGCGTCGATCGTCGCCGACAGGTTGTCCGAGACGACGACCGTGCCGTCCAGCACCTGGTTCACCAGTTCGCCGATCAGGTCCTTCGCACGCGCATGTTCGGTATCCGATTTCGCGACCTTGCTCTGCGCGACGATCTGGTCGAGCAAGGAGCTTTCGGCCGTTTCGGTCTGGGTGTCGGCGGCCTGCAGGGCCGCTGCGGAAGGTTGATTCATCGGGTCGCTCTGTTGATCGCTTAGGTTTCGATGGGGTGCGGCGGCGCGGACGTCAGGACGTCTCGTCCTTGGGCTTGCCATGGCCATCCGCCGACGGCTGGCGGCCCAGCGACTGCAACTGCTCCGTGTTGTGCAGCACATCGCTCAACAGGTCTTCCAGCTTGTCGTTGCCGGCCATCTTGTTGCGCAGATCGGCCAGCTTCGAACGCGCCTCGATCAGCTTGCGCAACGGATCGATCTGCTGGACGACGGCGTCGGGCGAGAAATCGTCGATCGACTTGAACGTCAGGTCCACGCCGAACTTGCCGCCGGCATCGCTGAGGCGGTTTTCCACCTGGAACGCCGCACGCGGTTCGATCGCCTTCATGACGTCGTCGAAGTTGTCGCGATCGATATTGACGAACTTGCGATCGCGCAGCTTCGGCTGCTCGACCTCGGACTGTCCGGCCAGATCGGCCACGACACCCATCACGAACGGCAGTTCCTTCACCTCGATCGCGTCGCCGCGCTCGACTTCATACGTCAGTTGCACGCGCGGAGGACGGACTTTCTGCAACCGCTTCTGCACGCTTTCTTTCTTTGCCATCGTCTGTTCTCCTTGTTCTGCGTAGTCTGCCGAACCCGGTGCCCCTCGGCACCGGCGCCGACGCCTTTACTTCAGCGCGCCGAACGGATTCCCGGAACCGCCGCCGGCAGCAGCGCCGCCAGTGCTCCCACCCGCTGCGGCACCGGCCGGTGCCGGCGTCGCGCCGTCGGCCGGCGCAGCCTTATGCACCGGAGCGCGACGGCGGACGATCCGCTTCGGCTTCGGCTTGTCGTCCTTCACTTCATCCGGGAACAGCGTCGCTTCACCCAAGGTGTCCCGCAATTGCTGCGCGAGAATCCGCGCATCGGTCGTCGCATCGCCTACCAGCGCGCTGTCCTTGCGCAGCTCTTCCAGCGACTGCGTCGCGACGCGCAGGCCGCTGACGGCCAGGACGCTGCGCGCCTGGCGGTCGCTGTCATCGCGCTGCAGCGCTTCTTGCGCGGCGACGATTGCCTGACCGTAGTGCGCCTGCGAGAACTGAATCTGCGCGATCCGCGACCACGGCTCTTCACGCGTCGGGTCGTCCTTTGCAAGATCCTGGTATAGCGGGATCGCCTTGTCCGTATCACCGGCCTTCCAGACCGCATCCGCGTCGCTCAGCTTTTTGTTATAGGCATCCGCGCTCAACGGCGTCGGCTTCTGCGTGGAGGCGCAGCCGGCCATCAGGGCACAGACGGTCAAGGCGAATGCGGCTTTTTGGAGGGTGCGTTGGATGGTCATGTTCCGATGAAAGAGAGGTTTGTCTCGTACGACTACTGGGTTGACTTCGTGTCGCCCGCTGGAATACTACCGCCACTCAGCCATCGAAAAGCTTCAGACCAACCAGAGCCGTCTAGCCTCGATTTCTGTCGACAGTTTTAAAGCGCGCTTTGTAAAATAACGGCTGTTATAGTACAGGCCATTCTGATCACTGACAACGGGGGATCGAGAACGGAACCGCCCTCCAAGGACAGGAGAAGACTCGCGCAAGCCTTGAATTTTCGTGTATTTTTAGCTTGAGCGTGGGGGTACATCGGTGATTCTCGGAAAGCTGAAGCCTTCTTTACCGAACGATGAATGTTTGATGTCGGAAAGCCTGAAAGACGTCACAAAGCTTTCACAAATATTCCAATGAAAGGTTTTAGAAAGAAAAAGCGGGGCAGTGCCCACGAATAACTATTCCTGGCTGCCATCAGCAATAATGTCGGGCGCTATGCCACGATACTGAACCGTAGTTGCAATACCATTGAACGTCGGATCACGATACGACGGACGTGTCTTAGGGACGCGATGAAGGCGCAACGAGAAGCGAAACGAATGATGGCGATAGACAAGACGGCGCGCGCGGATACGACACGCCGGTGGGGAAAGGGGATGTCGAGCGCGATAGTGAGCGTGGCGGGCGCCCTGCTGCTTGGCGGCTGTGCGGCCGGTGTCGGCCTGATCGGTACGGCAGGATCCGCGGCATTGCAGGCCGTCGGCATCGGCAAACCCCCGGTTCCGGACTCGCAAAAGCCGCCGCGCCAAATCGCGTTGACATTGGATGCCGGGACGAATCTGAATGCCGGCACGACAAAGCGCGGCCTCGCGCTGATCGTTCGAATCTATGCCTTGAAAGATCCGACCAGCTTCCAGCAGGCGCCTTTCGACACTTTTCTCGATCCGAACAAGGAAAAACAGGTTCTTGGACAGGATCTGATGCAGGTTCGCGAAGTGACCTTGATTCCGGGACAGCGTTACACGTCTACTGAAAAGGTCCCTTACGAAGCGGGTGCGCTTGGGATTGTCGCGCTTTTCCGCCAGCCGGCCAGCCAGCGTTGGCGTTTGGTATTCGATCCGAAGCAGTCCGAGAAATCCGGCGTGCTGGTGGGCATGCATGCCTGCGCGATGACGGTTACCGCTGGTACGCCGATCGTGGCCGCGGACAGTGCGGCGCAACAGTCACTCAATATGCTTTCCATGGTGAATTGCCAATAGCGATGGATTATTCGTCGATAAAGGAAAGTCCAAAGACGGTAAAACGGCAACAACGACCGACCCGAGAATACACCAGGGCGAGGATACGTAAAAATGGCCGCTCCTTTCACCTTGCCGCACTGACGCGGCAAGCCGGGTGCAGCAAATGTGAAACGACGCGGCGAGGCGGGGAAACCAATGAGTTATTCGGACAAGGTTTTATGGGGTGAAGGATTGTTCCTGCGCCCACAGCATTTCCAAAAGCAGGACGCGTATCACGAGGCGCGGTTGTTCGAGGCAACCCAGGCACTGCAGCCCTATAACTGGGGCGTGCGGACCTTGCGCATCGACATGGATGCCTTGGGCAGCAACGTCCTCCGATTGTCGCAACTGTCGTTGATCTTCCCCGACGGCGAACTCTATGCGGCGCCGCAAGCCGATGCGCTGCCGCCCTCGGTCGCGCTGGACACGATGGCCGAAGGTAGCGACGAAGTGGTCTTCTATCTGGCCATTCATCCGACGCGTGACGCAGGACGCAACAGCGCCGACGTGGACGAGCAAGGATTTACCGCGCGCTTTGTCTCGGAAACGCAGATGGCCGCCGATCTCTACACCGATGCGGTGGAAGCCGACATCACGGTCTTGAAAAAGGCGGTGCGACTGATCGCACAACATGAACCGCGTGACCAATTCCTGTCGGTGCCGCTGGTGCGCGTACGGCGCACGGCAACATCGGGCTGGGAACTGGATGAGAGTTTCGTGCCGCCGAGCCTCGCAATCGAAGCGTCGCCACTGCTGCTGAACCGCTTGCGCCGATTGATCGATGCGTTGCAGGCGAAAGTGAATGCCTTGTACGGTTTTCATCGCGAGCCGAGCAAGAACATCATCGAATTCCGTTCCGGCGATATCGCGTCGTTCTGGCTGCTGCATACGGCGAATGCGGCCTTTGCCACGCTGGCGCATCTGCACCAGCATCCGTCCCTGCATCCGGAGCGCCTGTTCCAGGAGTTGCTGCGCGTGACGGGGCAGTTGATGACGTTCTCGAAAAACTACACGCTCGCCGATCTGCCGCCGTACAAACACGACGAGCCGGGTCCGGGCTTCGCGCGATTGGATACGATGTTGCGCGAGCTGCTGGATACCGTGATTTCCGAGCGCTATTTCATCATTCCGCTGGAACAGGTTCGGCCGTCGTTCCACCTCGGTCGCATCGACTCCGGCAAGATCGACGAAAAGACGACGTTCTTCCTGGCGGTCTCGGCCGACATGCCGAACGTCGAACTGGTCGAAGCGGTGCCGGCGCGCTTCAAGCTGGGCGCGCCCGACGATGTCGACAAGCTGGTGCAGTCGGCCATGCCGGGTCTGCGCCTGAGCTATACGCCGCAAGTGCCACCGGCCATCCCGGTACGCCCCGGCGTTTGCTATTTCTCGCTGGATACGCGCGGCATGCTGTTCGAGCGCATGTTGCAGGCGCAGTCGCTGACGATCTACGCGCCGGCCGGCATCAACAATCTCCGTCTCGAATTAATCGCCGTCACATCATGAGCCAAGCCCCTTCGCTGTTCGGTGACCACGCACCGCCCCCGTCGCAATCGACCCCGGCGGCGCCGTCCTATGAGGTCAAGTCCTTGCTGGACTTGTTGTACGACGGTTTTTTCATGCTGTTTCTGCTGAAGCGCGGCCGCGAGCCGGAGAACGTCGCCGCCTTCCTCGATCGGATCCAGCAATTTCTGAACGACTTCGAGCGCGGCGCAAAAAAGATGAATGTCGCGGCCGAGGATATCTTTACGTCGAAGTTCGCGTTCTGCGCGGCCATCGACGAATCCGTGCTCGCCTCGACGTTCTCGATCCGCGACGAGTGGGAGCGGCGCCCGCTGCAGTTGCTGCTGTTCGGCGAGCAGTTGGCAGGCGAGAATTTCTTCCGCTATCTGGAGGAATGCCGGGCCCAGGGCGCCGCACGATTGCAGAGCCTGGAAGTCTTCCATATGTGTCTGCTGCTCGGCTTTCAAGGCAAGTACTTGCTCGAAGGCCCGGAAAAACTGGCCTATCTGACGGCGCGTCTCGGCGACGAGATCGCCAATATGAAAGGCAAGCGCGCCGCCTTCGCGCCGCACTGGGCCCTTCCCGACCAGATCGAGCACACGCTGAAGCGCGAGGCACCGTTGTGGAGCTTTGCCGCCGTCTTCCTGCTGATCGGCATCGTCGCCCTGCTCGGCCTGCAGACCTATCTGCGGAATTCGACATTGCAAGCGCTGGCGCCGTATTCGGACCTGGTCAAGGTGGGCCCGCAACAGGCCAGCCTCACTATCACGCTGCCCTAGCGTTTCACCGGCCGGACCGACACAATCCCGGCGTCGCGCTCGCGGCGCCGCCGGGCGGCACGGCAGGCCAGGCCAGGCCACACAAGGCGCATGATATAAGCCGATAGCGACCGATAAGAGCGAACATGGCCGTCGACGCACCTCGATTCCTGGGGTTTACCCCGTTTCCCCATCAAACACTTGCATTTGCAATCGCTTTCAGATGAAAATGTAAGCGCTAACACTTTCATTGGCGCCATCGCGAGTCCGCAAGTGTAAGCGCTAACATCACGGCATTGCCGCCGTGCCAGCAGATGAAGGAGATTGCGCTTGAGCCCCGTCACCCCCTCCGCTCGGAAGAGCCCGTCGATCGTCGTGGTCGGCAGCGCCAATATGGATCTCGTCGTTCGGGCGCCGCGATTGCCGGTTCCTGGAGAAACCTTGGCCGGCACCGGCTTCGAGACGATTCCCGGCGGTAAAGGCGCCAATCAAGCGGTGGCGGCGGCGCGGCTGGGCGCGACGGTGACGATGGTGGGCTGCGTCGGCGACGATGCATTCGGGACCACGCTGCGCGATGGCCTCAAGGCGGACGGGATCGAGACCGGCACCTTGCGCACCGTCCCCGGCAGCAGCGGCATCGCCGTCATCAGCGTCGCCCAGGATGGCGCCAACAGCATCGTCATCGTCGGCGGCGCGAACGACGCGCTGACGCGCGACGATGTCGACGCCGCGTCTGCCGCGATCGGCGCCGCCGATATGGTGATCTGCCAGTTGGAAACGCCGCTCGCGACCGTCGAATACGCGATCGCCACCGCGGTCCGCCAGAATACCGCCGTACTGCTGAATCCCGCGCCGGCACGGCCCTTGCCGGACGCGCTACTGGCCCAGGTCGATTATCTGGTGGTCAACGAGACGGAAGCCGAACTGATGTCGGGCATTCCGGTGCGCGATGCCGAGGACGCCGAGCGCGCCGCCGCGGCACTGCTGGCGCAAGGCGCCGCCTACGTCATCGTCACGCTCGGCGCAAACGGCGTGTTCTGGCAAGCCTCGTCGACGAAGGCAGCCGATTCGAACGGTGGCCCGTCAAAGGGTCATGTCCCCGCACACAAGGTCACGGCCGTGGATACGACCGCTGCCGGCGATACCTTCGCGGGTGGCTTCGCCGCCGCCCGCGCTGCCGGTCAAGCGATGGCCGACGCGATTGCATTCGGTCAACGCGCCGCCGCGCTCAGCGTAACGCGGCACGGTGCGCAAACGTCGATTCCGACACGCGCGGAAGTACTCGCGGACGCCGCCACCTGATCGGTTGCGGCAGTCGCGCCTATCCGGCACGACGCCTTATTTTTGAGTTGCGCCCGGTCCGGGCGCTACGGCCCGACGCAACGGCGCCTGACAGCAGGTCGCGATCGATCCCGATTTCCGCCTCTGTGATGGCGACGGCAAGCGGGCCAGACGACCGATTACCGATACGGAGACTGTTCCATGCATTCAAAATCGAGCGGGGCCGCGCTGGCCCAAGGCGCGCCTGCCGCAGCAGACACGCCGCAGCCGATGCCATCGAGTGGCGCGTTGCCGGTTCCGGCACGCATCCGCCGCACGCAGGTGATCGCACTGACCTTGCTGATGATCAGCGGCATCATCAACTACCTCGATCGCGGCGTGTTGTCGGTGGCGAACTCGCTGATCCGCGACGACATGCATTTGTCGCTGGCGCAAATGGGCTTTCTGCTGTCGGCGTTCTCGTGGACCTATGCCATCTTCCAATTGCCGGTAGGCTGGCTCGTCGATCGGATCGGCGCGCGTAAGCTGCTGGGCTTCGGCCTGATCGTCTGGTCGCTCGCTCAGGCCGCCGGCGGTATCGTCGGTACCTTCGGCTGGTTTATCGTCGCGCGGATCGTGCTCGGCATCGGCGAGGCGCCGCAATTCCCGTCGGCCGCCCGCGTGGTCAGCGACTGGTTCCCGCTGCGCTCGCGCGGCAAGCCGACCGGCATCTTCAACTCGGCATCGCCGCTCGGCTCCGCGCTGGCGCCGCTGCTGCTGTCGATCCTGCTGACCTCGTTTCACTGGCGCTGGGCCTTCATCATCACCGGCGCGGCCGGGCTGGTAGCGGCGCTGGTCTGGCTCGCGGTCTATCGCAACCCGAACAAGGCGCGGATGACGGCGGAAGAGGTTGCCTATCTGGAGCAGGGTCTTGATGCCCATGCCCCCGCCTCACGCCCGACGATGACGCTGAACGACTGGCTGGGACTGTTCCGCCACGCCACCACCTGGGGCATGTTGATCGGCTATTTCGGCTCCGTCTATCTGAACTGGGTCTACCTGACCTGGCTGCCCGGTTATCTGACGGCAGAGCGGCATATGAGCCTGGCTCGGACCGGTGTCGCGGCATCGGTGCCGTTCTTTTGCGGCTTTTTGGGATCGCTCGCCGCCGGCTGGTTCTCGGATCTGGTGACGAGCAAGACCGCACAGCCGGTGATCGCGCGTCGGAATGCCGTCGTGTTCGCCATGCTCGGCATGGTGTGCTTCACGATCCCGGCCGCCCTGGTGCAAAGCAATACGATCGCGCTGGCCTGCATCTCCGTGGTGATCTTCCTCGCCAACGCCGCCTCGGCCAGTTCATGGGCACTGGCCACCGCCGCCGCACCGCCGAGCCGCATCGCGTCGCTGGGATCGCTGCAGAATTTCGGCGGTTTCCTGGGCGGTGCCTTGGCACCGATCCTGACGGGCATCATCGCCGAGAAATGGTCCTTCGTGCCGGCCTTGCTGACGGCCGCGGCGATCGCCTTCGTCGGTGCGATGAGTTATCTGATTCTGGTGCGCAAGCCGATCGTCGAAGGCTGATCCGCCGCGCGCTTCTTTTTCACGCGCGTCTTCATGCGCGTCTACACGCTTATGTTGCAAGCTTAAAAACAAGGTGCTATCGATGTCCTCCCTCTCCGCTTCCGCCGCGCAAGCCACCGTTGTAAAGGGCATCGTGCCCGTGATGCTGACGCCGTTCCACGATGATGGCACGATCGACTATCCGGGCCTCGACCGCCTTATCGAGTGGTATCTCGCCAATGGCTCCGACGCCTTGTTCGCCGTTTGCCAATCCAGCGAGATGTTGAAGCTCACGCTGGAGGAGCGCGGCGCACTGGGCAAGCACGTCGTCGACAAGGTCGCCGGCCGCGTGCCGGTGGTGGTGTCGGGCCATATCAGCAATGATTTGGACAAGCAGGTGGAGGAATTGCTCGTCGCCGCGAAGACCGGCGCCGACGGCATCGTGCTGGTGACGAACCGTCTCGACCCGGAACAGCAAGGCAGCGACGCGTTCCGATCGAACCTGCAATATCTGCTGGATCGTCTGCCGGCCGATATGCCGCTCGGCCTGTACGAGTGCCCAGCGCCGTATCGTCGCCTGCTGAGCGACGACGAACTGCGCTTCTGCATCGACACCGGCCGCTTCATCATGCTGAAAGACGTGAGCTGCGATCTGGAAGTCGTCAAGCGCCGCGTGAAACTGGCGGAAGGCTCGAAACTGCAGATCCTGAACGCCAACGCGGCCATCGCACGCGATGCGATGCTTGCCGGCTCGGGCGGCTTCAACGGCGTCTTCACGAACTTTCATCCGGATCTGTACAACTGGCTGCGCAATCACGCCGACGAAGATCCTGCACTGGCCGACGAACTGGCGACTTTCCTGGTTCTGTGCGCCGTGTCGGAATCCCTCGGTTATCCGGCGCTCGCGAAGATGTACCATCAGCGTATCGGCACCTTCGCGTCGATCCGCTGCCGCGTGATCGACTATGATGTGCGCGAACGTTTCTGGGCGTTGGATGCGGTTCTCGACAAGATCGTCGATGGCACCGAACACTTCCGCGCCCGGATCGCCAAGCGGGCCTGATCCGCACCCGTTCCCCGCTTCATCCGATCGATGCCCGAATCCGACGTCCCGACGCCCCCCCGCTCCAAGCCCAGCCGCACGGGCGGCACGGCGCGCGCGCGCCGGGGCAACGGTCGCAGCGTGCTGGAAGACGTCGCGCGCCAGGCCGGCGTCTCCACGGCGACCGTCTCACGTGTCTACAACGATCCGGGGAAGGTGTCCGCCGCGGTCAGGACGCGCGTCGAGGAAGCGGCGCGGGCATTGAATTGGATTCCGCACGCCGCCGGACGCGCGCTGGCCTCCACGCGCACGCATATCGCCGGCATCATCATCCCGACGCTGGATGATCAGGTCTTCGCCTCGCAGGTCAGCGGCATGCAGGCCACGTTCGCCGAACATGGCATCACCTTGTTCCTCGGTTGCTCGAACTACGCGCCTGCGCAGGCATTGACGCAAGTGCAGGCGATGCTCGCGCGCGGGGTCGAAGCGCTGGCGCTGGTCGGCGAAGCGCACCCGCCGGAGGTATTCGACGCGTTGCAGCGTTATCGCGTCCCCTACGTGGTCACCTACGCCTATCGGGACGACAGCCCGCACGTGTGCGTTGGCTTCGACAATGCCGCCGCCTATGAACAGATCGTCGAACGGCTGGTGGCATTGGGCCACCGCAGCTTCGGCGCCGTGTTCCAGCCGGCAGCGGACAACGATCGCGTGCAGGCGCGCCAAGCCGGCCTGCATCGCGCGTTGCAACGGCATGGCCTTTTTATCCGCCCGGAGCATCAACGCGAAGGCCCGGCGACACTGGCCTTCGGCCGGGAAAGCCTGCGGGCGATCATGGATCTCGATCGACCGAGGGTGACAGCATCGGAACGCAGCATCGACCCAGCGCAGCCGCCGAAAGCGCTGCGTGCGCCGGAAATCTGCCCGCCAACCGCCATCGTCTGCGGCAACGACATGCTGGCGCTGGGGGTCCTCCGCGAAGCCGCGGCACGCGGCATCGCCGTCCCCACGGCCCTGTCGGTCACCGGCTTCGACGACCTCGCACTGGCCGCCGAGGCGCATCCCCCCTTGACCACGATGCGGGTGGATACGCATCGCATCGGACGGCAGGCAGCCGAGCGCTTGCTGACGATGATGCAGACGGCCGCGACGACAGGCGCCCACGCTGCGACCGGCACCCACGCGAGCAATGCCGTCTCTGTCACCACCGCTGCTGCCGTCACCGCCGCATCGGACCGGCGCGACCTGCAGACAGCGGGAAATCGCTTCGCGCCCGAGTGGCTGGAGCGGGGCTCCACGGCCGCGCCACCACTGCGCTGAAACCGTCCGTCTCCCGCGAGAATAGCGGCGCACCCGGTTGTGACCGGTTTATGACGTCATCAAACTGTCATCTAACGCCCCGATCATAGGCGCAGTGTGGCCCATCGCGCGTCGCAAGCACGCCGCATTCATCGCTCCCCCTCCACGAAGGAATCGTCTCATGTCGAAGTCCGTACCGCCGTCGTCGCCCAAAGAAGATCCGACCGCGTCCTCCGCTTCCGCCGAACCGTCCGCCGCATCGACGCCCGGCAGCGCGGCGGGTACGCCGAAAGAGGGGCGTCGCCGCTTCCTGGGCGGCCTGACCGCCATGGGCCTCGGCGGCGTGCTGGCGAGCGGGGAATCCGCTGCGGCACCGCGCGACGGCACGCATCATGCGGCCCCTTTGCCCGCCCATGCCGTCGACAAGCTGCTACGCGAGCGCGTCAAGCATGTGGTGGTGATCTATGCGGAAAACCGCAGCTTCAATAATCTGTTTGCCGATTTCCCCGGTCTCCAATCGCCGCTGTCGTCGGTCCCGCCCTCGGCATTCCAGCAACTCGACCGCGATGGCGTCACGGTCCTGCCATCGCTGCCGAGCGTGCCCGACGGCTGGGTGCCGAAGGATCAAGACGCGGACGGCGTGACGTACAAGGCCGGCGAGCAATATCAAACGAATCTGCCGAATGCGCCCTTCCCGCTGCGCGGCCCCGGTGGCGAGTCCTTGCCCTTGTCGATCATCACGCATGATCTATGGCATGTGTTCTATCAGAACCAGATGCAGATCAACGGCGGCAAGAACAATATGTTCGTCGCCTGGGCCGATTCGGGTGGCTTCCCGATGGGCTATTACACGAATACCAGCTATAGCCTGCAATTGTGGAATCTGGCGACCGAGTTCGTGCTCTGCGACAACTTCTTCCAAGGCGCCTTCGGCGGCTCCTTCCTGAATCACCAATATCTGATTGCCGCCGCGGCACCGCGCTATCCGAATGCGGCCTCCAGTATCGGCAAGTCCGTGATCGCGACCACTGTCAGCGGCGATCCACACGACCCCAATCTGAAGCCGCTGGCCGATTCACCGGCGAGCGCCATGCAGGGCATCCCGAAATTCGGTCCGAGCGCGTTGACGCCCGAAGAAACGCTGCCCGATGGCACGCGCCTGAGCTATGGCGTGAACACGATGTTGCCGCCGTATATTCCGACGCCGCCGAAGGTCAAACTGGATGCCAATGGCGTGGCGGATATGACGAATCCGGAAAACGCGATGGTCTGTCCGCCGCAGCGGCACGAACATATCGGCGACAAGCTCGACAAGAAAGGCGTGTCGTGGGCCTGGTATTCGGGCGCCTTCCAGCAAGCGATCGATGCGCAGGGCAAGAACATCACCAATGGCACGCCGCCGATCCCTAATTTCCAGTGGCACCATCAACCGCTGAATTATTTCGAGAATCTCGGGCCGACGACCGCGTCGCGGCGCGAGCATCTGCGCGATGGCGGGCTGGGCGACGAGACGTCGACGAACCATTTCCTCGCCGATGCGCAAGCGGGTAAATTGCCGGCCGTCACGTTCTATAAGCCGCAAGGCAATCTCAATCTGCATGCCGGTTACGCGGATGTGTCCTCCGGCGACCGCCATATCGCGCACATCGTCAACGTGCTGCGCAACAGCCCGCAATGGAACGACATGGTGATCCTGATCACCGTCGACGAAAATGGCGGCTGGTGGGATCACGTCGCGCCGCCGAAGGGCGACCGCTGGGGTCCGGGCACGCGGATTCCCGCGCTGCTGGTGTCGCCCATGGCCAAGCGCGGCTTTGTCGATCACACGCAGTACGATACCGGCTCCTTCCTCCGGCTGATCACGCGCACGTTCGGACTCGAGGTGTTGGACGGCCTGAAACAGCGCGACGATGCCTTACGCGCCAACGGCTTCCCCGTCATGGGCGATATGACGAATGCGTTGGATCTGGCAAAACGCTAAGTCGATCGGTAGGCCTCCTGTGTGCCCAGGGTTCACGGGGGGGAGTGCGCCGTTGCTGTGACATGGTCGGTGGATGCGCCTCAGGCCAGCGCCAGCCGATAGAAGCGGCTATCCACGGCCATCCTCGGAAAGCGATCCGGCAACGCGTCCGCGGATATCGGCGAGAAGCCCTGTTTTTCGTAGAAGCGGTGCGCGGCGAGAAACTTGTCGGTGGTGCCCAGCCATATCTCGCGCACCCCCGCTGCACGCGCATCCGTCAGCAGGCGCGCCAGTAGCGCATGCGCGACGCCATGCTCCCGTCCGCGATAGGACGCGGCCACGAACATCTTCCGCAAGGCCGCTTGTCCTGCGCCGATATCTTTCAAGCCAATCGTTCCCACGACCTGCCCCGCTACCTCCGCCACCCAGAAGTTGCCGCAGCCCTGCTGATAGAAATCCGGTATCGCACGCAGGTCGGGCTGGTCGTCGGCGGTGATCGCCACGCCGAACTCTTCGCGCTGGATCGGCAGGATGACATCGACGACCGCTTCTTCGTCGGCGACCGTAAAGGGACGGATGTGCAGCGTGGGCGAAGTCGACATGCGGGTACGGAGCTCCTGAGAAAAAATCGACGCCAATGGGGGCGGTCGTGGCGCGCACACCACCCGCGGCTATACGCTATTTTATGGCTCCTATAACCTCTCGTCATCCTCCGGTTTCACGCACCGCCCGATCACCCTCCCCGCGCCACGCCGCCATAGCCCCGCCCCTCGATGCAGATCAATTTGCGACAAGTCGAAGTATTCCGCGCCATCATGGTGACCGGCTCGGTCAGCGGCGCGGCAAAACTGCTCTGCGTCTCTCAGCCGGGCGTCAGCCGCATGATCGCCCACACGGAAAGGCGCCTGGGATTGAAGCTGTTCGAGCGCATCAAAGGGAGGCTGTATCCCACGCCGGAAGCACGGCGTCTGTTCGCCGAAGTGAAGACGGTGTATCAGGGCATCCAGCGCATCAACGAGGTCGCGAACGATCTGATCGAGAAAACCACCGGCGCCATTCAATTGGTCGTAAGTCCGAGCCTGGGCGAAACCTTGATCCCCATTGCCTTGGCGCGCTTTCGCCGTCGCTACCCGCAAGTCCGCGTGAACCTGGTTACGGAAACCGCCGCGGCACTGGTTCAGTCGCTGCTGACACAGCAGGCCGAGGTGGGCGTCGCCATGTTCTCGCTCGATCATCCCAATATCCTGCAGCGGCCGATCTTCGAGGATCGGCTGGTCGTGGTCCTGCCCGAATCTCATCCGCTCGCGCGCCTGGAACAGATCGAGGTGCAGGCGCTCGATCAAGACAGCCTGATCGGCTATGCGCCCGATACGCCGATGGGCGCGCTGACGCAGCAGTTGTTCGACAGCGCGAACCTCGATGTACGGCCCGCGATCGAAGTCCGGCTGACGCATATCGCCTGCTCTCTGGTGCAGGCGGGATTGGGCATCGCCATCGCCGATGAGATCGCCGTCTTCGGCCAGGTCTGGCCCGGTGTCGTGACGCGACCGTTGACGCCGCGCGTGCCGATGGCCGTCAACCTGATGTATTCGCGTTACGAACCGTTATCTCAAATTGCAAAGGATTTCGTCGACGCGTTGACCTCGATCGACGATCCCGCGCTGACAGCGATCACTTGATCGCTTGAATGACGGGGCTGGGACGCAACGACGTTTCATGCAACTGTCGGCCAACCTTCACTTCGCTTACCAAGGAAATCATCCTTGCGACAAGGACTTACGCTGCGCCCTCCGCGAACGCGATGCATCTCTGCTAGAGTGAATCGAGGTGCTTCACATGGAAGGAGGCAGCACGATGACGCAACATTCAGCAAAGGCGCTCGCCCAAGGCGGCAAAGCGCCTGGTGTCGAACATGTCGCAGCGTCGGACGTCCTGACACCGGCAGACCGGTATCAGGAGATGTTCGTCGCCATCCAGGAGTCCCGCGTTTTCCCCGACAGCAAGACCTTCGTCGATTGCCAGCCATTGCGCGATCCGGAGGCGATCATCGCGCGCTATCGTGCCGATCATGCGCTACCCGGATTCGATCTGCGCGCCTTCGTCGCCGATCATTTCACGACGGAGCAGGTGCACAATAGTCACTACGTCTCGGACCCTTCGCAATCGATCATCGCGCATATCGACTCGTTGTGGGACGTGCTGAGCCGCACGCCTGACTCCCACCCGGCCAATGGATCGCTGTTGCCGGTGCCTTTCGATTATGTGGTGCCAGGCGGCCGCTTCGGCGAGATGTATTACTGGGACTCATACTTCACGATGCTGGGCCTGGCGGAAAGCGGCCGCCTGAATTTGTTGCGCAATATGGCCGATAATTTCGCATTCCTGATCGATACGTACGGCCATATTCCGAACGGGAATCGCAGCTACTATATCAGCCGTTCGCAGCCACCGGTCTTCGCGCTGATGGTGGACCTGTTCGAGCAGCACGGTTTGAAACGCGCCGTTCATTTCCTGCCCCAATTGCTGCGCGAATATGCATTCTGGATGGAGGGTGCCGAGGATACGAAGCGCGGCGACGCCTATCGTCATGTCGTCCGGATGGAAGACGGCGCCCTGTTGAATCGTTATTGGGATGAACGCGACACGCCGCGCGACGAGGGCTTTCTGGAGGACGTCGAAGCCGGCCG
This sequence comes from Robbsia sp. KACC 23696, assembly GCF_039852015.1. NCBI lineage: Bacteria > Pseudomonadati > Pseudomonadota > Betaproteobacteria > Burkholderiales > Burkholderiaceae > Robbsia > Robbsia sp. KACC 23696. The sequence continues at coordinate 729,534 of NZ_CP156626.1, read as the reverse complement.
CCTGGCCGGCGTGATTCAGCCGGGCATTCAGGGCGCCGATGGCAGCGTGAAACCCGACGCCTACAAGTCCGAGCTGTTCCGGGATTTCCGCGCCGGCGCCGCTTCGGGCTGGGATTACAGCTCGCGTTGGCTGGCCGATCCGACCGATCTCTCCACGATTCGCACGACCGCCATCCTGCCGGTCGATTTGAACAGCTTCCTCTACAAGCTCGAAACGCAGATCTCGCGTTTGAGCGGCGCGAGCGGCGACATGGCAGGCCAGACGCGTTTTCGCGATTTGGCCGAAGCGCGCCGCATCGCCATCGATCGCTATCTGTGGAGCGAGAAGGACGGCGCCTACGTCGATTACGACTGGCGACTCGGTCGACGTCGCGAGGAAGTCACCGCCGCAGCCGCCACGCCGCTCTACGTCGGACTCGCGACGCAGGAGCAGGCCCATCAGGTCGCGCAGGCGATAAGCGGCCGCCTGCTCGCGCCGGGCGGTTTGGTGACCACCGAAATCGACAGCCCGCAGCAATGGGATAAGGCGAACGGCTGGGCGCCGTTGCAATGGATCGCGGTGAAAGGACTGCGTCGCTACAACCAGCGCGGCCTCGCGCAGGACATTGCCCACCGCTGGCTCGACACCGTGGGTGCCATCTATCAGCGCGAAAGCAAGCTGGTGGAAAAATACGCATTGCACGTCAACAACGCGCCGGATGCGGCAGATGCGGTGGCGGGCGGAGGCGGCGGCGAATATCCGTTGCAGGATGGCTTCGGATGGACCAATGGGGTAACGCGCAAGCTGCTGGAAGAACATCCCGCCCATCGTACGCATCATGTCCGCGCTGGAGTGAAGACATAGGGAACTGCAGCGTCTTCCTGCAGCGAGCCACATAGCAAAGGGGCCAGCGCATTTCTGCCTGGCCCCTTTTTTCCATCCGGCGCGCTCGCATCGACATCGTTCCGAAAGCGCGTCGGATCGGCCCTTACTTGACCGGGCGCTTCAACGACGCCCAGCTATGCCCTTCGCGCGCCAGCAAGGCGTCGGACGCCTCGGGACCCTCCGAGCCGGCGGCATACAGTTGCGGTCCGCCCGCATCGGCCGCCCACGCCTTCAACGCGGGATCGACGACCCGCCATGCCGCCTCGATATTATCGGCACGTTGGAACAAGGTGGCATCCCCGCACAGACAGTCGTACAGCAAGGTCTCGTAGCCGACATTCGGCGTCTGGCTGAAGGCATCCTCGTAGCGGAACTTCATCTCGACGCCCGACAAATCCATCTTCTGGCCAGGAACCTTCGCGCTGATATTTAAGGTCAATCCCTGAACCGGTTGGATATTCAGCACGAGATCGTTCGGCGTCAGCGCGTCCACCGGTTCGTCCTTGAACATCGCGTACGGCGCGGGCTTGAAGCGCACCACCACTTCGGTGCGTCGACCCAACATCGATTTACCGGTGCGCATGTAGAAGGGCACGCCGGACCAGCGCCAATTGTCGATTTCCAACTTGAGCGCGACATAGGTTTCGGTATTGCTGTCGGGCGCCACGCCCGGGCTTTCTCGATAAGCGGTGACGGGGCGTCCGTCGACGCTGCCCGAGCTGTACTGTCCCCGCACCGCGTTCTCGGGGGTTACCGGCCGAATCGCTTCGAACAACTGTTCCTTCGCCGTGCGCACCGTTTCCGCGGAAAAGGAATTCGGTGGTTCCATCGCCACCATGGCCAGCAATTGGAACAGATGGTTCGGCACCATGTCGCGCAAGGCGCCGGTGGGCTCGTAGAACGCGCCTCGCCCCTCCACGCCGACCGTTTCCGCCGCGGTGATCTGAATATGATCGATGTATTGCCCGCGCCAGAGCGGCTCGAACATGCCATTGGCAAAGCGCAGTGCGAGAATGTTCTGCACTGTCTCCTTGCCGAGGAAGTGGTCGATGCGATATACCTGATGCTCATCGAGCACGCTCAGGATCTTCGTGTTCAATTCACGCGCGCTGGCCAGATCCGATCCGAAAGGCTTTTCGATGACGACACGGCGGAAGTTGCCGTCCTTCTCCTGCGTCAGGCCGACCTTGCCAAGGTTTTCAACCACCGTTGCAAAGAATCGCGACGCTACGGCAAGGTAGAACACCGCGTTGCCGGTGATCTGCTCCTGCAATTTCTGCAATGCCTGCAGATCGGTGAAATCGGCCTGCAAGTAATGCAGCCGACCCGACAGGTCATCCCATATTTGCGCATCGATCTGCGGCGTATAGAACTCCGCGTTCGGATCCTGCGTGAAGGTTTGCATCGTTTGACCAAGCTCGTCACGCCAAGAGGCGTCGCTGCCCGGAACACGATCCACACCAATGATCTGAAACCCCTTGTCCAGCGCCTTGCTGCCGATCAAGTTATACAACGCGGGCGTCAAGAGCCGCTTCGTCAGATCGCCATGGGCGCCGAAGATGACCAATGTGCAAGGCGGTGCTGGTTCCAATGCCGGCGGAGCGGGTGGGGCGGAAGGACTGCCATCGCGCTGCGGCGACGTTACTTTACCGATCGGATCCATCATGGGCTCTCCTCCTTGGAAAACATGATTGCCAGGACGGTGCTGCAATTCAGAGACACTTTTTCAGCATACTGCAGGCGATCGGTGTTGGCGGACTGTAGGGAAGCCGGTAGCATCGCTGCGATCGGGCGCACGGCAGGCCCATGGCACGCGTACACGGCCTCTCCGGGCAACACGAGTCCGTCGCACGCTTTTTCATTTTTTTTATTACACGCTATGTCATCGGCACCGCTCGGCATCCTGATGCTCGACACGCAGTTCCCCCGCCCCGTCGGCGACGTCGGCAATCCGCACAGCTATCGCTATCCCGTGGTATTGCGACGCGTACCGCAAGCTACCCCGACGCGGGTCGTACATGAACGCGCCGCCGGCCTCGTCGATGATTTTTGCGACGCCGCGCGGGCGCTTCAGGATGCGGGCTGTCGTGCCATCATCACCAGCTGCGGCTTCCTCGCCCTGCACCAGCAGCGGATGGCCGACGCCGTCGACATCCCAATGGGCACGTCCGCCTTGTTGCTGATCCCCTTGCTGCGAACGCTATTAGGGTCACGGGCGACCGTCGGTGTGCTCACGGCGTCGTCGGCGTCTCTGAGCGACGATCATCTTCGGGCGGTAGACGCGGATCCCGCCACGCCGGTCCAGGGTATGCCACCGGACAGCGCATTTGCCCGGGTCATCATCGGCAATCAAGCCGTCGGCGATATGGCGCAAGTCGGTCAGGATGTGGTCGACGGCGCGCTGGCGCTGGTGCGAAACGCACCGCATATCGGCGCGATCCTGTTGGAGTGTACGAATATGGGGCCCTACCGCGAGCGCATCGCCGCGTTGTGCGGGCGTCCGGTTTTCGACTTGATCGATTTGGCGAATTTGCTGATGCAGTCCACGCCGAGCTTGTCGGCGCAGCGCTGAATCGGCGTACGCCGACCGTGCAGCGGCGTCGGCGCGACGCAATCGCCAATGCGACGGCAAAGCGGGCGTGCCTTCCATTTCGAGACGTGCCGCCCTCCGGCTCAGCTATCGACTTCCGTCGATAGCGCGATGTCGCGTTGCGCGTCGAGCGCAGCGATGCGCTCGACGAGGGCCGCGCGGACGCGATCGTACGAGGCGGCGCCCACGAGCAGGCGGCGGGGTGCGGGCGTGCCGGTTGCCGATCCGGCCGCAACAGCACCCTGCCCGGCCGCGGCCGCCTTATCGGATGCCGTCCCGCGCGGTCGGCGATGTCGATCCACGAGCGCCACCATTTCACGCGCGACCTTCGTCGGGTCGCCGGTCAGCGGAAAGGCGCGATCCTGGAAAGCACGACGCACGTCGCCGGCTGGGGTGTCGTCATACACCGCCATCGGCGGCGGGCTATCGAGGCCGGTACCGAAACGCGTGCGTGTCGGGCCCGGCTCGATCAGCGTGATCTCGATGCCGAACGGCAGCACTTCCTGCGCCGTGGCTTCGACAAAGCCCTCGATGCCCCATTTGGTCGCGTGATACAGGCTGAAATTGGGATAGGCGATCTGACCGCCTTCGGACGATACCTGCAGAATATGGCCGCCGCCCTGCGCGCGCAGATGCGGCAATACCGCGCGAATCAGCTGGATCGAGCCGACGAGATTGGTGTCGATCTGCCGCCGTATCTGCGTATCGCTGACTTCTTCCGCCGCCCCGAAAAGGCCATAGGCGGCATTGCTGACCACCACGTCGATGGCGCCGTGCGCCTGGAACGCTGCGTCCACGACGCGTCGAACGGCCTCCGTGTCCGTAAGGTCCAGTATCAATACGTGCAAATGCGCCGGATAGTCACGCTGCAAATCGGTGAGCGCGTCCGCCCGTCGTACCGTCGCCAGTACCGTGTCGCCCCGGGCCACTGCGGCGTGGGCAAGGGACAGGCCGATGCCGCTCGAACAGCCGGTGATCAACCACGTTGCCGGCGTGGCGGGGGAAGGCTTCGCCGCGGGATAGTGAGATGATGCGGGCGCGTCTGCGCCAGCTTGGGAAAGCGCGGAATGCGATGTCGATGTCATGTCGATGTCCTCGGTCTTGAACGAAAAGTCTCGAAGAGACACTTTTAAGATACGCGCTCGAGACTGCTGTTACTATCGATACAATCCGATATGTGGCAGTGAAAATTCCCCATGAATCGCACGCCGGCTTTGCAAGAGTTGACCGCCTTCGCCGCCATTGCGACGCACGGGAGTTTCCGCAAGGCGGCCGACGAGCTGGGCGTATCACCGTCGACGCTCAGCCATCTGATGCGCACGATGGAAGCATCGCTGGGAGCACGGCTGCTGCACCGGACCACTCGCAGCGTGGCGCCGACGGAAGTCGGCACGCGGCTGCTCCTGCGATTGCAGCCCTTGCTGTGCGATCTCGACACCGCCCTGCGTGACGTTGCGCCAAGCGGGCCGCCCAGCGGCACGGTGCGAATCAATGCGAGCAATGTCGCGGCGCGCGTGATGCTTCAGTCCTTTTTGCCCGACTTTCTGGCGCGCCATCCCACCATTCAGGTGGACCTTGTCACCGAAGGGCGGCTCGTCGATATCGTCGCCGACGGTTTCGACGCGGGCGTGCGATTGGCGGAAGCCGTTCCGGCCGATATGATCGCCGTCCCGCTTGGCCCGCAGGCACGCTTTATCGTCGTGGCCACACCGGCCTATCTCGATGCGCATCCCGAGGGCCGTCCAGAGATGCCTCAGGATCTGATGCGGCATCGGTGCATCCGTTTTCGGATGCCAAGCGGAAAACGGTATCGCTGGGAGTTCGCCCGGCATGGCACGACGCATGCGCTCGACGTGCCAGGTGCATTGACGCTCGACGACCCTGAATTGATGGTGCAGGCAGCCTGCGCCGGCGTGGGGATTGCCTATGTCTCCTTCCAAAGCGCGGCGGATGCCGTTGCGCGCGGCGAGCTGGTCACGTTGCTGGATGCGTGGTGCCCCTGGATTCCGGGACTCTGCCTGTATTACCCCGGACATCGCCACATTCCCCCCGCGCTGCGCGCGCTGATCGATTGCGTCAAACAATCGTCACGTCCCGCGCACGACGATCGACATTCGCGCGATCCCGAAAGTCGCACTGATCAAAATCGCAGCTGATCGCAGCCGATTAATCAATGCGACGGATCGGTTCGCATTTCGGGTTAACCCTTAAATCGGTCTACGTCGGAAACGAGACAGATTGACCGCATCGCCGCCGTCGCAGAAAGTCCCGACGATGACAAGCGGCATCGTCGTCCATCGATTGTGATTACACGCCACACATTCGACAATTTCCTGTTGCGAATCAATTCTCATGGCGGTAGTCTACTTTTTTAGGCGTGTGGGAAGCGAGATGAACCTGCAATTAGCAAGTGCGTGGCTGCAATACACAAAAGTCCATTTTTCCGATATTCACGAATTCGCGGCACGTTGCCGAATTGGTGCGCGTGAAGCGGGCCGCGAATCCGCGGCATTGTTACTGCTGGCTGCAAAAGCAGAAACGTTCACCGATCGCTACGCGGGCATTCCGGCATCGGACGCGGTCGTGGACGCCTTTGCCGCGTCGCTGCTGCACGACGCCGGCGCGATGCGCGACGCCAGTCTGTCGAGCGACCAAGCCTTGATCGACGCGATGTCGATGGTGGCTGCCGGCGACGGCGACCGGCTCGACGACCTCATGTTGGGTCACTCGGACCGTCATGCCGCACCGTTGACCTGTGCTGAAACGCTCGCCGTGCGCGAGGCGATGTCGGCGCACCACGGACGCAGCCATTTCCTCGACGTCGATCAAATCGATCACGTATCGATGTAATGTCACGCGGGTGCAACGCCCCTGACCGTCACGCGCGGACTGCGAGCCGCTCGTGAACGGCCACGCTCGACAGCGTTTTCTGAGACGGGTATCGTTCGGCTCGTCGCATCCTCCTGTCGAACTTCCCCATGAATGCTTTATCCGACACGCCCGCCGATGGCGCGGTGACCCCCTACGCTCGCCGTGCATTGATCGGCGCGGCCGCCGGGTACGCGATGGACGGCTTCGATCTGCTGATTCTGGGCTTCATGCTGCCGGCCATCGGTGCGGCCTTGCATCTGACGCCCGGCGAAACGGGCGCGATCGTCACGTGGACCCTGATCGGCTCCGTCGTCGGGGGCGTGGTATTCGGCGCGCTCAGCGACCGTTTCGGCCGCGCCCGCGTGCTCACCTGGACCATCTTCCTCTTCGCGATCTTCACCGGCTTGTGTGCCTTTGCGCAGAGCTATCGCGCACTGCTCGTCTATCGCACGATCGCCGGTCTCGGCCTGGGCGGTGAATTCGGCATCGGCATGGCGCTGGTCGCCGAATGCTGGCCCGCCGCCAAACGGGCACGGGCTTCCGCCTATGTCGGCCTGGGTTGGCAGGTCGGCGTGCTCGCCGCCGCGATGTTGACGCCGATCCTGCTGCCGATGATCGGCTGGCGCGGCATGTTCGTCGTCGGCGTGCTACCCGCACTGGCGGCGTGGTTCATGCGCAAGACCTTGCATGAACCCGAGGTCTTTATCGAGGCCAAACGCGAGCGCGAAGCCAAGCCGGGCTGGGGTGCCAAGCTCGCCTTGCTGTTCGCCGACGCCCGCACCACCAAGCTGAGCCTGGGCTGTCTGGTGCTCTGCTCGGTGCAGAACTTCGGTTATTACGGGATATCGATCTGGCTGCCGAGCTATCTGTCGAAGACGCTCGGGCTGTCGCTGATGAAGTCCGGTCTGTGGACGTCGGCCACCGTCCTCGGCATGATGGTCGGCATTTATATCTTCGGACAGCTGGCGGATCGTATCGGCCGACGTCCCAGCTTCCTGCTGTTTCAAGCCGGCGCGGCGATCATGGTCTGCGTGTACGCCACATTAAGCGCACCGATGGCGATCCTGTGTGCCGGTATCGTGATGGGCGCCTTCGTCAACGGCATGCTCGGCGGTTACGGTACCCTGATGTCGGAGGGTTATCCCACCGCGGCGCGTGCCACCGCGCAGAATGTGCTGTGGAATGCGGGCCGTGCCGTCGGCGGCTTCGGACCCTTGGTGATCGGCTCGATTGCCAGCGCCTACTCGTTCCAGACCGCCATTGCGATGCTGGCGGCTATCTATGTGCTCGATATGGTCGCGACGTGGTTCCTGGTCCCGGAAATGAAGGGCCAGACCCTGCATTGAAAAAGCCGGCGCAATGCCGGCTCCAGGACCGCGATTCGCCCGTGCCGCGTCGCGCGCGGATGTCACGCGACACCCCACCCCCGTGTGGCACAGGATCAAGGCGCGCTCAGCGCGCTTGGCCGCTCTCAGCGGAAGATGACATCGACGCGACGGTCGCTGTCGTCGGCCAGCGCGACATCCTTCGCCACGCCGACTTCGCTGCGAACCGTCAGTTGCGAGGCGACGACACCGCGTCCCAGCAGATGCTTTCGAACCGCTTCGGCCCGTTTGCGGGCAAGCGTGCGGTTATATCCGACCGCGCCGTGACTGTCCGCGCGCCCGGAAAGAATCGCATGGCGGGCGGGATCGCGTAGCAGTTCCGCCACGACGGGCTCCAGGGCCTTCGCATGCGCCGGCGCCATCGTACTGGCGTTGAATGCGAAAGGAATCGCTACCGTTGCCAGCACAGGCTGACCTGCCGCGGCGCTTGCTGGCGCATTGCCGCTCACGATGCGGCCGTCGCGGACCGTCGTCTCGACGTCGGCCGCGCGATGCTTCGCGAGCGCCTCTCTGGCGATGGCGTCGGCCGGCACGGTCGCATCGGCTTGCGTGACCTCGCGCTTCGCCGCGTCGAGCTGCGTGACGTCGCCCTTGGCCAGATCGTGCACTGCCGCGTCGGTCTTCGCGGCCGCGAGCTTCACCGCATCGGATTTCACCGCCGCCGTGTCCGCCTCGCGCTTCGCAACATGCGATGCTGCTACGCCGGCCTTCGCCGGTCCGGGCTTTGCAGCACCAGTCCCACCCTCTGTCTTGCCGTCAGACTTCCGCGCCACGCCGCGTGCATCCTCATCGCGCAGCCGCACGCCGAGACGCCCCAACAGCGCGCTACCGCCTTCCGCCAGCGACGCCACGCCCTTCGCCGTCTGATCGAGGATCGCGGTACCGCGATCCCCAATCGCATTCAGACCGACGGGATCCGACTCCGCGACCGCAGCGCCAACCGCGGCGGTCTCCGCCTTGACGTCGGCCGCGGCCGACGAGGCCGCACCCTTGGCATCCGACACGGCGGCCGCTGCCGCCCCCTTCGCGTCCGAGGCCGCCGCGTTGGCGGCGTCGCGCGCATCGGAAGCCTTTTCGGCAACGCGCGCGCTATCGGTCGAAACGCTATCGCCGCAGGCTGACAGCGCAAGCGCGACGCCGAACATCAGCGTCGCGACCGACAGGTGACATAGATTCCTGGCCTTCGTCATTTCGCATTCCTTATTCATCGAAATTGAAGCGGCAAAATCGGCCCGCCCCGGACTGGCGCAACCAGCGTTGCCTCCCTTGGCCCAGGCATCGAGAACGGATACCCTAGGGCGGGCAACATTGTTTCGGCAATCGTGGGGTAAGCGCGCTCCGCCACCGACAGAGGGCATGGTGCACCCGGAATCGGCTCGCGGTCGCGCCGCCCGACGCGCAATTTCGGGTCATGCAATAATGTTTCGGAGAAGCGGCGAACAACCGCCTGATCAGGAGACGACCCGCATGCCGGATTTTCGCGCCCCGCCCTTCCTCCGTGCCCATATCCGGGACACGCTCGCGTTTTACGCACCGCACGGCTTCGATTCGACCGGGGGCTTTTATCACGCCTATCGGGACGACGGCACCGTTTTCGACCCGCTGATCCGACACCTCGTCAGCAGTTGCCGCTTCGTTTTCAACTACGCCACGGCGTACCGCGCCTTCGGCGACCGGGCGGATCAGACCCGCACCGCGCATGCACTGCGCTTCGTTCGCGACGTGCATCGCGACCCGGTCCGCGGCGGCTATGATTGGACGCTGAAATGGCGCCACGGCGCGGGCGGTGCGCCATCGATGAAGATCGACGTCGACGCGACGCGCCATGCCTACGGTCATGCGTTTGTTTTACTCGCTTATGCGCACGCCACCCTCGCCGGCCTCGAAGAGGCACGTCCGCTGATCGGCGAAACGTTCGCGCTGATCGAGCGACATTTCTGGGATGCAGCGGGGCAGCTCTACGCGGACGAAGCAGGCGGCGATTGGACGCTACGCGCATACCGGGGGCAGAATGCCAATATGCACATGACGGAAGCGCTATTGGCTGCCTACGATGCGACAAAAGAGATCCCCTATCTGCAACGCGCCATCACCGTCGCGGAAAACATTACGGTGCGGCAGGCGGCGCTGACCCACGACTTGATCTGGGAACATTTCGATACGCAGTGGCAAGTAGATTGGGATTACAACAAGGACGATCCGAGCAACCTGTTCCGGCCCTGGGGATTTCAATTAGGCCACCAGATCGAATGGGCGAAGCTGCTCTTGCAACTGGAGCGACGCGTGAATGCCGTTCCTCAATTGGCGGCGCAAGCATCATGGATGTTGCCGCGCGCACGCGCGCTGTACGACGCCGGCATGGGCCCCGGCTGGGACGCGCAATATGGCGGCGTTCTTTTCGGCATGGCGCCGGACGGCACCATTTGCGATAGCGACAAATACTTCTGGGTCCAGGCGGAAGCCATCGCCGCCGCCGCCCGTCTCGCACGGCGCACCGGAGAATCGCGTTACTGGGATGACTACGACCGGCTATGGACCTATTGCTGGGCGCATTTCATCGATCATACCCATGGCGCCTGGTATCGGATCTTGCGTCGGGACAACAGCAAGATCGACGCGCTGAAGAGTCCGCCCGGCAAGACCGATTACCATACGATGGGTGCCTGCCACGATGTCCTGACTGCCTTGGACGAAGTGAAGCGCTAGCCGGCCGGGACCGTCACCACGGGCGGAGCAGTATTCTGATCGGCCTGCGCCAACGCGACGATTTCCTGCACGATGCCGAGCGCGTATTTCGAGTCGAAATCGTCGGCATCGACCCAATAGGCGTGCCCGCGATACTGGATGGCGACAAAGGCTTCCTTCGGCGCTTTCGGCCCGCTATGCACGATCACGGTCGGACGGCTCTCGCCGCCGACCAGGCCGATCGTCGGCTTGGTCGCGCCACTGACGATGTCCTGGTCGGGTACGTTCACCTGCGCGCCGAGATCGCCGAGGATACCGAGCACGGATCGCGTCACCATCGGGATCTGGTCGGTGTTCGAGGCCGATTGTCCATACACCACCGGATAGGTGTGCGTCTTTTCCGACAGGTGCAATAAGCGACGCACCAGTTGCAAGTCCGCGCGCGTCTGCGCCGACTCGCCGCCCGCCGTCGCGCTCAGGATCAGGGACACGACCGCCGGCGTATTCGCGGCGCTCTGATTCGCTTCCGGCGTCGCGTGCGGTGCTTTCTTGCCATCGGCATCGGTCGCCTGCGCCGTATAGCCGACCGTCAATTCGCCGGCCTGCTGCAAGCGGCGTAGCGCCTGGATTAATTGAAAGAAGCCGGAGGAGCCATCGCTGTTCGGGCCACCCAGCAACGACGCATTCTGCAAGCCGGCTATCGACTGCACGGTCAGGCGCAGCAGCAGATCGATCGGCACCCCGCTCTCGGCGAGCGGCAGCAGCAGCGTTGCGGGGAGCGGATGGATATAGGCCGTCGCGAGCGCCTCGCCGGTCGTCGGCGTGAAGGTGAAAGTCGGATGGTTCGAATAGGAAGCGGTAGCCGTGCCGATCAACGGCGAGTAGCTTTGCACGCCCGGCCCCGCATTCACGGTCGCACCGCTGCCGGCATCGAATTGATAGGCAGCAATGATCTGCGTGACGCTGAGGAAACCGGGCGGATCGGCATAGCGGAGGCCCACGACCTCGGACAGAATTTCGCGTTTCTTCGCGTCGCCCAGCGCGCGCGCGTAATCCACTTGGTCCGCCCGAAGCCGCTTGGCGCCGAACGACGCGCAACCGCTGCTTACGGCGCAGATACAGAATAAGGCGGTCAGGAGAACAGTTTTTCGCATCGGCGGCACATCGACAAGGTCAGCTTTTATGCTACCCCAGGGCGCAAGGACCTGCAGACGCCGCTCGCCATACTCATGGCCGTAAGCCGGAAGGATCTATGACCGATACGATCCGTGCAGCTGCGGCGACTCGCGCCTCGATCGGCACATTCTTGTTGAACAGCATGACCACGCCTATGCGACGTTGCGGGATAAAAACCAGGTAAGTGCCGAAGCCGTTGGTCGAACCGGTCTTGTTGATCCAGACGATTGGGGATGCCGCGGCGTCGGATGCGTCGGGCACATTGGCACCCTTGCCTTTCCGCGTCAGCAGCGTCGCCGGCAGCGTCTTCAGTGCAGCGCCATTTCCGTTGCCGGCCTGCAGCGCGGCCAGCGAGACCGGATAAACGTACTGCTCCCACATCAGGTCCTGCGTGATCGTGCCCGCCTGCAGCCAGGGGCGCTGCGTGGCCGCGAAGGCGGCGAGCCACGCGGCCCGGCGCGAAGGCGCCGTGACAGACACGGGCACGGGCACCTTCGTCTCCGCCTCCGCCGGCGCCGTACCGCGCGTCTGCGTATCGGGGAGGCGCCCTGCCTCGATCTGTAGATCGAGATAGCGCACCAAGTCGGCGGCACTCGATTTCACGCCATAGGCCTCGTCCGCCAGCAAGTCGGGATGCAGCCGTATCGGTCGATCGTCGCGTGTATAGCCTTGGGCATAATCGAGCATCCGATTTCGCGAAACGGTCAGAAACGTGTCGCGCATGCCCAGAGCCGGCAGCATGTCGGCTTGCATGATATCGGCATACGGCCGTCCGACGCGTTGCGCCGCCGCCCACCCCAGCACCCCGATGCCGACATTCGAGTAACGTCGCTGCAAGCCTGCGGCGGCGTTTGCGGGCCCCCTCTCCTGCGGTGGCGTCCAGTGCTGCAGATAGGCGAGCAAATGCGCCTCGTCGCCGACACCGTCCGGCAAATTCATCGGCAGGCCGGCGCTGTGCGTGCCCAACTGCCACATCCGAATCTCGTCGAATGCACTACCCCGCAGCGTCGGTACCACGTTACTGACAGTGTCCTGCCACCGAAACAAACCGCGCGCTCGCGCCTCCGCTGCGACCGCCGCCGCAAAGGTCTTGCTGGCGGAACCGATCTCGAACAAGGTGCGCCGGCTCACCGGCCGCTTCGACTCGCGCGATGCCTGGCCGTAGTTGAAAAAGTGATGCCGCCCGTCGATCGTTACGCCGACGGCGATACCCGCCACGCCGTACTGCGCGCGGATCGACGCCATGACGGCGTCGACAGTCGGCGCGAGGTCCGATATCGGGGCCGCCGGCGGGGCTAGCGCATCGGCAGCGGTCGGCGCGATCGTCGGGGGCCGGGTCGGGGTCGGCGGCGTCCGCGCCAGCGCCGCTGACGCCCATCCCGCGACACTTGCCACATAGCCGACGATGACCACCGACAGCAGAGAATGGCGTATCGACGCCTGCGTTCGTTTTCCTGCCATCGTCGCCATGCCCGTCGTCTCCGTCATTAATGATCGTTGCAACAGCAACCGCGGCAACATCATGTCGTTGCCGCATCGTCCCTGTCATCTGGCGACGATTATCATCAATCGATCGGAAAGCGTCCAAGCAATCTTATCGGCAGGCGGTGATACGCGGCAGAGTCTCATCGCGCAGCGGGCCGATGCGTCAGGGAGCGTCAGGGCTGGTGGTGAAGGTGGCGATGTAAAGGGCTGGCGTGGGACTGACGCCGCCGCCGATGTTCGCGCGGCAGATGCAATCCGGCACGCTGATTGGACCATTCGAGACCGAAATCGATGCCGGAAGCAAACGACTCACCCACGCCGAAACGCGCGGAGAGCGCGACGAAACGGCAGCGGTGCAGTTTTTTTAGGACGGGATCATTGCGCAGTCGACGACGGGCGCGTGACCCTCCTGACAAGATTTCTAGCGGGCGACGACGCATCGCGGTGGTTCTCCAGGCAGTAATGACACTGCCTGCGCCATCGCAAAACACATGCCAGAGCATCCGGATTTTCCCGAGGCGCCGAGAAAGTCCGCTCCTGGCGCAGGCTCGTTCTGTGCCTATCCGATGCAAACGGCCTTTCGTGTCAGTGCGTCTCGAACCAGTCGGGATGCCGTTGCGCGACCGGGCCCAGCGTCGAGAGGATTTCACGCAAATGACTGCTCATCGCCGCATCCGCTGCGGCGGCGTCATGCCGCTTCAACGCCGCCAGGATCGCCGAGTGCTGCTTGATCAGCGAGTCCAGTGGCGAATCGTCGGGCAAAGTGAGATAGCGCACGCGATCCATCTGCGCCTTCAAATCCTGAATCGCATCCCACGCCGAAGGGCAGTCGATCGACTCCGCCAGCAATTGATGAAAGCGCTCGTCGAGCGCGAGAAACGCGGCCGTATCGCTTGCCTTCGCCGCAACCCGCTGCGCCTTGATATTGACCGCGAGTTCGGCCAGATGCGCATCGCTGATGCTGACGGCGGCCTGCGCCACCACGGCACGCTCGATGGCTTCGCGAATGAAGCGCCCGTCGCGCACCTGCTTCACCGAGATTTTTCGGACAAATGTACCGCGCTGCGGCAACACTTGCAGCACCCCGGCTTCCGCAAGTTTGATGAAAGCCTCGCGAACCGGTTGCCGGGAGACCTGAAACATCTGCGAAACGTCTTTCTCGGACAGCGGCGTTCCCGGCGTCATCGTGCCGGTGAAGATCGCATGCCGCAGCGCACGATAGATCTGCCGATTGATCGGTTCATGCGATTCCGGCGACAGATGCGCCGTCAGATCGGGCAGCGCGGCCGAGATCGGCAACGACGCGTTCACGACGCGTTCCGAGTCGGCATCCGCGGCGCGCTTGCCGACCCGCGACGCATCGCGCGAGGACGCGCGGGACGGGGACTGGCGAGGGCTCCCAGCGGGAGACGAAGGCGGCGTGGGAGTGGACGGCACGGCATCGGGACGGTCATTTCTGGCGTCACGATAGTACCACGCCCTTTTTGGCCACCTTGTGGCTGGCGTCCGGGCGGATGAACAGCCATGAACACACCGCTCCGATCAAGGCAATCACACCCGCGAGCACGAAGGCGCTGACATAGCTGCCATTCATCCACTGGACGATAAAGCCGGTCAGCGCCGGCCCGATGACGCCCGCGAGATTCGCCAGCAAGTGGATGAAGCCCCCTACCCCGCCGACGTTCTCGCGCCGGACCACATCGTGAATGACGCCCCAATACACAGCGCCGGTCACGTAGAGGAAGAAAATCGAGACGGACATCAAGGCAACCGCCCCGGTGGTGCTGTCGACCCGACCGGCAAAGCCGACGCACAGCGCCGACATGCCGAGGCAAATCGCCAGGACCCAACGGCGCGACTGCAAGGGATCGCCGGTGACGCGCAGGATCATATCCGTCAGAAAGCCGCCCGCCGCCAAACCGATGCTGCCGAGCAGCCAGGGAATCACCGTCACCAGGCTCATCTGTTTCAACGGCAGATGGTGCACCTCGGTTAGATAAGTCGGGAACCAGGACAGAAAGAAAAACAGCACGTAGTTATAGGAAAAGAAAGCGATTGCAGTGGCGAGCACGATTGGCTGCTTCAGGTAGAAGCCGAGGCCGGCATGCCGCCCCGCGTCGCCACCGAGTACCGTGTCGGCCTGCGCACGACCTTCCTCGATCAAGGCCAGTTCTTCGGCGGTGATTCGCTTGTTGTCACGCGGCAGTTCGGTCGTGGTGGCGACCCAGAAAACCAGCCAGATCAGACCCAGCACCATCGTGCCGACAAACGCCCAGCGCCATCCCCATTGCAGCACGAACAGACCAATGACGGGGCCGGCGATCGCGCCGCCCAACGGCGTGCCCGAACTGATCACGCCGACGGCACTGGTGGCTTCGCGATGCGGAAACCAGTTGTTGACCATCTTGTTATTCGACGAGCTGAACGGTCCTTCACCCATCCCGAAAAGCACGCGCAGCACCAGTAGCGAACCCAGTCCCGTCGCCAGTGCAGTGGCACCGCAGAACAACGACCAGACGCCCATTGCGGCGCCGAAGACACGCTTCGCGCCGATGCGATCGGACAGCACGCCGCCGACAAAGTTGAACAAGGCATAACCGACAAAGAAGCTGCTGAACACGATGCCCATCTCGGCATGCGTGAAATGCAGATCCTTTTGGATCAGCGGCGCGGTGATCGACAGCGCCGACCGATCCAGATAATTGATCACCCCGGCAATGAACAACATACCGACCACATACCAGCGTTGACTGCGAAACATGTCGCCTCCTATCCGATCATCTTGCTTACCGGTCCGGCATCGATCACGGGCATGGACAGGATCGTTCGCACGATGACGCCGTTCCTGACCCTACGCCCTTCACGCTGCCGCCCTGGTTGCCGTGATTCTGTTGTGGTGTATCGTGCCGTCACGCCGATCCCGCGCTGCCGCCCGATGGGCAAAAAGGACGGCATCGTGACGGCGTCCGCAGGCACGTCAGTCGAACGCCAGGTGTACCTTCATCGACTGGCCGCGATCCAACGCCACTTCGAAGGCCTGGTTGACGTCGGCCATCTCGAAACGATGCGTCATCAGCGGCCGCGGATCGATCTTGCCGGTGGCGAGTTCCTCGACCGCCACCGCATACTCCTCGTTCGTGAACCGGAAGGAGCCCTGATAGCGTAGTTCCTTTGCCATGATCAGGTTCGCTGCCACCGGCGACTGCCCGGCCGGCAGATTCCCTACCTGCACGACCACGCCGCCGGCGCGCGCCGCACGCAGCGCCGTATCCAGCCCGGCGGACGAACCGGAGGCCTCGATCACGACATCGAACGTGCCGCGCTGTTGCGCCCAGGTATCGATGCGCGCGGTGTCGTTCGCCAGCGCCGTTTCATCGGCTCCCACCTCGGATGCCATCTTCAATGCTTTTTCCGCGAGATCGATCGCCACCACGCGATGCGCGCCCGCGCGCTTTGCCACGCTCAGCAGCAGGCATCCGATCGGACCGCATCCGACCAGCAGCACGCTCGCGCCGAGCATCGTTCCGGCCTGGCGCACCGCATGCAGCGCGACCGACAGCGGCTCCGCCATCGACGCCGTCGCGAAGTCGAAGGTATCGGGTACCGGGAAGCACTGTGTCGCATTGGCCAGCAAGTACTGGCGGAACATGCCCTGCGTATGCGGGAAGGTCGAGGCACTGCCCATGAAACGCATACTGAGGCAATGATTCGGCATGCCCTTGACGCAGAAGCGGCACTGTCCGCAATTGACGCCAGGGTTCACGGCAACACGCTGCCCCACTTTCAGCGACGTCACGCCGACGCCCAGGGCGCTGATTTCCCCCGCGACTTCGTGCCCGAGCACGAACGGTTCCTTTACGGCGAAATCGCCGCTCTTACCCTTGAAATAGTACGAGAGATCGGAGCCGCAGATCCCTCCGGCGCGCACCCGCACGGCCACCTGCCCCGCGCCGGGCTCCGGTTTATCCCATTGATCGATGCGCACATCCTTGGGCGCATGCATCACCGCTGCAAACATGGTCATTCTCCGCGTCGTCGCTTGTTGATCGTTTGCCGCGCCGCCCTGCCGCCGAGGGCCATCGGGCGCGTCATTGCAAAGGGTCTTCGATTACCAATTCCAAAGCGTGCCGTCGTCGAGGCGCGCAACCGGCAGATAGGCCGGATCGTAGGGATAGCGCGCCGCCAGCTTCTCGTCGATCTCCACGCCGTGGCCCGGCGCCTCGCCCGGATGCATGAGGCCGCCGTCTTTGGTCCAGGCATGCGGGAAGACTTCCAACGCCTCCTCCGGATAGCCCATGTATTCCTGCACACCGAAATTCGGGATAGCCAGGTCGAAGTGCAAAGCCGCGCCCATGCAGACGGGCGACAGGTCCGATGCACCGTGACAGCCGGTGCGCACTTGATAAAGCGATGCGAGGTCGGCGATGCGCTTCAGATGCGTGATGCCGCCGGCGTGGGTCAACGTCGCGCGGATGTAATCGATCAGTTGCTCTTCGATCAACTGCTTACAGTCCCAGATCGAATTGAAGATTTCACCGACGGCGATCGGCGTCACCGTGTGCTGCCGGATCAAGCGGAACGCTGCCTGATTTTCCGCTGGCGTCGGATCCTCGATCCAGAACAGACGATAAGGCTCGACCGCTTTGCCGAGCCGTGCGGCCTCGATCGGCGTCAGACGATGATGCGCATCGTGCAGCAGGTGATGATCGAAACCAAAGCGTTCGCGTACCGCTTCGAACAGCTTCGGCGCGAAATCGAGATACTTTTCCGTCGACCAATATTGCTCGTCGACACGGCCCTTCGTCGCCGGCTCATAGGTGCCCCCGCCCTTCGAAACACCATAGACGGAACGCATGTTCGGCACGCCGCTTTGAATGCGGATCGCCTGATATCCGGCCTCGGCATAGCGCGCGAATTCGTCGAGTGCCTCGGGGATATCGCGCCCGGTCGCGTGACCATAGACCATCACGCCGGTACGGGAGGCGCCCCCCAACAGCTTGTACAGGGGCATACCGGTCGACTTGCCGAGGATGTCCCATAACGCCATATCCACCGCGCCGATCGCCGACATCGTGACCGGCCCGCGGCGCCAATACGCGCCTTTGTACAGCAGTTGCCAGGTGTCCTCGATGCGACTCGCATCGCGTCCGATCAACATCGGACAGACGTGATCGCGCAGATAGGAGGCGACGGCAAGCTCGCGCCCGTTCAACGTCGCGTCGCCGAGCCCATGTACCCCGTCCTCGGTGCGGATTTTCAAGGTGACGAAGTTCCGTCCCGGACAGGTGATGATCACTTCGGCGCTGACGATCTTCATGCCGCTCATTGCAAGTCTCCCGTATTGCCCGATCGCTCGGCCGCTCGCGCTCCCTTCCAGGGACCGCCAGGCAGACCGCGATGTAAGCGCATTCAAAACCAATAAAGGAATGCTACCATACAAGTATTAAAGACAAGGATCAGCGTATGCCCGCATCTTCTGTAGCCGGTCAGCCCCTGCCCCCATCGGGCGACGCCGCGACATCGCGCCCGGACGAATGCGCGGCCGCGGTGCCCCCCACGGCCCATCCGGCGCCGAACTTGAACCACGCGACGCTGGCGGCGTTACCAGCCGCGCATTTGCGCGGGCCGGGTGCGCAATGGCGGGAACCGGAAATCGGCATCGTACATTTGGGATTGGGCAACTTTCATCGCGCTCACCAGGCGCTTTACACCGAGGACGCAATGCTTGCGGCGGGCGGCGACTGGGGAATCTGCGGCGTCTCCTTGACCGGCAATGTGGAAAAGCGCGACGCCTTCCGCGCGCAAGACGGCCTCTACAGCCTCGTCCAGCGGGGCCCCGACGGCGTCGAGGTACAGGTGATACGGTCGCTACGCGAGGTGCTGACCTGTCCGGACGACGCCGCGCGCTTGATGACGCGGCTCTGCGCGCCGGCATGCCGCATCGTGTCGCTGACGGTGACCGAGAAGGGGTATTGCCGCGACGCCGACGGTGAAGTCGATACGCATCACCCTGACATCGCCGCCGACCTCGCGCACTTCCCGACGGTACGCACGGTGCCCGGCTGGCTGGTCGGGGCGCTGGCCCGTCGCCGCGCCGCGGGCATGGCGCCATTCACGGTAATGTCATGCGATAACCTATCGCACAACGGCGCCGCCTTGAAACGTGTGGTCGTCGGTTTTGCCGCGGCCTTGGACAAAGCGTTAGCCGACTGGATTGCACGCGAAGTCGCTTTCCCATCGACGATGGTCGATCGCATCGTGCCGGCCAGCACCGCCGACGACCTGACGGAAGCCGCGCATGCGCTCGGCTGCCGCGATGCCTTGGCCGTGCCGTGCGAGCCATTCCGGCAGTGGGTCATCGAGGATCGTTTTAGCGCCGGACGACCGGCATGGGAGCACGTCGGTGCCACGCTGGTGGACGATGTCGCGCCCTATGAGCTTGCAAAGTTGCGCATGTTGAACGCGGCACACTCGACGCTCGCTTATTGGTCGCTGCTGCTGGATATCGAGACGATCGACCGCGCGGTGGCGACGGCGCCCCTGCAGCGCTACGTTCATGCGCTATTGACCGACGAAATCATGCCGGTACTTGGCGCAAACGCCGGTATCGCGACATCCGATATCGACTTGGCGACCTATCGGGATGCATTGCTGACGCGCTTCGCCAATCCGGCCTTGAAACATCGCAGCGCACAGATCGCGATGGATGGCAGTCTGAAGCTTCCCTTGCGATGGGTGCCGTCATTGATGGAGGCGCGCGCACTCGGTATCGCGGCGCCGCGCCTGACGTCGAGCATTGCCGCGTGGATCGTGTTTCTGTCGGGGCGATCGGTCTCCGATCGACGCTTTCCGATCCAGGACCCGATGGCACCGGCCTTGCGGGACGCGATCGGGGCAGACGATGCGAGCGACGGCGACGATGCGGCGCGCGTGTCGGCGCTACTGTCCATACCGGCCATCTTCCCGCCGGAACTCGCCGCCGACGTCGCCTTTCATCGCAGCTTGACCGATGCGGTCAAGGCGATCCGCGCCGATCCGGCCGCGGCGTTACAAGCCGCGGTCAGCCCGACCTAAGCAGGCCGGTCACGCCGCGCAACGCGCCATGTCGCCGACCATCGCATCAGTTCGGCTGCCAATGCCCCGGGATCCATGCCCACTCGTTCCGTTGGCGTTCCCAACGATAATGTCCACGGACCCAGTGATAGGCGGGCGCTGGTGCCATAGGCACCACCTCGACGCGTGGCGCCGGCTGAGGCGGGCGCGGCGGTGCCACGATACACGCCGCCAACGACGACGAAAGAACGGCGGCGGCCGCCACGGTGAGAAGCGAGCGATAGTTTGTTTTGATCTGCATGACGCGCGTGCTCCGTTGGTGAAATCAGTCGATACCGCCGACGATCTGCCGGCGTGCGCGCTTTACCAGTGACCTGGGGTCCAACGCCATTGCGGGCCAGCCTCCGTCCAATGACCCGGCGTCCATCGGCCGTCTCCGCGTACCGGCTGCCAGTGACCGCGACGCCAGTGATAGGCACCACGCCGCCACTCCCAGTGTCCTTGGTCCCAGACATAGCCGCGACGTGGCGGTGGTGGCGGCTCCATGCGCGGCGCGGGCGGAGGCCCAGGCGCGATGATCACCGTCTGCGCCGCCGCCGACGTCGACCAGACTGTCGCACCCAAACCGCCGCCAAGCGCGAGCGCCACCGGCAGAACGATATGCGCAACGCGTCGACTAAACGCGATCCCAGCGGCGATACTGCCTTGGTCACTCAACCACATCTGCTTCATGGTGCCATCTCCTTTTTCGTGTTGGCCATTGCTTAACGCAAGGCAGACCCTGCAAGTTGACGCAGCGTCGGTAACGATGTTTTATAAAGTGCAAGCAAATCGCACAGCGCCGTGCCGCGGGATTCGTGAGAGTATGGTCATACACGGTGCCGCGTCGCGGGTCGCGTTTGCAGCAACGCAAAACGTCGCGATTCGCAAAGGGAATAATTTACGGCTTTGTCGTATCCGGCCATTTTTCCCGAGAAAGAAATACCGTCTTTTTAGGAAAATTCGCATGAAATCCGAATCCGTCTCGTTTATTTAAAATTTTTTGGCATTCAGGCCTAAAGATCGCGAAACCAGGCGCCGTATACGGACATATGCATCAACACATGAGCCCAAAAAACGCGTTGGAAAGAGGATTTTTCAGGTGCGCATGTGTGGTTGAAAAATAACGAGACAAGACGCTGCTGGAAAGGCGCGGACGTTTCAACCTTATTGGCTTGGCTTACCTTTCAGGAGATCGGGGGAATCTGATTCACGATAGGCCGACGGATGCCGCGTCATGCTGCCTCAGATCGAACGCGCCCCCTGGCGGCGATTCCGTGTCTGGCAGAGCGCGCGACGCGCCGGCTACCCTCGGTTATCGTGAAAGTACGCCTCTATCCGCTTCACCATGCCCGACGACACCGTAACCGCAACGCATGACGCACTCCACTCGGCGTTGCTGGGCCGTCAGCCCATCATCGATCGCACTGGCGCCATCGCAGGATTCGAATTGCTGTTCCGCGGCGGCGAAGGCAATTACGCGGTCATCACCGACGATCATGCCGCAACGCAACGCGTTATCCTCAATGTCGTCAGTGAATTCGGCGTCAATGAAGTACTGGGCAAACACCGTGGCTATATCAATGTCGGCCGGGAATCCATTTCCGCGGACGCATTGCAGATGCTCGACCCACAGCGCTTCACATTGGAAATACTCGAAACGGTGTGTTTCGATGCCGAAATCGCGCAACGCGCACGGTCCCTGCGGCACGCAGGATTCCATATCGCGCTCGACGACATTACCGACGTATCACAACTGCCCACCGATGGGCTGCACCAGATCGATGTCCTAAAAATCGATATGATGCAGACGCAGCCCTGCGCACTGCCGGCCTTGATCGAAGCCGCGAAGCGCGCGCACTGTCTCGTGCTCGCCGAAAAAGTGGAAACGCGCGAGTCGTACGAGCAGCTGCTGGCAATGGGCGTGGACTTGTTCCAGGGCTATTTTTTCGCGCGACCACAAGTGCTGAAGCAGCAACGCGCCTCCGTTTCCACGCTCGCCCTGTTGCAGTTGCTGAACAAACTGGCCGGCGAGCCGAGTGCCGCCGAACTCGAAGAAGCCGTCAAGCGTAGTCCGCTGCTGTTGAAGCAGTTGATGACGCTGGCGAGTTCGGCGGGTGCCCGCGGACATACGCCGGGCACGGTCCGTCAGGCGATCATGCGCGTAGGGACGCGTCGCTTGGCCCGATGGGCGCAGTTGCTGTTGTACGGGGAAGGCAGTTCCGTTTCGCCGCAGGACAACCCGCTGGTGCAAACCGTCAGCGCGCGCGCGCGATTCATGGAACTGGCCGCGCAGGAACTGGATCCCTTCGATGATGTGTTTTCCGATAACGCCTATCAGGTCGGGCTGTTTTCCCTGATGCACATCGTCACCGGACAAACGAGTACGCAACTGATGGCGCAATTGTCATTGGCACGGCCGGTTCAGGAAGCGATCCTGCACCGCAAGGGCCAGCTCGGCGATCTGCTGCAACTGGCGGAAGCACTGGAGGGATTCCCTGGCATCGATACCGAGGGCAATCCCGTGCGCGCCTTGCTGCCGGATACCACGGTCATGTCGCTTTACCGCAGCGCGATCGCCTATTCGAACGAAAGCCTGCAGGATTGAGATCGGATCCGCTTCGCGGTCCGCTTTGCAGTCCGCTTCGCGGTCGGGTCAGCGCCTGAAACGGCGCGCTGCGGCAAGGTGCGCCGCGGCGTATCATGCTCCGTGACCCTCAGCCTGCCAACGGAGTCCCTATGCCACCGATTCGATCCGCATCTCGCAAAACCAACCTGGCGCTTTCCCGCGCCCTTCCCTTACTGGGCGCCGCCCTCTTGGCGACGGCGATCGGCGTTCATGCGCAGACGCCCGCCAAGACGCAACGTCTGCGCGGCGAAATCACAGCCGTGTCGGCGACCAGCATCACCGTACACCGCAATAGCGGCGAAAGCGTCACTGTCGATGTGCCGCAGGACGTGAAAATCGGCGCGGTGAAGAAAATGTCCCTCGCCGACATCAAGCCCGGCTCCTTTATCGGTACAGCGGCAATGACTGGCGTCGACGGCAAGATGACCGCCACCGAAGTCCATGTCTTCGAGCCATCGGCACGCGGTACCGGTGAAGGACATCGTCCCTACGACCTCGGCCCGCAAAGCACGATGACCAATGCGAACGTGGACTCGGTCGTGAAATCGAAGAACGGCAATACGCTGGAGCTGTCTTATAAAGGCGGCACCAATACGATCACCGTGCCCGCGAACGTCCCGGTCGTCGGCTTCATCGATGCCGCGCGATCGGATCTGCAAGCGGGCCGAAAAGTCGTCGTGACGGCAACGTCCACTGGCAGCGATCACTACAGCGCGCAACGTATTCTGGTCGAGAAGAATGGCGTGCCGCCGCCGATGTGACGCTGCGGCAAAGACGCGGGGAGGCCAGCGGTCAGCGGCACGGATCGGAATACGGCATCTCGACACGCTTGGCGGCGCTTTCCCGTCCTAAGTCCAGCACCGCCATTACCCGCAGCGCATCGTCCAGGGCGACCGCGCTCTCCGGCGGCCGCTTCCCGGCGGTCTCCGCGTTAGCGGCCTGGCGATGCAGCAGCAAGGCGTCCCGAACCGATGCGTAAAACGCCGGATAGTTGCCGGGAGGCGTGGGATAAACGGACTCCCTGCCATCGGCATGCAACCGCACGGTGCCATCGCGCGAATCGATACCCCAATCCGAGGTCTTGGCATCGGGCAACTGGCCCGCTTTCAGCGCGTCCTCCTGCCCGTCGATACCGTATTTGATATAACTGCCGGCGCTGCCTTGTACCAGAAAGCGCGGCGGCGCGAGCCCGGCGCTGGCGTTGGTGCTCAGCAAGACGCGCTTATCCGCATAGCGCAAGGTCGCGCGGAAATAATCGTCGGTCTGACCGCCATCTCGAAATGACGCGCTATCGAGATAGATGCCGAGCGGCGCCCCGAACAGCTGCAATGCCTGGTCCACCATATGCGGGCCCAGATCGTTCCACACGCCCCCCCCGGTATTGGCCTGCTCGCGCCAGCGGTCGCGCACGATCGGTCGGTAGTAATGCATCGTCGATTGAAACTCGACGATGCGGCCGAGCGTGCCCGCGCCCAGCAAGGCGCGCACCGCGAGAAAGTCGGCATCCCAGCGACGATTGTGAAAGACGGTCAACAGTCGCCCCGCTTCACGCGCGGTCTGAGCCAGATGCTGTGCCTCGTCCAGCGTCAGCGTAAAAGGCTTGTCGACCACGACGTGCTTGCCCGCGCGCAGCGCCGCCAGCGCCAGCGGGTAATGCGTCGCATTGGGTGTCGGCAGGACGACGAGATCGATGTCGCCGCTGGCGATCAGTCGATGATGATCATCGACGATACGAACATCGGCGGACGTGCTGGCGGGAAAGTCCGCGCGTACTTTCGCGGCATCGCTGCTGGAGATGGCCGTCAGCGCCAGACCCGGAGTCGTGCGGATCAACGGCAGATGAAATATCTTGCTAGCGGCGCCATAGCTGACAACGCCTACGCGGATTGCTGCGGTCATTTCGTCTCCCTCAAGTGCGTTCGGTCCGACGCCTTCGTGGGGCGTCCCTATACCGATGATAGCGCCGATGCGGAAGACGTTTCGGCAACCACGCGATTGCGGCCGGCGTGCTTGGCCTGATACAAGGCTTTGTCGGCACGCGCGAGGACGTCCGCGAACGCTTCATCGACGCCGGCCAGCGCGATCCCGAAACTCACGGTGACCTGGTCATTGCCGACGATGCTGCCGATCGCGCCCGGCACCCCTTGGCGGAGTCGCTCGATACGCTGCATCGCGTCCGCCCGTGCGAGGCCCGGCATCAGGATCACGAATTCCTCGCCGCCCATGCGGCCGGCCAGATCGACGGTCCGAAGCTGTCGGCGCAAATGCTGCGCGAAGCGACGCAACACTTTGTCGCCTACCGCATGCCCGAAGCGATCGTTGATGTTCTTGAAATGATCGAGATCGGCCACGACGACCGCGACCGATTGCGGTTGCGCCCGCTGTGACTCCCTCGTCAACATCGTTTGCGCCTCGTCGTCGATGGCACGGCGGTTGTACAAGCCGGTCAGCGGATCCGTCCGCGCCTGATTGCGCAGCGTGCGCGTCAGATCCGCGGCGACGATCAGCATCGTCAGCACACCGGTTCCGATCATGCCTGCCGGCGTGCCGATCGACAGAATCACCACGAACATCCGCTCCGATATGTCGCCGCCGGGGCGCGCGAGCCAGGCGGCCAGGCCGACCGTCAGGACATACAGCGCATAGAGGTAGAACGCCCAGCGTGCCACGACGCCGGCGCCACGGGCGCGCCGCAGCGAATGGACAATGGCCAGCAGCATCGAGAAGTCGGCGAGCGACGTGACGATGCGTGACCCCATGCGCCATGCCGGACCGCCGCTGGTCCACAAGACCATCAATGCGGCGGCCGCGATCAGCCACACGATCCAGATGATACGGGTGCCGCGCACGGCGCGTTGACGGAAACCGATCGCCAGGAAGGCAAAGCTGGCAACCGAGACGTGGCACGCCAGCATGGCGAGAAACGCCGCATCCTGCGGCACCATGATGCCCGTCACGCGCATGCCGTGCCCGACCGATGCCAGCAAGAAAGACATGGCCCAGGAGGCGGCATGCCGCTGCATATCGAACTGCCACCACGCCACAAGCAGGCCGAGACCGAACAACACGCTGATGAAGACGATACTCGCTGACGAGACGACGGTGGAAAGCAGTGCGCTGCCCATGAATGAAACCGATGAAAAATAGAGCGAATGTGGGTTGCCGGTCGTCTCAGAGGTGGGGGTCAGCCAAGCGCGCGAGCCGAAGCATTCTATCATTGCACGTGGACGATTCATGTGTGCGACCTGGCGTCCGGACGGCGCGAAAGCCTGGCTTGGTGGGGCGGAAACAACGATTGCACGGGCCGCGTCTGTTATGCTTTTTTTACGACATCGAACCCAAGAGATGCCGGCAGGTCCGGCACATCATTCCCAATGAAAACCAGCGCAAGAAATTGTTTCGCCGGCGTGATCAGCCAAATCGTCACGGGCGCCGTCAATGACGAAGTATCGATTCGCATCGGGCCACAGGACGGCGGCGCGTCGTGGACCGTCGTCGCGGTCATTACGCGCGGCAGCACCGCCGCGCTGGGCCTGGCGGACGGTGTCGCTGCCTACGCACTGATCAAGGCATCCAGTGTCATCGTCATGGTGGACGTCGATCCCGCCAAGATCTCCACGCGCAATGTGTTCACCGGCGTCATCAGCCACCTGACGCCGGGCGCGGTCAATACCGAGGTCGTGATCACCGCGCATGGCGTGGACGTCGCCGCCATCGTGACAAACGACAGCGCGACGCGCCTGGGATTGCGGGTGGGCGGCACCGCCAGCGCCGCCGTGAAGGCGTCCAGCGTCATCGTCGCCGTGGACTGATGTTGCGCCGCCCGCGCACGCAGCAGGTCGCGATCGACGCATCCGCGCAACCACGCACGACGGCCAAGCGCGTTTTCAGTACGCGTCCGACGTGGCGCCCTTGGCGCTTCAAAATCGATGGCGCCGCACTCGACGCGGTAAAAACGCGCCGCTGGCTGGCTTTCGGAGTCGGGCTGCTGTTCATTGCCCTGTTTATGCTGGAGCGTCCTTATCAGGGCATTCGTCACGACGCCATTCTGTACACCGTGCAGGCGCTGCATGACCTGACTCCCGGCAACTACCGGCACGATCTCTTTTTCGCGTTCGGCTCGCAGGATCAATGGACGCTGTACGGCAAGCTGTACGCCCGGCTGATCGCGGCGATCGGTATCCGGGACGCCAATCTGCTCGGCCTCGCCGTCTCGCAAATCCTCTGGTGGAGCGGCGCATGGCGACTGATACATCGCCTGCTGCCCGCGCCATGGCACTGGATCGCCGTCCTGTTCGTGATCGGCATGCCGGCCGATTACGCCGATAAATTGGCGTTTTTCTATGCCGAACCGTATCTGACCGCCCGCGTTCCGGCGGAGGGCATATGCCTGTGGGCGCTCTCCTTCGCCATGGAGCGCCGGCTCGTTCTGGCGTTCGCGCTGTCCCTCGCATCGATGACGCTCCATCCATTGAATGGCGCGGTCGGTTTTGCCGCGGTGCTGCTGGTGGCGGCCACGCGTTTTCCGTGGTGGCGCCTGTTCACCGGATTGCTGCTCGTATTCGCACTGCTCCAATACGGCACGCCGGCCGGTTTCGCCGTCCATCCGCTCGATGCGGCCTGGCGCGGTGCGCTCGAAGCGGAAATCGACTATCTCTTCCCTTCGCTATGGACGTTGTTTGCGTGGAGCAAGGCGTGCTGGGTCATCGCCCTCCCTTTGCTGCTCCATGCCGACGCACGGACAACGACGCTCTCCCGCACGCCGGACCGCCTCTGGGGCCGCCTGGCGTTGATCGGCCTGTCCGGCATGGTCTGTGCGACGCTCGCCGACATCGGCGGCCATGACGCACTCTGGCTGCAACTACAGACATGGCGCGTACTTTGGCTCCTCTCCGTGCTGCAATGGCCGGCCCTGATCGTCCTGCTGCGGCGGGAATGGGAGAAGCGACCCGCGCTGCTATGGTGGCTGGCGCTCTGCTGGCTGACGCTCGAAGTCGGTGGCGGCATCGTCGCGCTGGGCATTGCCGTGCTGTTGAACGCGGCGACGCTGATGCCTCGCGCCGGTCTGGCGCACGTCGCCCGCTTCGGCGGCGACAGCCCCAGCGAGCGTTATAAGGCCGGATTGGTGGCGCTGAGTGTCCCCGCCGTGGCGACGTGGGCCATATGTCAGATCGGGTATGGGCTTGGCTATGTGCGCTCGCACGGCGTCTCCTCGGCGACGGACGCGATCTGGCTCGACGTACTGCTCCACTCCCGCTTCATGGCGGCCCTCGTCGCACTGTTATGCGGCTTATTGCTGCTGGGTGGGCGCAAGGCCGCTACGGCATTCGCCCTGATCCTGGCAGGCCTGCTAAGCTACGGCGCGATCAATTTCGATCAGCGATCAAAGCCGATGACGATCATGGAGTCCCGCCTGGATGATCCGTCACGCGCGCCCTTCGCCGCGCAGGTCGCGCCGGGCCGGATGGTTTATTGGGATGGCCCTTGGGACGAACTGGTGTATCCCTGGCTGTTGATGCGCACCGCCAGCTATTTCTCTCCGGGGCAGACAAGCGGCATCGTCTTTCATCGCGAGACGACGTTCGAGGCTTTACGGCGTGCCGAGCGCATCGGTGATCCGGGCACCGACGCCGCATCAACGGATGTGACGCAAATCGATCGCACCGCTTCCCCGAGCGATGCGGACATCAAGGCAAGCGAGGATCTTTTGCTGGCACGACGTGAAAACCATTTCGCACCGTTGAGCGCCAACGGTGTCCGCCGCGCCTGCGCGCGAACGGCGCATGACGCCACACCGATCGACTTTGTCGTATCGCCCGAACACTATGCGGCACTGATGCCTGAAGCGCGGTGGGATGCCTCCGCGGCGCAGCAGTTCTGGCTTTACGACTGCGGCAAGGTCGACACGCTTTCGTCGTCGTCGAGCACACCGCTGCGGCTGTCGACGCGCCATCGCACGGATCTCGTCACGGAGCCGGGACATCGCCATGGGGGACGCCATGCAATCGGTTGACGTATTGATCATCGGCGCGGGCCCGGCAGGTCTGACGGCCGGCTATCTGCTGACAAAACAATCGACACTGTCGGTCGCCATGATCGAGAAGGATCCGCACTACGTGGGCGGCATCAGCCGCACCGAAGTGTTCGACGGGCATTATTTCGATATCGGCGGTCACCGCTTTTTTTCCAAATCGGCGGAGGTTGTCGCCTTGTGGCGCGAACTGCTGCCCGACGATTTCATCGAACGGCCCCGCAGTTCCCGGATCTTCTATCAGGGCAAATACTTTCGCTATCCCCTGGATGGGATGGAGGCATTGAAGAACCTGGGACTCGTCGAAAGTCTGCGCTGCGTGCTGTCCTATCTCACAGCGCGCCTGTTCCCGCATAAGCACCCCACGACGTTTCATCAATGGGTGGCGAATCAATTCGGCGAGCGGCTGTTCTCGATCTTTTTCAAGACATATACCGAAAAAGTCTGGGGCATGTCGTGCGACGACATTTCCGCCGATTGGGCGGCACAGCGGATCAAGGGCCTGAGCCTGTCGACCGCCATCGTCAGAGCGATACGGCAATCGCTCGGCATGCGCCCGGCTGCGGCAGGTGCGGGCGGCGCGGTGAAAACGCTGATCGAGTCCTTCCACTATCCGCGCCAGGGGCCGGGCATGCTGTGGGAAGCGGCGGCGGCCAAGTATCGGAAGCAAGGCGGGCACTTATCGATAGGGGCGTCGCTCAGCGGGCTGACGTACGACGCGGCAGCAGGACGATGGATCGCCGACAGTACCGCGCTCGACGGCACGGTAATGCGCTTCAGCGCGCGTCATATCGTCTGCACGGCACCGCTGCGCGAAACCATGACGATGATCCAGCCGACGCCTGCCTCGGCGGCTGCCGCGCGGTCGCTGCAGTACCGCGACTTCATCACCGTCGCCTTGATGATCGATCGCCCCGCCAGCTTCGCCGACAACTGGATCTATATCCACGACCCATCAGTCAAAGTAGGTCGCATCCAGAACTTCGCCTCCTGGTCACCGGATATGGTGCCCGATGCCGATCGCGCCGGCTGCCTGGGGCTGGAGTATTTCTGCTTCGATGGCGATGCCTTGTGGGAAAGCAGCGACGCCGCATTGACGGCGCTGGCGATCTCCGAGCTTGAAAAGATCGGCCTCGTCCCGCGCGATCAGGTGAAGGGCTCGCGCGTGGTACGCCAAGCAAAGGCCTATCCCGTGTACGACGATCAATATCGCGCTATCGTCGAATCGATCAAGGACGATATCGCCGCGCACTATCCGAACCTGCATCTGGTGGGGCGCAACGGCATGCACAAGTACAACAATCAGGATCACGCCATGATGACGGCGATGTTGGCCGTGCAGAACATCATCGCGGAGAAGCCGCTCTACGATGTCTGGGCCGTGAACGAGGATGCCGAATATCACGAAGGCGGTGACGCACAGGGAAGCGGCGCCTCCGGGATCCGGGACGTGCCGTCGCGTGTCTCGGGCGCGCAGCGTACGTAAAAACCCGATCGGTCTGCGATCCCGCCTCTCGACCAGACCTGCCCCTTCCGCGGAGACTCGCCGACCGCGCGTGCCGATCGATCAGAAGCGATCGATGATGCCGATCTGCACGCCGCGCACCGGCGCGCCGGCATACGCAGGGGTCAGGCCGGTCACATTGACGCCGCGCAATGTCAGCGTTGCCTTGCCGTGATTGCGAAGCCACCCGGCGCTCGCATAGACCGTCAGCTGTTTCGACAAATCGTACTCGCTGGCCAAGCTGAATTGATCGGCGTTATTGCCGTTGCCCGATTGATCGCGCATATAGGCATAGCCGAGCGATGCACGCCATTGATGCGTGAACGCATAACGGCCCGAGATCGACACGCCCGCATGGTGATAACGCGGCGTTCCCCCGTCACCGTTGAAGAACGACAGGAAACCGGTCGACTTACCCATCACGTAGGAAACGCCGCCCAAATTCGATCTCAGCGCGCCGGTGCCGGTGGTCTGCTGGTGCGCGTACAGCACCTTCAAGGGCCCGAGCTTGTACGCCAGTGTCTCGTAATTGCCGCCCAATCCGTTGCCCGCGCCGGCATCCCGCAATGCGAGCATGACGGTGCCGGTCAAACCGTACAGATTCGGCGAGATATAGGTAAATGCGTTATTCGAATACGGCGTGATCTTCGACAGGTTATTCAAACCCGATGCGATCGTTCCGGCACCGAAGGCATCCAGTTGTCCCTTGAACGGAATATAGATCGGCGAGTACTGACGACCCACGCGAACCTGCCCCCACTTGCCGCTCGCACCAATCCACGCCTGACGGTTGAACATCGACCCTGCAGTAGCGAAAGACCCATCGGCCGAGCTGAAACCATTTTCCAATGTGAAGAGGATCTGCGTCCCGCCCCCGATATCCTCGGAACCCCGGATGCCGAAACGAGAGCCTCGATAAGCGCCCGAATCCATACGTGGCGTCCACGACGACCCTGGATTCGTCACTTCAATACTGGTGTCGATCACGCCGTACAGTGATACCGAGCTTTGTGCATAGACGGGCGCTACGCCAGCGCACAGGGTCGCCGCAAGCGCGATGCACCGCGCGCGGGGCCGACCGCGTGGCGGCTGATCCGCTTGCATCGCGCGGCGATTATTCTGGGAAACTGCAAACATGAAGAAAGACCGGATGAAAAAATAAACCCATGCGGCCCGGGGACCGGAGCGCATGGGAAGGTGGCGGCAAGACGTGATCGGCTTACCGAGGCGATATTACGAGATTCGACCTCGCTCGATCACCGCGCTTTGACGCCCGCTTCATTTGGGTAAAGCATACGCGATAATGTAGTCACCACGCTTCGGCGATTGCCGCGCGCCACCGGCATTGATCAGCACATATTGCTTGCCGGTCTTCGGCGACACATAGGTGATCGGCCCCGACTGGCTTCCCACCGGAAGTCGCGACTTCCACACTTCCTTGCCCGTCGCGCCGTCGAACGCACGCAGATAGAAATCCTGCGTCCCGGCGAAGAACACCAGACCCGACTGCGTTGCGAGCGACGGTCCCAGCGTCGGCATGCCGATCGGGATGCCCAGACCCAACGGAATCCCCAACGGGCCGGTATCCTTCACCGTACCCACCGGCACCTGCCACACGATCTTGCGCGTCTTCAAGTCGATCGCGCTCATCGTGCCGAACGGCGGCGCCTGGCAAGGAATACCCAACGGCGACAGGAAACGCTGGCGCATCGCGCCGTATGGCGTCAAGGCCATCGGTACCGCACCCATCTCGATCCCGTTGGCGTTCTTCGGCATCTTGTCGCGCGGGATCTGGTAATTGGCCAGCCCCAGGCGCATGTCGTTGACGAACATATAGCTGTTCGTCTTGTCGATCGACACGGAACCCCAGTTCATGCCGCCCAGCGAACCCGGCATCTGCAATGCATGGTCCAGACCCGGCGGCGTGTACACGCCTTCGTGACGCATTCCCTTGAACTGGATGCGGCACAGCAACTGATCGAACGGCGTCGCGCCCCACATATCCGATTCTTTCAGCGTCTGGTTGCCGATCGACGGCATGCCGACGGAGAACGGCTGTGTCGGCGAATAACGCTCGCCCGGCAGCTTGCCTTGCGGCACCGGCAGTTCCCTGACCTCCGACAACGGCGCGCCCGTTGCGCGGTTCAGCACAAAAATCTCGCCCTGCTTCGTGACCTGCACCAACGCCGGATCGGTACCGCCCTTGGCGTTCGGCACGTCATACAACAAGGGCTGTGCGGGCAAATCGAAATCCCACAAATCGTGGTGCGTGGTTTGGAAGTGCCAGCGAACTTCGCCGGTCTTCGCGTCTACCGCCACGATCGACGAGCTGTACTTCTCTTCTTCCGGCGTCCGGTGCGCGCCCCAGAAATCCGGCGTCGCGTTTCCGGTCGGCAGATAGACCAGATTCAACTTCGGATCGTAGGACATGGCGGCCCAGACGTTCGGCGAACCGCGCGTATACGTCTGGCCTTCCGGCGGCAGCTTTTTGATATTCGGATTGCCCGAATCCCAGGCCCACACGAGGGCACCGGTGTGCACGTCGAATGCACGGACCACACCCGACGGTTCGTCGACCGACCAATTGTCCGCAACGCGCCCGCCCACCACCACGACATCGCCCGCCACCAAGGGCGTGGACGTTTGCTGATACCAACCGAATTCGATCTTGCCCATGCCTGCCGACAGATCGACGATACCGTCCTTGCCGAAGTCCGCGCAGGGTTGACCATTGTCCGCGTCCAACGCGATCAAGCGCGCATCCACCGTCGGCAGGTAAAGACGACGTCGGCACGCGGCGCTTTGCGCGGGGACGGCAGCGGTGTCCGCCGTCGACGACGTCGCCGTCACGCCACCGGTCTTTGCCGGGACGGCTGCGTCTTCGTAATAGCCCAGGCCGCGGCAACGCTGCCAGCTGGGTGCCTTGCCTTGTGCGTCATAGCGCCACTTTTCCTTGCCGCTATCCACATCCAGGGCGATGACCTTCGAATACGGCGTACAGACGTAGATCGAATCGCCGATTTGCAAAGGCGTGTTCTGATCTTCGGCACCGGCGCCGTTACTCACGGGGATATCGCCGGTATGCGCCGTCCAGGCAACCTGCAGATCCTTGACGTTGCCCTTGGTGATCTGGTCCAGTGCCGCAAAGCGGTCACCGGCGCGCGATCCGCCCCAATACTTCCAATCCTGCTGTTCCTGGCCCTTCGCCACGGCCTGCACCGGCGGCGCAGCCTCGGTTTGTGCAATCGTCGGCGTGGGGACGAAGGCGTAACCGCCGGCGACGACGATGCCAAGCAACAGAATCGCAGCGACCGCCTTCGAGGCGACGCCCGGCTCCTCGACACCCGCCGCGCGTGCGATACGCGGATAGATCAACGCCAGCAGAAAGCTCAAAACGGCAAACGCGAACAGGCGCGAAACCAGCGGCCAGAACGACAGACCCGCATCCCATACGGCCCAGACAACCGTCAATGCCATCACCGCGGCGAACACGGTGACGCCCGACAGGCGCTTACGCGAAATCAACCAGACCGACAGGAGCAGGCCAATCCCGGCCAGCAGGAAATACCAGCTTCCGCCCAGATAAGCGAGATGCGCGCCCTCTATCCCAAAAAACAGACCGAACAGCCCGATCAACGCGCCGACACCCCACCAGGGCCAGCCAAGTCCGCGCTTCGGACGCACGTCTTCCGTCATTTCACTTTCCTCTTTTTAAAACAATCACGGCACCGCGCCGGCGAATGCTACCGCCGATCGGCCCGCCCTCGTTAAATAGCACTACGAATCAGTAAGTTGTTACGGTGCCCCACCCGTTGAGACGGTCACACGGCGCGATGAAAAGCATCCGCATGCAAATCTTGCCTCGGCAGTGACGCCGTCCCGCGATCGGCACTATTTACCCAATTTCGTGCGCCCGCGCGTAGTCGCGCGGATCGTATGGACGGCATGAAGCCGACACAGGCGATGTCGCGTTTCTATAGGGGGCCTTCAGTGTGGGGTAAAGCAGATTGGCCGACGTGGGATCGACTCTACATCGACGTCGTTGGCAAGGCGCGAGCGCTTAGGGCGGCAGGCACCCTTTCAGCGACCTTGCATAGCCTTAATGTACCATATAGTACAAACTGAAAGCTAGCTTTCGTTATGAAAATAAACGTTTGTCAATCGGTGTATTGCCGCATCAGTCCTGACTGTCGATCCCGTCGTTGGCACACCTCGCCTGCAACGCGCGCGTGACTGGCGCAAGCATCGGCATCTTTGCCCCTTCGCCGGCCATCGCACCGCCCCCCAATAAAGAAACGTCGCGACGTGAATGGGCAGCCAGAAGACGGCGTCGACTTCTATCGATACAGTCGTCGAACGCGTGCGTTGTTTCATTACCTCAAAGACAGTTGTTAAAAGACACAGGCGAAAAAGGTGAAACCGTTTTCCCCTCCTTTTTTCGGAAAAAATGACGAATACGAAAGGGTTCCATACCCTTTCGCTTTCGATTGCAATCAAAGAAAAGGTCAATAATTCCCGATTGACGCGCGACGATATTTAATTTGGGAACAAACGCGACCGATCCAAATCGGTAGTGGTAACATACGTTTGTATTAATTTGGGATGGCTGCTTGCGCCCCGGAATCACGTCCGAATCTAGACCACTCGGAACGCCGGAGCGTGCGGGCTTGCCATCAGGCCGTTGGGGAACGGCCTTCTGCCGCACACGCTGCACGTTGCGCTCAATCTTTACAACAGCGCGCGATGTGTAATGCATTCATTTTCGTGGCTTGTCGACCGCGGAGTGTGTTCTGCCGACAACTCGTCCACCACTGCCTTCGTCCTTGTGACTAGCGCGGCGGATTCCCTTATTGCATTCAGCGGAGCCCGGGCCGCGTGCTTGATTACCGGGTTTTATGATTGCCGTAGAGTTTGTTGTCCTAACTTACCAGCGGAACCACTCATGCACCCTCAGTCGATCCACCATCACCGGCTATTTATGGCCTTGGTCGGCTTTGTCAGCGCCGCGATCAATACGGGTGTGTTTGTCGCACTCATGTCATTCGGCGGACAAGCCGGCGATACGCCGTACGCGCGCGCCTTGACTGGCGCCCTGGCAGTTGCCTCATTCGTCATATTCGCGCGCTTCTATCTGGTTGCCAGTGCGCGCAACCTGCGATGGATGCTGGGCCGCGGTGCCATGCATTGGTGCCGATTGGCGATCGTACTGATGGTGCTGCTCTTCGTCACGCATCGCAACGGCGGCGATATGCGCGTGCTGCTGGCGCAATGGGCCGTGCTTGCCCTGCCGTTGCAGCTGCTCGGCCTGGCGATCTTGCGTGCCGCCGCCCACAGCATCAACAATGCGCCGGGCAATCAGCGTCAGGCAGTGTTTTTTGGTTTGGGCAGTGAAGCGCGAACATTGAGTTTGCGCTTGCATCGTTCGCCCATCCTTGGCATCAAGGTGGCGGGCTACTATAACGATGCGCCGGTCGAAGCGGCCGCCAACGAAGTGCTGCCCCCCTACCTCGGTCGCTATGAAGATGCGGTTGGCCGGATTCAAGCCAACGACTTCGAAATCGTTTTTGTCGGCATGGGGCAAGTCCGCGGCGATGACTTTACCAATGACATTCTGAACCGCCTGTACGATTCGACGGCCTCGATTTATCTGGTGCCCGAGTTGCGCGTGATCGAAGACCGCGCCATCAATGGCACCGACCTCGCCGGTATTCCGCTGTTCGCCGTGCACGATGTCCCTATCCTCGGTCTATCGCGGGTGGCGAAGCGCATCGTCGATGTCGCCGGTGCCGCGGTAATGCTCTTGCTGCTGTCGCCGGTTATGCTGGCTTGTGCGATCGCCGTACGTGTCAATTCTCCAGGCCCGATCCTGTTCCGCCAGATCCGCTACGGCGAACGCGGTGAAACGATTTACGTACACAAGTTCCGTTCGATGTACGTCACGATGCCCGTCGACGAAGAAAAGTCGGACATCGGATTACGTCAGGCCTATGTTGGTGATCGTCGCATTACACCGGTCGGGGGCTTCCTGCGCCGTACATCGCTCGATGAGTTACCGCAGTTTTTCGACGTGCTGGCAGGCGGGATGAGTCTGGTGGGACCGCGTCCGCACGCTGCGGAACATAACGAAGTGTATCGACGCATGATTCCGGGATACATGCTGCGTCACAGCGTAAAGCCGGGTATTACGGGATGGGCGCAGATCAATGGGCTGCGCGGTTTGACCGACACGCCGGACAAGATGTTGCGTCGCGTTGAATTCGATCACTACTACATCAAGAATTGGTCGTTGTGGCTGGATATTCAAATTCTGATCAAGACGATTCCGTCGATCATCATGGGCCGCAACGCAATCTAATAACACGCTGAAAGAAGAACCCCGGGGTAGCGCACCCGGTTTCAAAGCCCGACTTCGGTCGAGCTTTTTTATTGCTCGACGCGCCTTCGACATCGCAATGCCGCGCAAACAAAAAACGGCATGAAGACACTGCATCTGTCGTCATGCCGTTTTTGATTCCGAGCGATGCCTTGGCGCGGCTTCTTATACTGTCCGCGTCGGCCGATTCGATCGCGAATCGCGCCAGTAACGCCAGCAAATCGAGAGGAAGCGCGTATCCTCGAGAAGGTATCGGCGCCAGAGTCGACCTGGATCCTGCATCAATCGCCAACTCCATTCCAGACCGCTACGTTGCATCCATCGCGGCGCGCGCTTTTTCAGGCCCGCCGCAAATTCCATTGCAGCGCCGGCGCACAGAACGAGGCCGCCAGGAAAAGTCTCGGCATAATGAAATGCCCATCGCTCCTGCTTCGGCATTCCAAGACAAACGAACACGATGTCCGGCGCGACTTCGCGCACGCGATTCGCGGCCGCTTCGCCTTCAGCGCCTGTGGGATCGAACGACATCGACGGCGTAATGACCTCGAAATCGAGACCGGGATAATGCGCGGCAATCCCTTCGATCAGCGACGCTTCCTGACCCGGTAATCCGCCGATCACGATCACGCGCAAACCTGTTTCCCGCGCACGCTCGCACAATGCCGGCGCTAGATCGGCACCGGTCACGCGCTCAGGCAAAGGCGTACCGAAGGCCCGACTGGCCCACACCACCGGCATACCATCTGCAAAGATGTAATCGGCGGTGCCGTAAAGACGCTTGAAAGAAGGCTGTGAATCGAGTCGCACCAAATGATCGACATTCGGCGTCACCGCGATATGTGCTCGCCCATCCCGCCGCGACGCGGCGTCGGCAAGAATATCGAGCGCTTTTGTAAAAGCCACCGCGGTGATATCCAATCCGAAAAGCGGAACGGTAGGTTCGATCACCGGTTCGGCTTTAGGCCCCGGCGCTGTTGACAAGCAAGGAACGCTGCTCATTTTTACTTGTAGCCCCGACGCCTCGGCAGGACGCTGGTCATGCACTCGAACTCATTAAGCAAGTTGAAGTACTGCCTCGTCGCGCGTCGAACGTGTTGTTATTTTGGTCTCTTGGCAACGCACCAAGACGCTCAAGACTTCAGACATAATTTTACCAGTACGATCGTTTGATCATAGTGTTTTTTTAAACATCGCGTGATGCGTAAACGTTAAAAGTGCGCAGCACCATGTCACAATCGTATCCGCGCGTGGGAGCCACGCAACGCGCATTCAGATCGGCTGGCATCGCGGCGCCACAAGCGGAGACTCCTCATTGCAAGCAGCATTTAATCGGCTTGAATCGTTAGCGCGGCGTCCTATTTCGACGCGTGGCATTCAGTTCATTCAGCAAGATCACAACGCGTTCGCGTATCCCGCATGTGGCGGCGCGGCAACGTCGCTGCCGAATATCGCATCGGCCGCAGGCGCCATTCGCGCGACGTACGCTTCTCCAGTGCCATTCATGGCGCGGGCCCGCCCTGCGTTTTTCTTCGACGGCCTTCCCGCCGCATACCTACGATGATTCTCGACGCGCATCAGATTCCCAGCGGCACGCTGCTTCACGCGGACCTCTGCATCGTTGGCGCCGGCGCAGCCGGCATTGCGCTCGCGCTTGCACTGGAAGACAGTGGACTCGACGTCATTCTGCTCGAGAGCGGAGGGGACACGGCCGAGCCCGCGAACCAACAACTCTACGAAGGCACCGTGGCAGATGCAAAACTGCATCCGCCTGCGGACAGCTATCGCGTTCGAAACTTTGGTGGCGCAACCGCGATCTGGGGCGGCCGATGCATGCCGCTAGATCCGGTGGATTTTGAGACGCGCGACTATATCGCGCATAGCGGCTGGCCCATCGGTCTTGCCGATCTGCAGCCGTACTATCCGGAAGCAAACGCTATTTGCGAAGCGGGTGACTTCGCCTACACCGCGGAAGCGGCTTTCCGCAAACCGCTGCAACCGATGATCGGGGGCTTCGCGAGCGAGGTCTTTCAATCGAATACGCTGGAACGCTTCAGCTGCCCGACGCATTTTGGCGCACGATATCGCACGCGCCTTGCAAAAGGTCGCGTGCGTGTCATCCAACACGCCAACCTCTATCAACTGCCGATGCAGGACGGCGAAGATCGTCGCGTATCGATTGCTGAAATCCGTACTCGCTCAGGGTCGGCTTTCTCGGTGTCTGCGAGCACTTATATTCTCGCGGCGGGCGGACTCGAAATTCCGCGCTTGTTGTTGAGCAGTCCAGGACCGAGCGGGCGCGGCCTCGGCAATACGCATGATGTCGTCGGCCGCTATTACATGAGCCATCTGGCCGGAACCATCGGCACGCTCGATCTCTCCTCGGCCTCGTCGGTATGGCACGATTACGATATCTCGGAAGAAGGGATCTACTGCCGACGGCGTCTGGCATTACGTGAAGAGGCGCAACATGCCTTGCATGCCGGCAACTTCGTTGCACGCCTCCATCACCCGCGCATTCCGGACGCCGGGCACGGCAACGGCATTCTTTCCGCCTTGTATCTGGCGCGGCCCATCGTTCCATACGAATATGCGAAGCGCCTCTACGGTGACGCACCAGAAGGAAAAAACGGCGCGACACTGTCTCATCTCAAAAATGTGATTACCGGCGCACCGGGCACGGCGCGTTTCCTCAAGAACTGGCTATTGCGCAGGACGCTAGCGACGCGCAAATTCCCCTCCGTTATCGTGCGGCCGGACAATCTGCGCTTCAGCCTTGATTTCCACGCCGAACAGGAACCGAATCCGGAAAGCCGCATCACCCTGGGCGATGAACGCGACGCGATCGGCATGCGCCGCATTCACATCGACTGGCGCTACACACGGCAGGACGTCGATACTGTCAGTCGCGCACTTGCCGCGCTCGCAAGCGAAATCGAACGCAGTGGCGTGGGCGCATTTTCATACGATCCCGAGCAAGTGGAAGCCGAAATGACACGCTACGGCGCCTACGGTGGCCATCACATCGGAACCGCCAGAATGGGATCGGATCCGCGCAGCAGCGTCGTCGATGCGAATTGCCGTTTGCATGAAGTGGACAATGTCTATATCGCCAGCGCCGCCGTTTTCCCGACATCGGGTCAGGCGAATCCCACGCTGAGCATCGTTGCCATGGCGCTTCGGCTCGCAAGCCATCTCAAGGAGACGATGGCGACGCGCGACACCCCGACGCAAGCCAGTGTGTCTCCCCTTTCTCCGTCAGTCACGAATTTCGAACCCGCGTAATGAAGAATCGTATTCTCGTTTTAGGCGCCACCGGTTTTGTGGGACGACTCGTGGTCAAAGCGCTCGCCGCCAGTGACTGGGCCGAGCCGGTCGCCGCATCGCGTCGCGCGGGAAATGGCGTCGAACGCGTCGACGGCGCCGATGCGGTGTCGCTCGGTGCGGCGCTTGCCAAGGTGGACGGCCTGATCAATTGCGTTGCCGGCTCGCCGGAGACGATTTCCGCCAACGCTCGTGCGCTGAGGTCGGCACTGGAAGCACAGAACGCCACACGCGCATCGCCGTTACCCGTGGTTTATTTAAGCTCGATGGCGGTGTATGGCACGGCGGAAGGCCGCATCGACGAAGATGCCCCATTGGCGGGCGCCAGTCCTTATGGACTTGCCAAGGTCGAGGCGGAACAGCTTCTCGGGACATTGCCGCGCGTCACGCTGTTGCGCCCTGGCTGCATCTATGGCCGCGGCAGCCCGCAGTGGTCCGTGCGTATCGCGGACTTGCTGAAAGCGAAGCGCATCGGCGACCTCGGTGCGGCAGGCGATGGCCATAGCAATCTCGTGCACGTCGATGATGTCGTGCAGGCCGCGCTGCTGGCATTGCAAACGCCCGCGGCCGGCGGGCGCGCCTACAACCTCGCAATGCCGGACTCGCCACGATGGAATGCCTATTTCATCGCCTATGGTCGCGCGCTGGGCGCAACGCCGGTACCCCGCATCGGGGCACGACGGATGAAGGTCGAAACGAAACTGTTGGCGCCCGCATTGAAGATCGCCGAGATCCTCGGTCGAAAGGCAGGAGTGCATCATCTGCCGCCAGCCCTCGCCCCTTCGCTGGCGCGACTTTGGCAGCAGGACATTCGACTCGACGTGCGACGCGTGGAACAGGAACTCGGACTAAAGTGGACCGCGCTGCCTGGCGCCTTGCAGCAAGAGGCCGCCGCAAAGACGACGGCCTGACACTGCCCGCGCCTGCTGCCGGCATCATTGCCTGCTACTGGCGCTTTCGCATCCGCTTTTGCCACAGCGTGGCGATGGGCGAGACACCCAGCAGACGATGTGCGGCCCACGCGGCCAGCATGCCGTTGGCCCCCACCGCCAGCGACGCCGCCGCGGCGGCGCCCCAACTGCCGCCCCACGGCGCCAGCACCGCCAAGCCGATCAACAGAATCGCGACGGAAACGATATTGATCCGGGATAGCACGCGCGCATGCACGGTCATGCCGAGCAGTTCCGGCATCGCGGTGAAACACGCCGCGGCGAGTTGCCCCAAGGCGAGAATACGCAATGCCGTGGCACCGGCACCATAGCCCTTGCCAAACAAGGCCAGCAGATGTTCCGGGAATAGCAGCATGCAAGCAGTGACGGGAATGGCCATTGTCAGCACCAGCCCGACTGCCTGCGCGGCGCTCTCGCGCAATCCTTCCTTATCCTTGTGCGCGTACAGGCTCGCGAACTTCGGCGCCGCCATCCCCGTCACACCGCTGATCAACAGATTCACCACCAGCGCAGCGCGCCACGCCAGCGCGAACAAACCGGTTTCGCGCGACGATGCCACCATGCCGAGAACGATGGCCGGCATCGACGTGATCAACAACTTCGTCAGTTCGAGGGAAAAAAGAGATAAGCCCGTTCTGAGAAACGGCGCTGGCTTCGCATCGCCCGCTCCGGTCCGCGGCACCTCGGCCAGGAAGCGATAAAGCAAAAAAGCTCCCACCGTCGCCGCTACCGCGAAACTGGCCGCCATCAGAATCAGCGCGCTACTGACCGTCATCGTGTGCGTCAGCAGCATCGGAATTGCTACGACGCAGAAGATCGCCGGCCATAGCCAGGAGTACACCATCTGGCTATAACCGACGCGCTGCAATCCCGACAGCGCACCGGCAAGCGCCGCTCCCAAATTTTGCGGTATCAGCGACAGCGCGCCGAATACCAGTGGCCAGGCCAGCGCAGGCTTTTTCAAGACGGAATCGGCAAACACGAACGCACCTGCGACCAGCACGATCGAGATGATCGCCGACGCCAGCGCGACGGTACCGAGGGCGCGACGAATCGTCGGACGGACGGCGGCGGAACGGCCTGCCGCCACATCGATGGCGATCTGCCGCGTCAGCGCCTGATCGATTCCAAGACGCCCAAACCCGGCCAACACGACCAAGGTACTGAAAACGATGTAGAAGTTCCCCATCTCGACGACGCCAAGGGCCGCCGCGACGAGCAAGTGGAATCCGTAACGACTGGGAAGATCGAGAAGGCGGACTCCCAGACTGATCAACGCACCGCGGACCATCGAGCCATTGCGCGGCGGCGACCCGGCCTCCGACGCGGCGTCGCCGCGCGTCGCATCCGTGCTGCCTGCCGGCCTTGCCGCGGTGTTGCTTTCGATCACGCCGCTTCCCCTAAATGAAGCTTTTATTGTACGGCGTTATGCAGCACGAACAGTGTTACGCTTTGTTGCGGCAAGGTCGCGGTCAACTGGCCATTGGCGTAGCTCACATCGCTCAAATGCGTAATGGCATTGTTTGCAAGTTGCCACACTTCCGCCGTCCCGCTCGCGGCCATATTGCTGAGCCCGATGGTGACCGTCGACTGCAAACTCAGCTGCTTGTTCACGGCCATCACTGTCACGGCATTATCCGAACGGATCGCGGCAAACGCGGAGACATTGTCCGGGTTGGTGACCGTCGTCGAAATACTCGTCGAACCGAATGCCGATCCTGCGCTATCGTAATTCCGGTACATCTTGATGGCCTTGTACACCGGCATCGACGCATCGATCGTCCCCCAGCGCGTTGCCATGTCCAGGCCTTCCCTACCGAAAATCCCCAGGATATCGGCCTGGGCGGTAGCACCGTTCATCAACGTATCGCCGCCCCAGTTGTATTCGGTGATGGCGATCGGCGTCCCGGCGTAGTAATACGTATTTACCCAGTTCCGCATCGTCGGGATCAACGCGATCACGCTGTTGATGTAGGTCGGATCCGTGTAGCTCTGATCCCACAAATCGCGCGTCGATACGTTGCGCTTCAACATGATGGCCTGCGAGCCCGTGGTGTCCTGGTACTCGTTACTTTGCGGATAAAAATGCAGGCTGAACACGTCGATCGGATGCCCGGCGGCCTTCCATTCCGAAAGTAGCCAAGGCACGTAGGCCATGCCGCCGGTTTCGTTCGTCCGGTCCGGCGCATTCGCATACCCGTGCAAGATCGAGTACTGCTGATCGTAGCCACTGTATTGGTAACCGGTCCAGCCCCACTCTTCCGGTGCCAACACCTGCGCGCCCGAATCCGCCGCCTTCACCGCCTGTGAATAAGCGATCACTTTCGCGGCGATATCGCTCGCATGCGCACCGGTGGGCTGCACGTCGAAGTGGATTAATTGCCAGAGGCTGGGCTCGTTATCCATCGCGTAATAACGAACACCGCCGGCACTGGCCGCGCCGAACGTCGTAACCAAGGCGGCCACGCGCGCCTGTTCATTGGTCGTGCTGTCCGCCGTGGTGGCATCGTCCACGTCGTTGCCCGTGATCTGAGTACCCCCGACCAGCACACCGTTCCCAGCGTCCGAAAAGCCATTGACGTCATAGCTCACCTGCGCGCCGTACTTCGCAATCGAGAAGCTGGAGAGCGTGGCGTTGCTGGGACCCAACTTCGCGATGCGCCCGATCATCGGAATCGTCACGATGGGCGTCGCGCCGGCAGCCTGCGTCGCCGTGACAAAACGCGAGCCGTATTGAATCGTGTCTGCCGCCGTGATGTAGGTACTCTCAAAATACCAGTCACGTCCCGCATTTCGTGCTTCGATCTGCCAGTTGTACAGCGTCGCACTATCACCGCCGGAGCGGTTCAGCG
Source organism: Robbsia sp. KACC 23696 (assembly GCF_039852015.1). Lineage (NCBI taxonomy): Bacteria > Pseudomonadati > Pseudomonadota > Betaproteobacteria > Burkholderiales > Burkholderiaceae > Robbsia > Robbsia sp. KACC 23696. Next base: position 685,725 of record NZ_CP156626.1, on the reverse strand, counting down.
GTACGTGCAAATCACTCAGCGTCTGCGTGCTGCCGAAGTTGATGCCATAAATCATCGGATTGATGGCACGACGGTTGGCGGACGCGTCCACCGCGATCGTGGCCGTCGTCGTGGCGCCTGTGCTGCTTCCGGCACCCGTCCCGTTATTCGTTGATGAGCCGCCGGAGCAACCCGCCAAAACCGACAGCACCATCTTGATACCGATCGTCGCGAACCTACGACGCTTCAAGCCGCGCATGCACACCCCCGACATTCATTCCCCCGACCGCGCCGTACGGCGCCGCGCGCCCGCCCCACTCCTCCAGTTCGCCCGCCCGCCAGATGTAGACGAAGATCGCAAGAATTACCGCAGTCTCGCCCGGCACCAGCGTCGGCGGATAGAAAAAGGAAATGAACAATATGTAGATCAAGTAGTCGCATAGCGCCCCGAGGAAATCATCCTCGACCTTCGCTTGCAAGCGCCGGTAGAGAAGGAGGCCGCGGACCTGAAAAAGAACAATGATAAACGCACCGATAAGGCCATATTCAAAAACAATCCCCAGCCAGGTGATGTCCGCCAGAAAGAAGAAGTGATGGAAATAGTCCATCAACGACTGTTTGCTGGTAGGGCTGATTGTGCCGACGCCGAAGATCCAGCGCAGCGGGTCTTTTCCGAGAAACTGACTTGCCAACTCGATCGTCACGCGCCGCGTATCGAAGCCGCTTGCGGCATCGGTACTGAAGGCGGTCGCCAGATAGCCGGTGGAGAACATCCCGACCAGCGCGAACGGCGCGCACACCATCAAGGCGATGCGATGCGACATGCGCGCCCACCGAAAGGAGTTCAGCAGAATGACGGCGGTGATGCCGATGATCCCCGATCGGGCCTTGACGATCAGCAGCGCGACGCAAAAGACGATGACGGTGCCCACCAGATAGCGGAAGCTGCGCTCGAAAAATGTGCGTCGGTAGCAGAAGAACAACAACACCATCGGGAAATACATCGGCATCCGGATCCGATGCCCCCGGCCGTCGTCCGAAAAGAAATCGGCCTGCCCGACGACGTACTTCGTGCTGTACCAGCTATTCGGCACGACGATGGACATCAGGATCAACGCCGCTACCACGATGATGCCGCAGAGCAGAAAGCTTTTTTCCAGTTCCGCGAGGGTCGGCTTGAGCGTGAACAAGACCGCCAGAAACGAGAAGAAATAGAGAATGGGCAGCAGCTTGACCTGCGCCGTGAGGCTCGTGAAAAAGCTCTCGTTGAAATAGAAGATCGCGGCAAAGCTGGGGAACAGCACGAGCCACGTCAGGCTGATCAAGATTTGCCGTGTCACAGGCAGGCGTACGTGGCCGCGCAACAACAAGACCAAGGGCAGCGACAGCACCGGGAAAGCCTTCGACAAGGCCCAAAGCGGCAACAAGGCAGTGAGATAGTGGAAGGTCTGGCCGAACATCGGCAACAGCGCGATCAGCCACCACTTGACTTTGGATCGTACGGGCGCGGCCGAGAAGACGGCGGGAACTCCGTCCGTCGAAGAGGCTGTTTCCATCTCGTGTAATGTCCCTGCCTGGCGGCGGAAGCCAGACGTCTTCCGCGAAAGCGCTACTGTAGGTGTGAAAGCGGACAGCCGATCGCCCGCGCCCTAATCCATTTCCATCCGGACGTCGGCGCGCGGCGCTATATTACCGGACGACGCCAGGGTTGTTGGTGATCGAATAGCTGAAGCCCTTGCTGAACGGGATCGCTTGATTCAAATTCTGATCGACCCACTGATCCACCTCGGCGATCGACGACTTGGGCACAAAAATAGTGTCGGTTGGCCGCAACACGATATCCTGCCGCGGATCGCCGCGGTGCGTCAGCGCATCGAGGTCGACCGTCCGGATCATCGGTCGACCATCGGGGCTCCGACGTATCACGACCACCTCGTGGCTGCGCGCGGTATCCAACAATCCCTGCGCCGCCATGATCGCCTGCATGACGCTCATGCCGGCTTCGAGCGTGATCTGGCCCGGCTGCTTGACCTGCCCGCCCACATACACGCGCGCTGCCGTTTGCGCGATTCCTACGGCAGCATGCGCGTTTGCCGTGACGCCACTGGTCGCGAGCGCTTTATTGATATTATCGGCGAGCTGCGCTGTTGTTAATCCGCCAGCCTCGATCGTGCCCGCGAAAGGCATCGCGAACGTGCCGTCCGGCGCAACGGGGCCGCGGTAATTCAATTCGGCATTAAACGGCAGATTGATCGCCAACTCATCGCCGGGCTGAATTTGGTACGCCGTCGCCGGTGTATCCGACCAGGTCGCAAATCCTTGCGGCTTCTGGTATTCCGACTGCACCCAGGTGTGCGAACACGCTCCCAGCATTGTCATCACCAAAGCGAAGACGGGAACAATCGGACGGAAGGTTTTCATCGAGCGCGGCGCAAAAGGCGATGGATTTCACTCTTTGTGCGTGCGCGATTGCATAAAAGCTTGCCGCGGCACAGTGGATCCAACGCTAAATTTTAGGAAACTCAGTCTACCATGACCATTTATATCTTTTCGCACGTATTATAGGCGGCTGGTGTCTCAAATGTTGGCCTAAAACTGAACAGATATGGCTATTACGACTAGAACAAGGCCTGAACGCAAGGCTGCTGACGTCGAAGTGTCGATTCGCGACTATTTCAATACTTTCTTTTATTACCGGAAGATCGCAGCATCGGTTTTTTTTGGCATAGTCGCGCTCGGGGTGATCGTCGCGTTAGCCGTCCCGATGCCCTTTCGGGCACAGGCGACATTGCTGGTACTTCTTGCTGGCTACTACGATCAATCGAATAGCCCGAATGGCAACGTGCCGATTCAACCTGCCGTCGGCCAGTTGAACAGCGTCGAAGCGCAGATCCTGGGCAGCCCGGAACTGCATCGTGACGTGATCGTCGCCAAGCTCGGTCCGGCCGCAACGGAAGCAGAGATCAATCAGCAATTGCAGGCGTTTGAAGGTCGTTTGCATATCGAGCAAAATGATCTTGCCAACACGATCAAGTTGTCGTACTCCGATCCGAATGCGAATGCGGCGGCGGATGCCTTGTCTCGCCTCCTCGATCAGTATTTCAAACGACGGGCGGCAATATTTACCTCGGGCCGATTGGGTTTTCTGACCACCCAAAGAGATCAGGCCGCGGCAGCATTGCAAAATGCCAACACCAGCCTCCTCGCGTTCCAGACTAAATATGGCATCGCCAATATCGACGATCAAATTACGCGCGCCGTCCAGCTCGAAAGTAATTTGGTATCGCGTAAGCTCGACAATGACACAAAACTGACGCAAGACCATGCCGAGCTGAAATCGCTTCTCGAATCTTCAAAGAGCGTCAAGGAAACGATACCGATCTTTACTGACGACACCGAAGCATCGCGCGCACTCGCTACGATGCAAGTGTCCCTGATGCAATTGGAAACGCGTCGCGCGGATTTGGCATCGCGTTACATGCCGACCTCGCCGTTCGTCGCGCAAATCGATCAACAGATCGCCGACACGCGCAAGGCCATGGCACAGCAGAAGTCACAGCTGCCGAACTCGACACGTCTCGGTCACAATACGTACTACGACACGATCCAGGCGCGCCTCTCGGCGCTAAGTTCGGGCATCGCAGGCGAGACGGCCCTAGGCCAGGCGTTGCAAAGCCAGATCAAGGACGCACGCGCACGCATGCAGCAGTTGAACGATATATCGAGCCAACTGCGTCAGCTTCAGTCGAATCGCGACATCCTGGCCGACAGCTATCGGGATCGCGCCAGACAAGTTGAAACAGCGTCGGTTCAGCAAGGGCAGGCAAGTCAGGCAAACAGTACAAACGTACGTGTTGTTCAAGCCCCTTATCCGCCGTCGCAGCGCAGCGTTTCGCGCGGCTTGATTATCGAAGCGAGCATCGTCGCCGCGCTTGTATTGGCGGCCCTGGCGGTCCTGATCACGGCAAGCCTGCGCGAGACCTTCCTGAGTCCTGAGCAAGTCGAGCGCGCACTGTCTCTGCCTGTCCTGAACGCGCCCGTCGTCATGGGTGGGAACGGCATTCCGGTCGAGGGCGACGGTGCATTGCGACCGTTACACAAAGCCTATGGCCGCATGATTGCGGCCATCAACGGCAGCTCCGACAATGCGTCCAAAGTGCTTATGGCATTGTCGTTCGGACCGGCCGACGGTCTGCTTTCGATCATTCGCGGTCTTGCGATCGAGTTGGAGCCGCGCACAACCAAGCCGATCTTGATTCTCGATCTGGCTTCGGCGGCGGGCGCACCGCTGTATGGCAAGCCTGGCACGCGCGGCACGCTGACGTGGACCGAGCCGACCGTGGAAGGCAATGGCGCCGTCAATGGCAAGGAAGCAGGACAAGGGAGCACGCCCGCGATCAATGTCGATGCCAATGGCATGTCGGTTGAAAAAGTCGACCGCCACAACATCATGGTAGCGCGACCGGAAAGCGGTAACTTCCCATCGTCCTGGCAGCAAACGTCCGAGCTGTTCGATTCACTGCGCACCCATCACGACTACATCATCGTGCATGCACCGCCGGCGAATCAGTCCTTCAGCGGCATTGAAAATGCCGCGCTGGCAGACGCCTCGATCATCGTCGTACGTGCGGAAGCCACGCGCAAGCCGGTCGTGTTGAGCCTGAAGGAACAGATTCAAGATGCGGGCGGCCGCCTGATCGGCGTGGCGCTGACACACCGCCGCGGTTATATCCCGAACTTCGTCTATCGCTTCTTTTAACGTCTCGTAAGGGTTGGAGCAACATGTCTCAAATAAGCGCTATCTTGCCGATCAAGACCCGCGGCCGACATTACGCAGACAATATTGGTCGCTGTGACATCCTGTTCTCTTCGCTGCGTCATTTCGCAGCCCCGGGAACGTTTCATCGCTTTGTGCTCGTCGTGCCGCACGAAGAAGTGGAAGAGGTAAAAGGCTATGCGAAGGCATGGTCGGATTTTCCGATCGAGGTCGTCGATGAATCGTTGCATATGGGGATCTTCAGCGAGTTCTCGCAGCGCCACCAGATCCGCAACTGGCATCGCCAGCAGATCATCAAGCTGTATGCGCCGGCATTGATCGAGACGGAATACTTTCTCGTATTCGATCCCGATTGCTTTGCAACCCATCATTTCAACGTCGACTCGCTGATCATCGACGGCAAGGCACTGACGCATCTGCAACCGCGCAACGTCGAACCGTATTATTGGGAGGCTTCGGCAAAGCTGCTCGAGGTGGACCCGCACCTCGATCGCGACGGCGTCTGGTGGACCCCCACGATCCTCTCGCGCACGCTGTGTCTCAAAATGCAGGAACGCCTGGAAGCCGTGCATGGCACCGATTGGCGCCGCACGCTGCTCGCCAACTATGCCGTCGATTGGACCGAGTACACACTGTATTGGTTGAACGCCGAACGCGAAGGGTTATTGGACAGCTATCACACGGCACCGCAAGCAGGTCAGCGCGCCTTGCATGCCGACGAGAGCGTCTGGTTTGCCGAAAAAATGGATGAATGGGATCCGGCCCACCATTTCGCCGAAGAGAGCAATGGTATGTTCGCCGTTGTTCAAAGCAATACGCATATCTCGCCGCAACGTGTACAGGAAAAGTTCGCACCCTTTTTCCCGATTACGATACAGCCGTACGAGCGGCATATCGACCCGGCATTGAAGCGTGCGGAGTTGTACTCGGCCGTCGTGCGGCGCGGACTGAAGTTCCTGAAGAAGATGCGCGCCTGATCGATGTCTGGATGGACGGCCTATCTACCGAGGCACGTCCATGCAACACGTTCGAGAAAGCCCCCATGCCGTTTCCAGGGGCCTTGCTGCCATCACCGTCGAAACATTTTGCGAGATAAAATGCGTCGACGCCTACCTCTCGCGGCCGATAGGCAGACCGACCCGATTCATCGCCGCGCTGCTATTCAAACAACGACCTTTGCAGTGTGGAGCGACACCCGGGCATGAAACAGAAATTAGTCGGCATAGAAATATTGCGCTTCTTGAGTGCGTTCGCCGTGCTCATTTGGCACTTTCAACATTTTTATTTCGATACGGCCTCGGCGAAAATCGTCGTGGTGCACAGCGAAGAGCCGCTGTATGCCCTATTTCGGCCGTTCTATGATTTCGGCTGGCTCGGCGTCAATTTCTTCTGGACGATTTCCGGCTTTGTGTTCTATAGCCAATACCTGAAAAAAGTCTCGTCCGGCGACGTTACGGGACCGGCCTTCTTCGTGCGGCGTTTCTCCAGACTCTATCCCTTGCATCTCGTGACACTGCTGATCGTCGCGGCCTTGCAGCTGGTCTATTTCGCGAATCATAGCGATTATTTTGTTTTCCCTTATAACTCCCCGTACGACTTCTTCGTGCATTTGATTTTTGCATCGGGCTGGCTAACCCCTTACACGGACTCCTTCAATGGGCCGGTCTGGAGCGTCTCGACCGAACTGGTCATCTATCTCGTTTTCTTTCTCGCGGCACGCTATCTTCGGATTCGTTTGGTGGCGACGCTGGCGCTCGTCGTGTTTTCCGCCATTGTCGGCATCGTCATGATTCGCCACCAAGTGAAGGGCAGCGAATCGAACCTGTTTTTCTGCGCGTTTTATTTCTTCATGGGCGGGGCGGTGCATCTGATCGTCGAACGGATGCACGGCGTGATCGAGCGACGTCGCAAGGCCTTGATCGGTCTGTGCGCGCTGGTCTATATCGCGCTCATCGCCTTTTGTGCGCTCTTCGGTGGAACGAAATACCTGGCCGCCACGATCGGCGCACCCGTTTCGATTTTCCTGCTGCTCATCATCGAGCCCTATATTCCGAGCCGCAGTGCGCGATTCATCGTCGCGCTAGGCAATACGACCTATTCGAGCTACTTGATTCATTTCCCGATTCAGCTCGGCATCGTGCTCGTATTGGGCCACTTCGGTATCGCAAGCGCTGCGGTCGCGCAAAGCCCGCTTTTCCTTGCCGCCTACATGTTGCTGGTCTTCTCGCTGGCGCGCCTGGTGTACATCGCGTTCGAAGCACCGGCGCAGCGAATTCTCCGACGTCGCCTGGCCTGGGTATCGTCGGATACGCCGACAACGAGAATCGGGGCCGAATAACCATCGCAACCGGTATGCCGGCGGCGTCAGACCTGCCGCTCGGTGCGCGCTTTCTTGAATTTCTCCTTGCACAGCAGTCGCACCGGATGCGCGGACGTGGCGCCGACCTTCGTTTCAACGGCGACAGGGAAGAAATGCGCCTTGACGATGGGTATCGCGTGTTCTCCTACCACCATGCCGAGCAGGCCGGTCAGCGCAATCAACGGCGGCGCCGGCGACTGAACCTTGAACAGCCAGTAGAGAAAACCGACGCCGAGCCCTGCTGCAAGGGATATGAGATATGACACGTTTCGCTCCTCGATAAGATGCACGCGCGCCGCGCTACACAGCGATTCGCGGCGCATGAAATGGTCGATCGCCTACCAGGCAAACTTCGTTTCGATGCCGACATAATCCGCGTTGCGCGCGCCCAGCTGTCGGAGCGAACTGCCCACCTGGAAATGCACGGCCTCCACCGCCGCCGTCACATTCGCATCGACGACCCAGTCGGCGCGCAGCTGCGCATAAAACCCGGTCCATCCGCTGCCCCTCCCCGCCGTCCCCGGCACCGCTGCCGCGCCTTGTTGATACACCGCGTCCGCGGTCGTCTCCCGCCATTGCAAACCGACCGCGCTCAACAAGGTCAGATGACTGTTCGGCTTTAACGTGATCGATGGCTTGATATGGATCACGTTGGCATACCCGGTATAGCCTGCCATCGTAAAATAATAGCCATTCGGGAAGAGCGCATTGAATGTCTCGATTCGTCCGTCGCCGGGATGACGATCTCCGGATGCAGCATCCACCTGGATGCCGAATCGAGGCGTCCACGGCACCCCCGTCAGCGTATAACCGGCCAGCGAGCCCATCGCCCAGGCGGCAATGGTTTTCGTGCCGACGTGTCCCGACTGAACCATTCCTTCGATATCCCAGTCGATACGATCGACCTTGCCGGCATAGCGCATATCGAACACATCGCGATGCTCGTTGCCGCTTGCATCGAGAAACGATCCATTGCGGCGGTTATAGCGAGAATAATAAGCCGACAAGTCTCCTGGACCCACCGCTTGGCGCTCGACACGAACACCGCTGAAAGTGAGATCGCGATTGGACACATCGTCGAGATCCCCGCCGTCCCGATATTGCACAGGCTGAGAGGCATAGGCGATCCATCGCCACGGTCCGGTTTCATAATCGAGCCATACCGCATCGAAGGCCTGGCGCACATTGGGGCCATCACGGACAGAGATAAAGCGCTGCAGGTCGAACGCCATTTCCTGCCGCCCGACACGGGCCTTCAACGTTCCCGGCCCCAGTGGCTCCGTCACCGCGATAAACGCCTGGCGCAGATCGAGCGGATTTTTATCCACCGGCGTCACGCGGTCCTTGCCGAAAGGCTGCGCATCTTCCCATTGCGTGAAGAACTGCACGTGGGCGTTCAATCGAATATCGGCGTGCACCTCCAGGCGCTGCAGGCCGTAAGTGTCCGGCCGCCCCGTGCCGATGCCGAACAAAGGCGCGTCGTTGATCTCAAGGCGTTCCCGCAGCACCATGCCCAATGACACATAGGCGTCGGGATTCCCGAATAACGGAATGTATTTCAGCGCATCGAAGGGCCTTTTCGGTACGCAGTCATTCGCCAATGCCGACCAATTCTCCTGCCAGCGGTTGAACATCACCGCCGGCCGATCACACGCGACGGTGTCCGCCTCCTCCGTCGCCCAAGCAGACAACGGCACCGCCGTCGAACACGCCGCGATGATCGACCACGCCGTCACGGTACGCAACCGGATCGCTTTGCCGGGCATGGACGGTATCGGCCAGCGCCGCCGCGCGTCGGTCCGAACGTCACCCTTCGACACAGCGCCGGCCTTTACCTCACGCGCCATCATGGACTTCGGCGATATATCCACCGGGGAATTGCAGCATCGCCGTTGCACCTGCCCCGATAGCGACCGGCTCCGAAATGACTTTCACCCCTGCACTCTGCGCCCGCACCAACGTGGCAGCCAGGTCGTCGACTTTATATCCGGTGGTTTCACGTCCATACGGGAAAGGCAATTTGCCGTCCGTGGCGAAGACGACCATATTGCCGAAACCCGAATGAAGCTTGATTACACGAATCGTATCGCCCGGTCTACCGATCACGGCGGCGTCCGCCTGTCGCTGATCCGAGACGATCACGCCATGCGAAAAGCGCAGCCACTTAGCAACGAAGGGGTCGGCCGCGTCACGCGATACATAGACGCGATTGTCCGGCACGCTCTGCAACGGTGCGTATTGCGGCGCCTTGGTATGCCAATACAACTGCATCGTCAAACCGCCGGGCCATTGCACGATGGCGTCTTTGCCGATAGGGTCGTCGAACGAATCGACGATGACATCGGCACCGGCGGCGCGCGCTGCCGCCACGGCATGATCGATATTGCTGACCAGATAGCCGGTACGCTCATTACCGAACGGATAGGGGATCGGCGTCTCGAATCCAAACACCGATAGCATGCCGACCGGCGTCTGCACATATTGCGAGATAGTTTTACTCGGCGTGGGCGTCACGGTAAAGACGCCGCGTGGCGACGCCTTTCCGCCAAACGTTGCGATGAAACTGTTGACGAAGGCATCGAGGTCTGTGGGCGCCACATAGACGTGGGTCGTGTCGTATTGCGCACCGAGCGATACGTCGCCATGCGTCTCTTTCGCACGATGCACGTGCTGCGAGGACGTCGACGACTCGGCCGCGACACACATAGCGGGCGCCGCAGTCAAACCGCCACATAGAGCGGCGGAAAGGAGCGCGACAGGAAGAAGTCGATAGAGCGGTTTATGCATATGAATACTCTGGGGGTGTCGCTAGCTGCGCGATCGGCATGGGTAACATGACCGGCCGAACGTAAAGGGAAGGTACCGGCACAGTGAGTCTTCAGACCCGGCATCCTTTCTTTTCATCATTTAGCATGACGAATTTTTCTATTCGGTGCCATCGTGCCGGTCGTGAAGTGTGAGGTTTATTTTGCGGAAACAGGCGCGACGATATCGTACGGCTGTTGGACGCGTTGCGCCGCTTTATGCACCATCGTGCTGGCGTAATCGACCCCCATTCCATACGCACCCGAATGCGTTTTCACGATCGACATGACGGCATCGTAGGTTTCCTTGCGCGCCCAGTCACGCTGCCATTCGAGCAGAACTTGCTGCCAGGTCACCGGCACGACGCCCGCCTGGATCATCCGTTGCATCGCGTAATCATGGGCCTCTTTCGACGTGCCGCCGGACGCATCGGCAACCATATAGATTTCATAGTCGCCTTCGGCCATCGCGCACAGGGAGAACGCGTTATTGCATACCTCGGTCCAGAGCCCGGAAACGACCACCTTCTTGCGGCCGTTTTGCGCGAGCGCATCGCGAACTTTCTGGTCGTCCCAAGAATTCATCGAGGTGCGTTCCAGCACTTTCTGTCCAGGGAAGACATCCAGCAATTCAGGATAGGAATACCCGGAAAAACTTTCCGACTCCACGGAGGTGATCGTCGTGGGAATATCGAAAACCTTGGCTGCCTTCGCCAGCGCGACCACGTTGTTCTTCAATACCTGCCGATCGATCGATTGCACACCGAACGCCATCTGCGGCTGCTGATCGATGAAGATGATTTGGCAGTTCGTCGGCGTCAGGACTTCGAGTTTGGCTTGCGTCATGATGGGCGTGATCCTTGAAAACATAAGGTGAACGTTGGGGAATCGACTGCGTCCCGCTCCTGCTTCAAGCAGACTCGGCGCTTGGAAGAAGTCTATCGACTGGTTTCTTTCAAGTCCTTATCCGCGACCTTAAGCTTTCTTAATCCTTGTCAAACTAGCTTGCGACCGTGCGCCCGCACCGTCCGTGCCATACCGGAGTGAGGCACGCGAAAGCCGCCGTATAGGCGGCAGCTGGCGAGCGGGTCTGGGTGGAAGATGTCGTCGTCGAAGGCGCACTGCCCGCGACATCGCGAGACCGAGAATCCGTTGCTTCAGTCGTGTGATCCCGGCGACGCGAAACCCGGCTGACCGATTTGATCGGGTTTTTGTGGGATGCGGCGGAACTGCGACGTGTCATACCCCATCGCATGGAAACGGGCGAGCAACGCGCGGTACGTGGCGTCATCCATATCGGGTTCGCGCGAAAAAATCCAGCCAAGCGATTTATCGGGATAGCCGATCAGCGTGTAGCGATAGTCGGGATCGACGTACAACGTCAACTGCGACACATAGATCGGCCAAAACAGCCGCACCCGCCACGCCCCGCCACCGCTGCCCTCCTTCACGCGATCCAGGAACTGATAGCGTTTTTCCGGCCCGTCGAAACCGCCTTTCCGCCCGACGAATGCGTCATCGATTCGGCCATCGCTGCGCAGTTTCCATTCGGCACGACTTCCGACAAATCCGCGCTCGGCGAAATACGGGATATTGGCGATTACATACCACCGCCCCATATAGCGCGGCAAATCCACCGCTACCGTCGACAGCGGCACTGCCGCACGGGGATTGGGATTCGCTGGCTGGCTCGTGCAGCCGGCGAAGCCGAGGCATACCGCGGCGGCAATCAAAGACATCGCCAGCCTGCGCCGTCGTCGCGCGTTCTCTCGCTGGACGACACTCACGCATGTGTCAACAGATGAGGCCATAAGGGCTCCCGGGGACCGTTTTCTGTCCTTTATACGGCCGTGGGCGCCTAATGGATTACTCTGGGCCACCATTGCGCGACCTAGCGTCGCTTGTCGGCCCAGCCCGCTTCCGGACGACGCGGGAATGTGAGTCCGCGCGAGTGAAGATTCCCAATGCTATTCAATCGGTTTGTCCGCGACGGGCACATGCATGCCGATCGCCATGCGGTTCCAGGCGTTGATGCTGGCAATCACCCAGCTCAAGTCGACGATCTCCTGCGCATCGAAGCACGCTTGCAGCGTCTCGAATTCCGCCTTGCGATCGTCATAGCCGTCGGGCAAACGGGTCAACGATTCCGCCCACGCCAAAGCCGCCGTTTCACGCGCGGAAAAGATCGACGTCTCGCGCCAGACGGACAGCAGATTGATGCGATTCCATGGCTCGCCTGCCTGACGCAGGTCCCGCACATGCATATCGACGCAGAACGCGCAGCCGTTGATTTGCGAGACGCGCGTCTGCACCAGTTCCACCAGCCGCCTGCCGAGCGTCGAATGCGTCAGCGACTCGGTGATCGAGCGGAGCGACGCATACTGCTGCGGCGCGAGGGTGGTCCAAGGAAGGCGTGGCGTGTGCATAAGATGCTCCAGAGAGGGTGCGAGACCGGGCGCCGCGGGGGCTGCATTCGTTTTCATGATGCGCGGCAAGGTCGCTTCGGTTAGGCTGCAGTATCGACGATCGATGGCCCAAGGAACAGGCACATATCGTTCACTTTCGACTAGACCATGACCGCGATGACAACGCCGGCCGCGACGCGCACCCCGCCTATCCACCAGCAGCTCTATACCCGCTTGCGGGATATGATCGAGCAGGGACAGTTGCGCCCGGGAGAACGCCTGTCGTCACTACGCGCGATGGCGGAGGAACTCGGCGTGGCACGCGGGACGGTGCAGCTCGCCTATGACCGCCTGCTGGGCGAGGGCTATCTCGTCGCGCGCGGCCCGGCCGGCACCTTCGTGGCGAACGATGCGGGTCGCCCCGAGCCGCCGCGTCGCGCACGAAAGGAAACACCCGCTTCAGCGGCGGCGCCAAGGACCGAACGCCTGCTTGCGCTCCCTGCCGATGAGATCCTCCTCGAATCCGGCAGCAGCGACGCCCCACGGATGCTGCAATTGGGCGTTCCGGCATTCGACGCGTTTCCGCGAAAGCTATGGACACGGCTGATGGCACGTCAGGTACGGCTGGCGCATTCCCTGGGCAAGCCCCCTGCCGTCGGCCATGAACCGTTGCGTGAAGCACTCGCCAGTTATCTCTATCGATCACGCGGGATCACATCGACGGCAGCGCAACTCTTCATCGTCCCGTCGTACGCGGCGGGCCTCGCATTAACCGTCGATGCGCTCGGGTGCGCCGAGCCATCGGGCAGTCTTCGCGGCAGCAAAGCCTGGGTCGAATGCCCCGGCTTTCCGCCCACCGCGCAGTTGCTCGCGCACGTGGGACTTCGCCCGCATTACGTGCCGGTGGATGCCTCCGGCATCGACGTCGAGCAAGGGTGCCAGCAATGCGGCGACGCCAAGATCGCCGTGGTCACGCCCTCGCATCAGAGTCCGACCGGCATCGCACTGACGCTGGCGCGACGCATGGCGCTGCTGGCGTGGGCATCGTCGCGCGATGCGTGGATCGTCGAGGACGACTACGATGGCGAATATCGATATCGCGGTCATCCCCTTCCCGCGCTGAAAAGCCTAGACAGCGATGAACGCGTGATCTATTGCGGCACGCTCAGCAAGGTGATGTTTCCAGGACTACGGCTCGCCTACGTGTTGGTGCCGCCGGGACTCGTCGCTATTTTCGCGATGGCTGCGGCGCGTGCCGTCCATGGCGGCTGCCCGGAACTGGCGCAGGCCACGCTGGCCGAATTCATTGCTGCGGGGCATTTTTCTCGTCACATCAAGCAAATGCGTACGCTGTACGCGCGACGACGCACCTTGCTGGCAAACGCATTGCGACCTTATGAGAAGAGGGGATTTGTTGTACGGCTGGAAGACGGGGGAATGCATCTGCTGCTCGACGTTCCCGCCGATGCGGATGATATTGCCATGGCGCTACGTGCGCGGGCAGCGGGTTTCGGCATTCACGCGCTGACGGCGTGGCGGCGTGGCGAAGCGGGACGCCGTGCCTTGATGCTCGGCTTTACCAATCTTGCCACGATCAGCGACGCTGAGCATCAGGTCACGCGACTGATGGCGGCACTGGACACGCCGGCAGGCTGACTGCGCGAGCGCCCTACGCCCGCCCGAAGCGAGGAACGAGCGGACGTAGGGATCGTACTGCGGGGGAAAGCCCCCGTTGCGACATTAACCCAGCGTACGGGCGTACAGCGCGAACAGCTCGTTCCAACCGCGTTCCGCTGCCGGCGCATCGAACACCGGCATATCCGGCTTCATCCAGCCGTGCTTCTTGCCCGTGTAGATTTCGCTCTTGTGCTTCACGCCGGCTTCGACCAGCGCAGCTTCGAAGCGTGCCGCCATTTCGGGCGGATAGCTATGATCTTCGTCGGCGCCCGCCACCAGGACTTCCGCCTTGACCTTCGGCAATTGCAGATGCGGGCTGGTCGGCAGGTCCGTGGCCAGATTGCCGCCGTGGAAGCTGCCCGCGGCCGCGACGCGATCCGGGTAGAACGCCGCAGCGGTCAAGGCCATGCCGCCGCCCATGCAGAAGCCGACGGTGCCGACCTTGCTACCCTTCACATCGCCACGGCTGTCCAGATAAGCCAGCAGCGCAGCGGTATCTTCCGCCGCCTTATGGTTATCGGTGCTTGCCATCATCGGACCGACGGTGGCGCGGAAATCGCCTGCCAGCACGACCTTCGGGTCCAAGGGACCGTAGGCGCCGAAGCGATAAAACAGGTCCGGCAGCAAGACGATATAGCCGTGCTTCGCCACATGGCTGGCCATCTCGAGCATGCCCGGGCGAATGCCGAAGGCATCCATGTAGAAGATCACGCCCGGCCAGCTGCCTTCGCCTTCAGGCTTCAGCACCCAAACCTTACAAGAACCGTCTTTTGCCTGAACGGTGATCTGTTCCTGACTGACGCCGTGAGCGTTTACTGATGCATTGGAATTGGACATCGAAAGGATCCTGGTCATGAAAATGTAAGCAAAAGCCCATTGAAAAGCGGCTTTTTGTCGGCCAGATGACACGTGCGACGAAAATCACCTACTACGTCGACGGCGACACTGCGCGGCTGATCACCGTAGTTGAGGCAATTCTAGCAGTATTGGCCTAGGCTGACTTTTCGTCACAAATGGCAGATTCTCCCGCGTCCTTTCTCTTACAAATGTCGCGCTCGGCGCGTCTCGCAATCCGATTTGCGATCGCGTTTATCGCCCTGGTTTATCGGTCGCCAGGCGACATTGCGAGACGGTTCTCATAGGCCACATAGTTGCGTTGAATCGCAATGTGATCGGCGATGTATTTGGCATCGTGCCAGCATCCGTAAATAAAAGACGATGCCCGATTCGTCAGATCCGGCAGTCCCAAAAAATAGATGCCGCTTTCCGCGGAAATGCCGCGCTTATGAAAAGGTTGCCCTTGCGCGTCGAAAGCATCGACTGCCAACCAACTAAAGTCGAATCGAAATCCGGTTGCCCATACGATCGACTTAACGCCGGCTTGCGCGAGGTCCAGCGCAAGGATCGGCTGCGTCATGCATTCCGGATCCGCGAGCAAGTCCCACGCTTCAGGCTCAGCCGGAAGATCGAGGCCATTGCGTTCGATGTAGGCATCCGCCTCTCTGAGCACATCGAAATAGGCTGCATCTCCCGCCGCGACGTTGTGTGCCAGATCGTCCGCGATACGAAGCACGCCGTCCTCATAGCTTTTGGTCAGGCCGAGCACGGTGATACCCGCATGCGCAAGACGTCGAAAGTCGATCGTCTTGCCGCCGTCATAGCCGCTGACCGCAAACGCGACATGCTTCTTCTTCGGGGTGATCTTGATTTCGTCCCATTTCCCAAGCACGCCCAGCCACCATACATAGTCGCGATTCCGATAGGTGCGCGGCGGCCGGTAATGCTCGCCGATCGACAGGTACACCGTCTTGCCCGCCGCGCGCAGTTCCTCGGCAATCTGCGAGCCCGATGCCCCGCCGCCCACTACCAGGACTGCACCGTCGCCCAACTGCGCCGGATTTTTATAGGCGGACGAATGCCATTGCCGGATGCCCGCCGTCGACGGGACGATATCGGGATAATGCGGCACCTGGAAGGGGCCGGTCGCGGCGACGACGCGCTTTGCCTCGATCATGCCGTCCGATGTTGTGACAATAAAACCGGGGCGGTTCTCGCACCGGCTCACGCGCGTCACCGCCACGCCCGTTCGCACCGGGGCGGCAATCTTTGCCGCGTAGTCCTCGAAATAGCGAGCCATGCGCTCTTTGGGCGGAAACACGTCGGGGTCGACGTCGTCGAAGGCGAGGCCGGGGAAGCGGTCGTGCCATGCGGGACCATTTGCAACGAGCGAATCCCACCGCTCGGAACGCCAGCGCTCCGCAATGCGCTTACGCTCCAATACGATATGCGGCACGCCCATCGCGCTCAGGTGCTCGCTCATCGCAATGCCGGACTGACCCGCGCCGATGACCAGCGTATCGATTTCTTCGACTGACATTTTCTATCCTGATAAAGACGCGGCATGTTTTTAATGCCCTCATCATCCCGCGATCGCGTGACCACAGGGCATCTGTTTTTCCGACGCCAACCATCAAGAAACGCAAAGATCGACAACATTCTTTTCTCGTATCCTTCAATCCGAGAACCCCGCTCAGGCTGGGGCCGTGCCGAACGGAGCCGCTGTACGGCCGACTCCCTTGTCGAGATAGCCGTTGTGCAACGCAAACCTCCATGAGCGATGAAAACACCCGACGCTCGCCCGTCGCGTCTGTCGGCGCCGTTCCGGACGACGTCAATATCCTGCCGGCATATTTTCACGGCGAAGATGCCACCCAATTGCATCTACGCGTCAGCGCCGGCTTGGTCAGCATCGATCGTGAATGCCTGGTCGGCGGCTCGCACGGCGGCGGCCGCGTGGATATTCACGTGCGGCCCGAGCACCTTCGCTTCGCGCCGCTGACGGCCGATTCGGCGCTGACCGGCACGGTAGTCGATCATGTCCGGCAAGGTGCGTACGTCGATACCTACGTCGATGTCAATTTCGCGTCCGGTGCCGGCCAGCGGGTGATCGTACGTTCGACCGGCGCGGATGCCATCGAGCGGTTCCCGATCGGCAGTATCACCGCCTTGGCACTGCCGTCGCAGGATATGACGCTGGTGCCAAAGCCGATCGCGTCTTGAAGCCCTCCTTTCGCATCGCGAGTCCACGCCCATGTCTATCACGTCCGAAGCCGCCACCTCGCCTCCCGTCGCGCCGACCGTCTGGTTCCTGAACGGGCCGAATGCGAACCTGTATGGACTCGACGGCAACAACGTCTACGGCAGCGATAGTTTCCCGACGCTACAGGCACGGTGCGAAGCCAAGGCGCGCGCGCTTGGCCTGTCGCTGCATTTCGTGCAATCGAACTGGGAAGGCCAACTGGTCGATTGGATTCAGGAGGCGCGCGGCACGGCCGCGGGCATCATCATCAACGCGGCGGGGCTGACCTATACATCGGTGCCGATTCTCGACGCGCTACTGTCGTTCCCAGGCAGGATCATCGAAGTGCATATGAGCAATATCTGGCGCCGCGAAAGCTTTCGCCACCACTCCTATATCTCGAAAGCGGCCGACGGCGTGATCGCGGGTCTGGGCGGCGACGGCTATGAATTCGCCATCGAAGCCGTCGCACGATTGATCCGTGTCTGATCCGTGTCTGATTCCTAGATGGGATAACACGAGCGCGCACGGCCCCTCGCCGCCACCAAAACGGTATAGGGTGAGGTCAGACCGCGCTTCCGATGGATGCTTTACCGACAGGTAGATTCTCATGACGTTTTCAATCATTGCCCGATGCCGGAAAACGGGGCAATTCGGCGCTGCCGTCGCCTCGTCGTCGCCCGCCGTCGCGGCACGCTGCATTCGCGCGCGTGCCGGCATCGGGGCGGCGGCAAGCCAGAACATCACCGATCCTGCCCTCGGCCCCCAGGCCTTGGACTTGATGGCGGCCGGACAGGCACCGGACCAGGCACTCGCCATGCTGCAGCAGAAGCCTTTCAGCGCATACCGACAGCTGATGGCGATCGATGCCGACCATCCCCCGGCGATCTTTACCGGCGACAGCGCGCTCGGCACGCTGGCGAGCGTGACGGGCGAACATGCCGCCTGCGCCGGCAATATGCTGGCCAACCGCGATGTCCCGGCAGCCATGTTGGCGGCATTCGAGCGCAGCGAGGGCGCGGCGCTCGCCGACCGCCTGATGCAAGCGCTACTTGCCGGTCAGGCGGCCGGTGGCGAGGAAGGGCCCGTCCATTCGGCGGGACTGTTGGTGGTCGACACGCTGGACTGGCCGATCGTCGACCTGCGTCTGGACTGGGTGGAGAACGGCCCGGTGGAAGCGCTGGACGCGGCCTGGCAGGTTTTCGCGCCGCAGGTGAACGACTACATCACACGCGCCCGCGATCCGCGCGCGGCACCCAGCTTTGGCGTACCGGGCAACCTGTGATCCGCCGGTCGGATTTCACGACGCGCCCGGCACTTTGTGCGAAGATAATCGCCGATGTTCGAAGTGCCGTCCGCGGCTCGCCATGCGTTCCCTCTCAGCTTGCTCATGCTCAATCGCATTTCCCTGCGTCAAATGGAGTATTTCCTGGCCGCGGCGAAGTACGGCAGTATCGCCATCGCCTCCAGCCATATCCATATTTCCGCCCCGTCGATTTCCGCCGCGATCGCGCATATGGAAACCGAGCTTGGCATTCAGCTCTTTATCCGACACCCGTCGAAGGGCATGACGCTGACACCGGTCGGCACGCAAGTCATGCAGGAATGCGAGCACCTGCTCGAACGCGCTTCGAAGCTCTACGATATCGCGTCGGACTCGAGCGAGGCCATGCAGGGCGTGCTGCGCGTAGGCTGTTTTCAGTCGTTGGCACCGATGATCGCACCGGAAGTCATCTACGGTTTCAAGCGGGCGTTCAGCAAAATCGACCTGCAAGTCGTCGAAGGCGATCAACATGAACTGATGACCAAACTGCACAACGCCGAAATCGATATTGCCATCACTTACGATCTGCAACTGACCGAGGATGTGCAATTCGAGGTCTTGTGCCAGTTGCCGCCGCATGTGCTGGTCAGTGAGCTGCATCCGCTGGCCGAGCAGACTGCCGTCACGCTCGCCGAATTGGCGCCGCAGCCGATGGTACTGCTGGACCTGCCGCTGAGTCGCGATTACTTCATGTCCTTGTTCACGCAGGTCGGCGTCGAGCCGCATATCGTGGCGCGCTCCCGGTCCGAAGACGTCGTCCGGTCTCTCGTGACGAACGGCATCGGCTATACGCTATTCAATGTCCGGCCGAAGTCCAAGCAATCGCTCGACGGCAAGCGCTTCACGCGTCTGCGCCTGTCCGGCACGCACCGCCCGATGCTGCTCGGCCTCGCGACGTATGCGCCGGCGAAACAGCCGCGACTCGCGCAAGTCTTCATGCAACGTTGTCGCGCCTATATCTCCGACCAATATATTCCCGGCATGAGCGCGGCCAGTTATTTCGATCCGCATCTCAATCCGGGCAGCGAGGACGCGGGCGCCGCATAATGCCTGCAGGCATCGTCGGCAGGTGCGCCGCGCGTCGAAGACGCATTTCCCGTTTTATGCCGCGCCGATCTGTGTTCGCAAAGCGTCGATAAAGGCACGGACTTTAGGGCTGGGATGCGTGGTGGGTGGATACACTGCATGAATACCGGCCGGCACGCTCGACCAGTCCGGAAACAACCTGACCAGTCGGCCGCTCGCCAGATCCTCGGCCGTGGAAAAATCCGTCAACAGCGCGAAGCCGCCCCCGGCCAGTGTCGCGGCACGGGTGGCGTCCGCGGTACTGACGCGCATCGCATCGGCACATCTCAGATTCCGCACGCTGCCATCCCGATGCCGCAGATGCAATGACATCGGATTTGGCAACACCGATAAAGCCACCATCGGCAGGGCCACCAACGCGTCGAGCGTGCGCGGCTTTCCCACGCGTGCCAGCCAGGCGGGCGTGGCGACCAAAAATTTCGACAGCGTGCCCAACTTTGCCGCGCGGTAATTCGAATCGTGCAGCGCTCCCAAGCGCACCGCGACATCGATGCCTTCCGCGATGAGGTCGACGGTCATGTCGTTGCAGATCAGCTCGACCTGCAAAGCCGGATGCGCCTCGCGCAACGCAACCAAGGCGGGCGCAACGACGCGTGCACCGTAGTCGCCCGGCGCACTGACACGGAGCGTTCCGCCAACCGGCGCCTTGTCGCCGGCGACGGCCGTCAAGGCCTCCTCGGTGGCCTGCAGAATTCTGACGCTTGCCGCATGGAATGTCCGCCCCGTCTCGGTCACGCTGAGCTGTCGCGTTGTCCGCGTGACCAGGCTCGCCCCCACTTCCTGCTCCAGGCGTTGCAGATGGGCACTGACCATCGTTTTCGTCAGTCCGAGCCGTTTCGCCGCGCCCGTCAAGGAGCCCGCGTCCACGACGGCAACGAACACCGCCAGACGGTTCAGATTCACATCGCGCACATCGGCCATCGTCGATTGTCCACTCAAAGCTGATAATGAATCCGAGTGTAGCAGGCTTATCGCAGCGACGAGGAGCGCGTAAGCTGACGGAATCGCGTGTCCTCACGCCTTTTCAAATACGAAAAGAAGCCATGTCAAAGCCATTGCCGGTACATCCCATCAAGCTGCACACCACCCTGCTCTCCGGTCATGGACATCGGGTAAAGCTCTTTCTGAGCCTGCTTGGCTTGCCATTCGAAGTCATCCCACTGTCCATGCAGGATGGCGACAACCGTCGTCCCGACTATCTGCGCCTCAATCCTTTCGGGCAGGTGCCGACGATCGAAGACGGCACGTTCGTGCTGTTCGATTCGAACGCAATTCTGGTCTATCTGGCGAAGCGCTATGGCGACGCGTCCTGGCTCCCGGAGGATCCGGTCGGTGCCGCGGCCGTGCAGCGTTGGTTATCGCTCGCAGCCGGACAGATTGCCTATGGGCCCTGCGCCGCGCGCCTGGTCACCGTATTCAAGGCGCCATTGAATCTTGAAAATGCGCAGAACATTGCCAATACGCTGTTTCCGATACTGGAAGCCGAATTGCAGGATAAGCCTTTTGCAGCCGGCCAGCAGGTGACGATCGCCGACATCGCCGCGCACACGTATATCGCGCATGCCCCGGAAGGCGGCGTGTCGCTCGAGCCCTTCCCGACCATCCGCGCCTGGCTGAAACGCATCGAGGCGTTGCCCGGCTTTATCGCCATGCCGACCACCAAGGCAGGATTGCTTGCGGAATAGTTTTTAGACAGAGGCTGCCCTAGCCACTGGAGTATCGCCATGCCCGACATCTCGCTGCCCTTCTCCGGCGACACGCCATTGGCGTCACCATCGCCCTTTCATGCCGGCGAAACTGCCGTGCAACAGCGCGCGAACGTCCAAGCGCTCGCCGAAACAATCGGCCGGCGTGCAATACGAGACGCGATGCCCGAGCAACACCGGCTCTTTTTCGAGGCGCAGCCGTTGATGATCTTCGGCGGAATGGATGCCGATGCCCAACCGTGGGCAACCGTGCGTATCGGTGCGCCGGGCTTCGTTCGCGCACCGGACATGCACACGCTAAGCATTCGCGGCGGCGCGCTGCCTGACGATCCCCTGCGCGACGCGTGGAAGGTGGGCGCCCCGATTGGCGGCTTGGGTATTCAACCGCACACCCGTCGACGCAATCGTGTGAACGGCGTGATCACGTCAGTCGATGGCGATACCGTGACACTGCAAGTGCTACAAAGCTTTGGTAACTGTCCCCGCTATATTCAGGCGCGTGCACCGGAATCGATCGATGCGGATAGCCGGGCAACATCGGTGCTTACGCGGCGCAAAACGCTGAGCAGCGAGGATCGCGCCTTGATCTCGCGGTCCGACACGTTTTTCATCGCAAGCGCGAACACCTCGGCGGACGCCGGCATGGCCGGCGGCGTGGATGTATCGCATCGGGGGGGACTGCCGGGCTTCGTGCATATCGACGACGACAGCACCCTGACCGCGCCGGACTACGCCGGCAATAAATTCTTCAACACGCTCGGCAACCTGGCACAGAATCCGCGCGCGGGACTGTTGTTCATCGACTTCACCTCAGGCGATCTGCTTTATCTCGCAACCCGCGCCGACATACTCTGGGATGCACCGGAACAGGATCGTTTTCCGCTGGCCGAGCGGCTGGTGCGTTTTACACTCCTCGACGTTCGACGCAGCAATGGCGCGCTTCCGTTCAGGTGGACCGCTGCGACCTATGCGCGAGAATTGGCGCCTCCGGTTGCGGCGCTTTGACAGAGACTATTATTTGAGGCATGTTGAGAGGCGAGACATCCTATAAAAAAAACGCATGCGCTTCTCCTTCTTTGCCGAGCAGCAATGGCCGCCGCCGCCCGCTTCGTCGCGGGTATTAATTGGCGCGGCGGCCGTCATCGCGGTCATCATCTTTTGCATCGATGCACTGACCACGTTGGATATCGCCATATCTGTGCTCTATGTCATCGTCATTTCTCTGGTTGCGTTGACAGGCAACCGACTCTTGACGTTGTACGCGGGGCTGCTCTGCATCGTATTGACGATCGTCGGCTATGTCGTCCCGCACAGCGCTTTCTACGATCCGGAAGCAACGGCCCGCAGTATTGTCGGCTTGACCGCCATCGGCACCTCGCTGTTTTTATCGCTGCAAGGTTTGTCCGGTACCGAAATGCTGATCGAAAAGATGCGTCTGCTGGAACTCAGTCATGACGCGATCATCGTGCATGGTCTAGACGGTCGAATCTCGTCATGGAATCGCGGCGCGCAAGCGCTCTATGGCATCAGCGAATCCGATGCGAAGGGTAAATCGATGCATGCCCTACTGACCACCACGGGCACGACGCGGCTGGACACGCTTCATATGGCCTTGCTGGAGACCGGGCAGTGGGAAGGCCAGTTGATCCAATACCGCGCGGACGGGCGACGCGTCATCGTGACGAGTCGCTGCGTTCTATTTCGGGATGGATACGGACGCCCCCTGTCGATCATTGCCACCAACAACGACATCACCGCACGCGTCGATGCCGAACAACGCTTGGCACGCAGCGAGGCATTCCACGCCGAAGCGCAATACCTCAGTCATACCGGCAGCGTCGCTATTCAATTCCCCTATCGCAAGATAGCCTGCTCGGTGGAAGCAAGCCGCATCCTCGGCGCGCCCGATCGCGATGTCTTGACGATGGAAATGCTGTATTCGGTGATTCATCCGGCAGATCGACGTCGCCTGATTTCCGACTATCTCGCGCTGCACGAAGGCGCATCGATGGTCGACACCGAATGCCGTTTGTGCATGGCCGACGGCACGGAGAAACATATTCGTATCGTCGCGCATCGGCTCACCGGCAACCCCGACAGTCTCCTCGACACGGGCGACGATCGCGTCGGCGCGTATGTGAGCGAATATGTCGGCGCCTTGATGGACGTGACCGAATCGCGACGCACGCAGGAAGCACTTCACCGGTCGCTGCAAGATTTGAATCATGTCGCGCGTTTGTCGACCTTGGGAGAACTTGCCGCCTCGATCGCGCACGAGGTGAGTCAACCGATTGCCGCCGTCGTGACGCACGGCGATGCCGCCTTGCGTTGGCTGCGGCGGGCGACCCCCGATCACGCGGAGACAGGACAGGCCATCGAAAACATGATCCGGGATGCGAAGCGCGCTTCCGACGTGGTGCAACGGGTCAGAGCGATGGCGCAAAAACGCGATAGGGATGTGCAAACGCTCGATATGAATGCGCTGATCCGAGAATCGCTCGCACTGCTGCAGCAAGACGTCAATGCGCAAGCGGTGCGGCTATCGGTCGACCTGCTCGGCGACTTGCCGCCCGTGGTCGCCGACCGAATTCACATTCAGCAAGTCGTCGTGAACTTGTTGTTGAATGCGATACAGGCATTGAAAGGCGTCGCACCGCACGGTCGTTATTTACGCGTGACGACGCGCACCGACGCAGCAAGACGCGTCGTGATATCGATCGACGACCGAGGTAGCGGCCTGACGGCGGAGAGTGCGAACCACCTCTTTACACCGTTCTTCTCGACGAAATCCGATGGGCTCGGCATTGGCCTCGTCATCGCACGCTCGATCATCGAATCCTATGGCGGCGACATCGGCATTACCGCGCGTGAAGGCGGGGGCGCCTCCGCGGTTTTTTCCTTGCCGAGCCACGACGCGCGGCACTGATGTATTTACATGGGGCGGGCAGCTTCGTCCGTTCCTGGCGCCTCCAACGCACGCAACGCATCGACGACGCGTACCAGCTCTGCCACCGAACCCACTTCCATCTTGCGCATGGCGCGGCCACGATGGATCTTCACGGTGATTTCACTGAGGTGCAACGCAGCGGCGATCTGTTTGTTCAACTTGCCGAGCAACACGTGCTGCACCACGTCGTTCTCGCGCGGCGTCAGCTGTTCGTAACGTGCACGCGCCTGCCGTAATGCGAGATGTCGGGTCAGCCGCACGCGATCGAATGCAAGCGTGCGCGCAACGGCGTCGAGCATGTCCTGATCGCGAAACGGCTTGACGAGAAAATCCATCGCCCCCGCCTTCATCGCACGCACGGACATCTCGACATCGCCGTGCGCCGTAATGAAAATGATCGGCACGGACAAGCCCTCCTTGGCGAGGGTCTCCTGCAAGGAGAAGCCGCTGGCGCCATGCAGCCGTACATCCAGTACCAGGCAACCGGGAATGTCGTCGCGCCGCAAACGCAGAAACGCCTCGGGCGACGCAAACGTTTCCGCCTCGAATCCGGCAGAGCGCAGCAACGACGACAGGGCATCGCGCATCGACGCATCGTCGTCGACCACGTAGACAATGCCGGGACTGGCGGCGTGCTCCTGTCCGGCGTGCCGACTATCGCCCGTGCGGCCATGCGCTTTATCGACGCCGCCTGCCGCGGTCATGTTCCGCGACATCACGGACGAAGGTGCAAAAGATGCCAACGACGTCATTGCTACGTTCCCTTTCGAAAACCTGACATGCAGCAAGCCGTGACATCACTGCTGCGATGCAGTCGCACGAAGCGCGACAGAATGACGCATCTTATCGCTGCTCGGCTATTCGCGCATCCGAAATTTCCGTAGCTCTCTGCACCTCCTCGATCAGCGTTTTCCCTTAGCGCACCGCCTGAATCAGCAAATAGACGTTCAGTATCAGGATCAATACGGTCGCGCCATACGCGGCGATCCGAGACATCCTTCCGGAGACGAACGCGCCCATTACCGCCGGTCGACGGGACAGCACAAGCAACGCAATCATCGGCAAAGGCAGAACCAGACTCAACACCACCTGACTTAGGATCATCAAGCGCGAGACATCGCAGCCGAGCGCGACGATGACGAAGGCGGGCGCTGCAGTGATGACCCGGCGGAGTAACACGGGGATCGTGAAGTTGACAAAGCCCTGCATGATGATCTGGCCGGCCATCGTCCCGACGACGGAGCTGGAGACACCGGACGATAGCAAGGCGATCAGGAACAGCCCCGCAGCAGAGCCCCCCAGGACATTGCGCAATAGCGTATAGGCTTGACCGATGTCGGCCGTCTGCGGTGCTTGCAGATGAAAGCCGGCGCTGGCGCTCGCCAGCATCGCCATGTTCACCAGGCCCGCGAAGCCTAGCGCGAGCACGACTTCGCGATTCGAGAAACGGATCAAGCTTTGCTTGTCGCGGATGCTGCCAATCGGTGCGCGGTTCTGCATCAAGCCCGAATGCAGATACAAGGTGTGCGGCATGATCGTCGCGCCGATGATGCCCACCGCGATCGTCACGGCCCCGCTGTCGCCGATATAGGGCGTCAACGTTCCTTGCAGAATCCCGTGCCAATCTTGCGGCAGAACCCAGAACTCCGCCAGCAGGCTGATACCGATGACGGTAACCAGCATGCCGATAACCAGCTCGATCGTACGAAAACCCCTTTTTTGTAGCATCAAAATGGCATAGGTCATCAGACCCGTGAGCACCATGCCGGTCATCAACGACAGATGCAGCAATAGCGAAAATGCCAACGCGCCGCCGAGAAACTCCGCGAGGTCTGTCGCCATTGCCGCGAGCTCGGACGCCAGCCACATCCCTATTACCGTGGAGCGCGCGAAATGTTGGCGGCAGAGCTCCGGCAGATTGCGATTGGTCACGATGCCGATCTTTGCCGACATCGCCTGGAACAACATCGCGATCACATTCGCCACGACCACGACCCAGAGAAGCCGATAGCCATAGCTCGCCCCCGCTTGCAGGTTGGTCGCGAAATTGCCCGGATCGAGATAGCCCACCGATGCGATGACCGCCGGGCCGGTACAGGAAGCGGACGCCGACAGGAAAGCAGAAATACTACGTGCCTTTTGCGGTAACGCGCCGGGAAGAGAGGACATGGCGATCGCATCGATAGGGAAAACGGTCTGGGGGCGCTTGTCGAACCTTTCGTCGAGGCCGGACAGCGTGACATCGCACTGTAGCGCCCGTCACCGATGCAGCTTTTCAAGATCCGCAGGAAAGCTAGCGAAAGCGCACGATCTTCCGCAGCGGTATCGGTGAATCGATACGAAGGTATGACATGCCTGTCTCTTGGTTGCGTAACGGGCAACTCTATGTAGGCTGGTTCGATAAGGTTCCCCTGCCTATTCTCGAACGGTTTCCCACACCACGACGAGGATTCCCATCATGCAGGCCAGCGACAGGCACTCCCCTACTTTCGCAGCACTCGCGTCCGCGCCGTCGTCCTGGCATGCATCCGCACCGCCGGCGTGGCCACCTTCGCAACGCGCTACATTCGACGACACCGCCGCCACGGCAACGTTGGCAAATGCGGTCGAAGCCTTGGCCGAGGCTTTCGAACAGGAAATCAGGCATCGGCAGCTCACCTCACTCTGCGGCGACAAGGTGACGGGCCTGGTCGCCGCCCTCGTGAATGCGGCCGAACGATGCGGCGTGCTAGCGCATGCCGAAGCGGAGGGCATGGTGCAGGCGCTAATCGGGCGTTTGCGCACACCTATGCGCATCGCAGCGGACAAGCATGAAAACGGCCTGGCAGGACCTACGTCGCATACGCGAAAGCACGATACCAAGCCGTTGATCGCCTGGCGCCTGAAGCGGACGGTCGAGTATATCGAGACACATTTGGAGGCACCGCTGTTGCTGCAGGATCTGGCATCGACAGCAGGACTGTCACCGATGTATTTCGCGGCCCAGTTTCGCGCGGCGACCGGTCTCCGGCCTCACGAATATGTGCTCCGTCGTCGTATCGCCGCCGCCCAGACATTGCTGTCCGACAAACGTAATCGCCCCCTCGATGTCGCCATGCTGACGGGGTTTCAATCTCAGGCGCATTTCACGATGGTATTCAAACGGCTCACCGGAACCACGCCGGCGCGGTGGAAGGCCACGGCGATCGTCGATGCGATGCCCGCATGAACGCGGCACTGGTCAGCATCGTCGACGACGACGCGTCGATACGCGAAGCCGTGACCGATCTCCTACGATCCATGGGTTGCAACGTGCGGTGTTTCCCTTCCGCGAAAGCGTTTCTCGAATCGGACTCGCGTATGCATACGTCGCTGATCATCTCGGACATTGCGATGCCTGCCATGGATGGATTCGAGATGTGCGAGAAACTGCGCCTGCTTGGCCCGCCGCCGCCCACCGTTTTCATGACGGCACTGGCGCTCGATACGATCGAAAACCAGATACAGCGCAGCGGTGCCATCGCATTGCTGGGAAAGCCGGTGGATGCCACGCGGCTTTCGCAAATCATCGATGCGCATTTATCAAAATAGTCGGGATACCGAAGACGATCGTGCGTTTCTGGAAGATGTGCCGAATGCCCCGAATTACAGTGGCGCATCTCCACCCGAAACAGAAGACGATCATGGTTGATTTATCCCGTAGAAAAATCATGCTGGAAGCGGCGGGCGCTGCCGCTGCAGTGGGCGTGGCGGCCAGTGCGCAAGCGGCATCGTTCGGTAATCCGGATCGGCCGGCGGAGGGCGCGATCAATGCGAAGACCGCATCGGCGACCAGCAATCCCGGACCGCAGAGCAGCGCGATGGCCGATCAGTTTCCCAACTTTCAAAATCCGCCGGCAACCGATGTCAATGGCATGCCTTTGTTCTGGGCATCCTTTAATAATGCGCACAAGCGGCAACAGAGTGGCGGCTGGGCACGCGAAGTCACGCAGGATGACTTTGCAATCTCGGAAACCATTTCCGGCGTCAATATGCGGCTATCGGCAGGCGGTATTCGAGAAATGCACTGGCACCAGCAAGCCGAGTGGGCCTATATGGCCACCGGCCGCTGCCGCATCACGGTGCTCGATACCGAGGGCCGCCCCTCGGTGCAGGATGTCAAAGCGGGCGATCTCTGGTACTTCCCGCCCGGACTGCCGCACTCCTTGCAAGGGCTCGGACCGGACGGTGCGGAATTCGTCCTGGCGTTCGATAACGGCAAGGCATCCGAATTCAACACCTTGCTGTTGACGGATTGGATCGCACACACGCCACCCGACGTCCTGGCAGCTAACTTCGGCGTCCCGGCCGATGCGTTCAAGAATATTCCCGTCGATAATCTGTGGATCTTCCAAGGCGACGAACCACCGCCTCTGGCGGCGGCACAGGCGGCCGCCGCATCGTCGGCGGGAACGCCGCCCTTCCCCTTCGTGTTCTCGATGGGCGACATGGTGCCTCTGATCAAGACGCGCGGCGGTCAAGTGCAGATTGCCGACAGCAGGAATTTCAAGATGTCGTCCAACATCGCCGCCGCGCTGGTGACGGTAAAGCCGGGCGGCATGCGCGAATTGCACTGGCATCCGAATGCCGACGAATGGCAATACTACATCTCAGGCAAGGCGCGGATGACCGTTTTCGATACCGGCCCGAAAGCGGTAACGGCCGATTTCAATCCCGGTGACGTGGGCTATGTGAAAAAGAGTCTGGGCCACTACGTTCAGAACACCGGCAATACCGAACTGAAGTTCCTGGAGATCTTCCGTTCCGATCATTATGCGGAAATCTCCCTGTCCGAATGGCTGGCCCATACCCCGCCGGAATTGGTGATCCAGCATCTCAATATCACCAAGCAAACCTGGGATCAATTCCCGAAGCGACGCCTGGACGTGTTGCCTGGCTAGGATGACGACAAGCTCACGCGCGGCGGTCGCACGACGGGGCGCATCGGGGCGGCAGACATGCCGCTTACCATGCGGCCTCGCCATCGGCGTCCACGAACTTCCCCGACACGGCATCCGTTCCGAGCAGTGCGTAACGGACCGGTACGATCGCCGCTTGCTCCGGCGTCAGAAACCCCTTTCCGCCAGTGAGATCTGTTTTCACATATCCCGGGCTGACCGAATTCACCACATGGGGCGTCCCGCGAAGCTCTTCGCCGAGTTGCACAGTTAGCATATTCATCGCCGCTTTCGATGCGTTATAACCGATCAATTGCGCAGCGTAATACGGCGACGACGGATCGCCGTTCATCGTCAACGATCCCAAGGCGCTGGACAGGTTGACGATGCGCGCCGCAGTGGATTTCAACAGTAACGGCAGCATCGCCTGCGTCACGGCTAACGTACCAAAGAAGTTCACCTCCATCACCCGGCGTACGGCCGTCAATGAAGCGCGACTCGGCACGCCATCATCCCAATCGACGATACCGGCATTATTGACCAGAATATCGAGATGACCATGCGCTTGCGACAGCGTGTCGGCAGCCGCCGCAAGACTCGATTCGTCATCCAGATCGAGCGCTATCGCACGCGATTTCAAGCCTTGCGCAGCAAGATCTTCGACAGCGGCATTGCCACGTGCGACATCCCTGGCGCCGATAAAAACGGTGACACCGGCCTCGGCCAGTTGCCGCGCGATTTCCAGACCGATTCCTTTGTTTGCGCCCGTGACCAAGGCGATGCGATTGCGGTGTTCCATACGGCTCCCTAGCGTGAGTGAATAAGGTAGCGCCAGTATAGGGTTCGCTTTTTCGCACGTGAATTCGCATTCGGGCGCGGCGGTGTCGTGTCGGTTAGCGCCCCGTAAACCCTGGCTTCTGGCCGAAGCGAGCAGGACAATAAGCGTGTTTTCGGGGGAACGATTCAGGTTTTGCGCGATGGGGGCGCGTATCATGAGCACGCGCGGCGCAGCGCGGCGTCGCGTCGCGCGATCCGGCGTATCGATCTGCCGCCGTGTTCCTCTTTCCCGAACAGGGAGTGGGACCATCAGCCGATGGCGTTTTCCGAAAGACCATCGAAAAACGCCGTCCTGAAACTTATTTCACTTCGGTGACGAAGTTCTCGCGGCTGCGGCGGACTTTCTTCAAATTTACCAACCAGTCGCCTTCCGTCGCGCGATAGCCCAGCGGCAACATGACCACGCTGCGCAGATGCTTCGCGTTCAAGCCGAGGATTTCATCCACCGCCGCCGGATCGAAGCCTTCCATCGGCGTCGCGTCCACTTCCTCGAAGGCCGCGGAAATCAACGCCGCGCCAAGGCCGATATAGGCTTGACGTGCCGCCGCTTGATAATTGGCTTCGGTGCCGCGGTCGGCAACGATGCCGAGCAACATCTGCCGATAGTTTTCCCAGCCTTCGTTCTTGAAGCCACGCACGTCGTTCGTCAGATCGAACATCATATTGACGCGATCCGCCGTGATGTCGTCCCATGCGGCGAATACCAACAGGTGCGAGCAATCGGTGACCTGTGCTTGATCCCATGCAACGGTGCGAATCTTGGCACGGATGTCGGGGTTCGTGACGATCAACAATTCGAAAGGCTGCAGGCCGCTCGACGTCGGCGCCAGGCGCACCGCCTCGACGATACGTTCGAGCGTTTCAGCCGGCACTTTCTTCGTCGCATCGAACTTCTTCGTTGCGTAGCGCCATGCCAGTCGTTCATTCAGGGTGGTCATCTCGTTTTCCTTCTACGGTGAAGATTCAAAATGGGCGGTGACGATGTTTTCGCGAAACGGCACGACGCGCACGCGCTGCCGCGCCGACGGTCATCGCTGTTACCAAGCACCGCCCGGTTTATCTCATTAAGCCAGCGCCGCATCGATCGTTTCGCTCGGGCCGTGCACGGCAAACGCACGCTGCGCGGCGCGAATTTCCGCGCGATGGTCGTCCGCCCATTGAAGCAAGGCCCGCAAATGCGGCTCCAGAGAACGGCCGAGTGGCGATACTTCATACATGACCGCTACCGGCGCCGTGCATACTACCGTGCGCTTGATAAAGCCGCTTGCTTCCATGCGGCGCAAACATTGCGTCAGCGCACGCTGGGTGATGCCTTCATTGGCCCTGCGCAGCGCATTGAAACGCATCGGGCCGCTGCAGAGATGTCCAAGGATCAATAACGACCATTTGCTGGTGATCTCTTCGAGCACCATACGGTTCAATTCGAGTGCTTCCTGGGAGGATGCGGACATCGGGGAGGATACTCCGTGATACCTGGTTGTCTTCAGGTGCCTAATTGCATTCAAGTATAGATTCTATACCATGAGCTTCCATCATTCAGTGGAGAGCCAGCATGTCAGTTCAAACGCAACAAATCACTACGCCGCAGTCGAATACACCGCTGGGGAAAACGGTCCTCGTGATCGGCGCTACCGGACAGCAAGGGGGCGCCGTCGCGTCGGCGCTGCGGCAAGCGGGATGGCCGGTCCGTGCGCTGGTCCGCGACCCGCACAGCGCAAAGGCGGAAGCACTCGCAGCGTCGGGGGTCGCGTTGGTGCAGGGCGATCTGTCCGACAATGCATCGCTGCGGCGGGCGATGGTCGGGGCGCATGGCGTTTTCAGCGTGCAACCCAGCTCGGGACAGGGCGCGGCGTATGGCGTATCCGACGAGGACGAGATCCGCTATGGCAAAGCGGTTGCCGACATCGCATTGGAGAGCGGCGTGCGGCACCTCGTCTACACCTCGGTCAATGCTGCGGGTCCCGAAAAAACCGGCATGGGCCACTTCGATAGCAAATCGGAGATCGAAGCGTATATCCGCACCCTTGCGATCGACAGTACGATCGTCCGCCCTGCCGGTTTCATGGAGCTGCTGATGCTCCCCGGAATGGGTCTCGATCAAGGCATTTACACGTCTTTTCTGGGATGGGATCAGAAAGGCCAGTTTATCGCGGCGCACGACATCGGCAAGATCGTCGCGACAATTTTCCGCAATGCGGACGCTTTCATCGGCCAGACGATCGAGATTGCCGGAGACGAAACCACGGGCCGGAAGCTCCAGGAAAGTTTGAGCCGGGCCGCCGGCAAAACAATCCACTATCACCGCTTTCCGGACGCCCTTCTGCAGGAAAACCGCTTTCTCGGAAGGCTGGTCGAACTGATCGACGATGGCAGGCTTGCGGGCAATGCCGATATCGACGCGCTCAAAGAGACGTTCGGTCCCCTGCTAAGCTTCGATGCGTGGCTCGCTGGACCCGGGAAGCCGCTGTTCGAGGCCGCGCTCAACAGCGCGGACGCGCCCTTGGCGCTGCGATAACAGACGGACCCATGGCCCGAGCGCTCAAGGTATGCGATCGACGTCGCTTTTGGGCCTATCCTGGGTCTGCGGGGATCGCGCGGCGTCACGCCGTGCGATGGTCGCCATCAGGGTAAGACCCAATTAGTCGTATTAGATTATTTTTGATACGGTGCTTTTTTCGATCGGCAATTTCTGAAAAAAACGCCTAAATTAGTATGATTACATTACTAGTTAGGGTTTATATACCTTTGCCAGGGGGACCAGGATGCGAGCGATAAAAATCGTCATGATCGGCGAGGCGGCCCACCATCAAGATGACCTTGCTGCGGTATTGGACACACCGGCCGCCATCGTCGAGCTACCTGCCGCTGCCGCCGCAGACGCGTCCTACGACGCCCAAATCGAAGGCGCCGACGTCGTGGTCGCCATGCGCTTCGAGCGTCCCAAGGGCCAAGCGCCGAACGTTCCGCTGCTGCACGTACCGGGCGCCGGCCTGGATCGCATCGCATTTGACGCCTTGCATGCCGACACCGTCGTATGCAACGCCTTCGAACATGAAATACCGATCGCGGAATATACCTTGCTGGCCATGTTGCAACACGAGATACGCCTCGACGAGATGCGCGCCTCTTTTGACAACCACCGTTGGTCGGACCGCTATCGCGAGCGCGTCCCGCACGGCGAACTGCATGGCAAGACGCTCGGCATCATCGGGTTCGGGCGTATCGGGCAAACCATCGCGACACGGGCGCGGGCATTCGGCATGCACGTGGTCGCGTTGAGTGGCCGCACGGAACGCGGCGCGGTGGCCTTGCCTGCCGACCAGTTGATTCCCCGCAACGAGAAGGATCGACTCTATCGCCAGTCGGACTATCTGGTGCTCGCCTGTCCTTTGGACGCGTCCACGCGTGGCATGATCGACCGAGACGCCTTGGCGCAGATGAAGCGCGACGCCGTGTTGATCAATGTCTCGCGCGCGCCCATCGTCGACGAGGATGCGCTCTATGAAGCGCTGTTATCGAGACAGCTCGGTGCCGCCTATCTGGACGTCTGGTATCAGTACCCGCTCGGTACGGACGATGTGGTCGCCCCGTCACGGCATCGCTTCGATCAGTTGCCGAATGCGATCTGTACGCCCCATGCCTCGGCCTGGACGGCAGGTTTATTCAAGCGGCGCTACGGTTTCATCGGTCAGAACATCAATCGTCTGCGACGCGGCGAGGACTTGCTGAATGTCGTCCATGGCGATGCATCGGCTTTGCGCCGACGCTTGAATGCGTGAAGTGGCCTTGTCGATGTCTCGCAGTTCGATTGATTTGGCGGGAAGGGATGGACTGTACCGTCATGCAAGGAACCGACCCGTACCAATGTCACTTGAACGAAAGATAGGCAACCGGCAGGTCCGGGCGCGCCTGACTCGGAATCGCGTGGGCACCCACGGCGTTCAATGCATCGACCGACTCAGCGCGTTCGCTTAAGAACGTCCACGCGATGCCGGCGGTTTCCGCGACCGCATCATCGCGCACGGCAGACGCAAGCGCCGCCAGCAGTGACGCCCCCTCTACTTTGTGAGACACGAATCCTTCATTCCAAACGGCGCCGAACGCGAAACCGAGCACGGCACATAGGCGTTCCTTCGCGCGAACGTCTGCGACATCGCTGTGCCGACGCACCACGATATCCCGCCTGAGCGTCGCATCGATCACATTGCCATTGCGCAGCAGTGGCGGTCCACTGGCATCCCATGCCTCGTCCGGGCACGCTTTCGCCGGTTTGTGCAGCATCACAAAAGGATTGGCTTCCGCCGGATAGATACGACACACCGACGGTCGTTCGGCGTAGATGCCGCACTCGCCATTCGACAAAAGATTGGGACAGGCACCGACATGCCTAGCCGCAAGGACCACGCCAATCCGCACTGGCAGCGTGCCCGATATCGCGGCAAAAGTACGCTGCAACTTTGCCGCGACCTCGGGATGATCGAGGTCCTGTCCGTCAGGCCAAGGCACGATTTCACACAAAACCTCGACGGTGTCGCCACGTGACAACCAGGCGACTGCCTCGGGCACCGTCAACGGCAGACGCAGGTCATGGCAGCATTTTGCACACTTCGTGCAATGGAAGTCGATGTTCATCCGACTATTATTGCCCGGACCTGCCCTTTCCGCCGAAGTTGTATCAAAATAGCGCCCTGCCGCGCGATCGGATAGCGCTGTCGGCAAATGAGAAAACGGCCAGGCTCGGCCCCAACACGGATGAGGAGATTGTCGTCGTGACGACCCATACAGATTTCGAGAACGTACGCGTGGTAAAGCGCGCCAATGTCTATTTCGACGGAAAATGCGTCTCCCACACGGTGATTTTCGCCGATGGCAGCAAGAAGACGCTCGGCGTGATCTTGCCCGCGACACTGAACTTCGGCACCGATGCGCCAGAACTGATGGAGGTTCAAGCCGGACGCTGCCGCATCCGCCTCGACGGCAGCGACGCGTGGCAGACCTACGGCGAAGGCCAATCGTTTTCCGTGCCTGGCAACAGTCGTTTCGATATCGAAGTGCTGGAAACGCTCGACTACGTCTGCAGCTATCTCTAAACCCGCGTCCCGCGCCGCGATCGGCCGACGCGCGCATGTCGCCTTTGCGTCGCGGCGCGGGACAGCAGAAAGCGGTATCTCCGTCGGCAAACCGTAAGGCGTTTGCCGCCACCATTTGACCACCTGCAGCGTCATTTTTTTTTCGTTAGTCTCTATCCAATCAGTTTGATCCAACTATCAGTGCATGGAAAAGAGGGACGCCATGAACGACGTTGAATTGTTGGATATGGACGCGACATCGCTCGCACGCGCCATACGATCGAAGGACGTGTCAGCGGTAGCGGTGGCGCACGCTGCCATCGGCCGCATGGAAGCGCTTCAACCCACGCTGCATGCATTCTGCACGCCAACGGCGGCGCTGGCGCTCGAACAGGCCCGAGCGATCGAGGCAAAGATTCTTGCCGGCCACGCGGTCGGGCCGCTCGCCGGCGTGCCCTTGGCGGTGAAAGACCTCATTTGCACGGCGGGCATCAAGACCGTGTCGGGCTCCGTGGCCTATCGCGCGTTCGTCCCTGAAGAAGACGACGTCGTCGTCGAACGGCTTGGCGCGGCCGATACCGTTATGCTGGGCAAGACGAACGTACCCGAATTCGGCTATAGCGCCGTCGGGCACAACCCCGTTTTTGAGACCACACGGAATCCATGGAACCCCGACATGACGCCGGGAGGTTCGAGTGCGGGATCGGGCGTCGCCGTCGCCACAAAAATGTGCCCGATCGCGCTGGGCAGCGATGGCGGCGGATCAATCCGTATTCCCGCGGCACACTGCGGCATTTTCGGCATGAAGGCGTCGATGGGGCGCGTGCCGCTCTACCCCGGCGCGCGCGATGAACGCTACCCGGGCGTATCGAGCTGGGAATCGCTGGAACATATCGGTCCGATGACGCGCACCGTACGGGATGCTGCATTGATGCTATCCGTCATTGCCGGTCCCGATCCACGAGATCGGCATTCCATCCCTGCCGGCGATGTGGATTGGATCGCCAGCGTCGAACGTCCCGAAGGAAGTCTGAAGGGCCTGCGCGTCGCCTACAGCGCGGATTGGGGTTATGCACCGGTCGACCCGGAGGTGCGCGCCATTGTCGGCGCGGCCGTCGCGGTTTTCGAGAAAGAATTGGGCTGTGTGGTGGAAGAGGCGGACCCGGGCTTCGCCGATTCGCGAGACGCCTTCGCCGCGCTGGTGGCGATGGAAAGCGACCTGACCGGCATGCGCCGCATGCTGGATGAATATGGCGATAAGATCTCGCCGCATCTCGCTGCGATGCTGCGCCAGCCGTGGCGTGCCGAGACCTTTACCGACGCAAACATCGCGCGCAAGGCGCTCGTCAACAAGATGTGGCGCTTCATGGGTCGCTATGACCTGCTCTTGACGCCGACGCTCGCGGTACCCCCCTTTCCGGTTCATATGCAAGGTCCCGAGATCATCGAGGGACGGATGGTATCGCCCGCGCAGTGGCTCGCCTTTACGTTTCCGATGAACCTCACCGGTCAGCCTGCGGCATCGGTGCCGGCCGGTTTCACGAAGCACGGTTTGCCCGTGGGCCTGCAGATCGTCGGCCGCCATCTCGCCGACGCGTCCGTCATGCGCGCCAGCGCCGCCTTCGAGGAGGCAAGACCATGGCATGACAAGGTTCCCGACATCGTGCGAACGATGCGGGCCTAACCCTTCCCCCGGAGAGATCGACCATGACCAGTGAATTGGCAGCGCGCGCGAAGGTAAAGCCGAGCGACGACGATCAGGGTGTACTCGAATCCGAATTCGAGCGCGAGGCGGTTCCCCTTTCCCATCGACACAGCACGGCGTCGGTGGCAGCGGTCTGGTTCGGCTTTCCGATGGTGCTGACCAATGCCGTCTTCGGCGGCATCATCGCTTACCACCTCGGCTTCTGGAAAGCGATCCTTGCTGCCTTGCTCGGCAACGCCGCGCTTTTCGCTTACGTGGGAGCGCTCAGCTATATCGCCGGGGAGTCGGGCCTGAACTTCGCACTGCAGGCGCGCAAGACATTCGGCACGCGCGGATACACGGTCGCATCGCTGTTTCTATCGACGATCGTCGTGGGCTGGTACGCCTTCCAGGTCGGCCTGACCGGTGCGACGCTGCATGACACCTATGGCTGGAACGTCTCCCTGATCGTCGTCATTGCGACGGTGCTCTATACCGCCGTGACGTTTCTGGGCGTCAAGGCGCTATCCGTCGTCGGTACGATCGCTGCCCCGCTATTCGTCGTGCTAGGCGGTGTCGCTTTGTATTTCATTGGCAGCAAAGGCGCGCTCTCGCACGTCACCGCGTTCACCGGCACGGGCACCGGCATGTCGCTCGGCGTTGCAATGACCATGGTCATTGCAGGCTTCGCCGATTCCGGAACGATGACATCGGACTTTACCCGGTGGGCAAAGTCGGGGCGCCATGGCTTGATCGCCTCCTTCTCCGCTTTCCCGATCGCGAACTTCGTGTCGCTGATGTTCGGGATCGTCATCGTGTCGGCCGGCGCCGCGGTGGATCCGTCGAAATCAGGAGGCGATTTCATGCCGCTGCTGAAGGATCATGGAGGCTTGATGACCCTGCTGGCGATCGCCTTTGTCTTTGTCAACTTGGGATCGGTCTGCACGCACTGCCTCTATAACGGTGCAGTGGGATATAGCCACATCTTTGGCAGCAAGATGCGTGTGCTGACGATTATTTTGGGAATTGTCGGTGGCGTACTGGCCTTCGCCGGCATCTGGGGACTGTTTCTCGCATGGCTCAGCCTGCTGGGCGTTGTCGTACCGCCTATCGGCGCAGTGATCATTGCCGATCAGTTGATTCTGGGACGGGTGCGTCACCCGCACGCGACGACGCATTATCGCGGCACCGCGTTTGCGGCATGGGCACTCGGCGCCATCGCGGCCGTTATCGCGCATGTCTGGGCGCCGGGTGTGTGCGAGGCTTTGGTGGGAATGATAGCGGGCGGCGCGGCTTATCTCGTCGTCGATCGGCAGCGGATGCCACAGGGTAAAACGGTGTAAGGCGAGGCGCCTGGCGACGAAAGGGAACGCTATCCGGGCGTGCGCAGATCGGCAAAACTGATCTGCCGGGCTTCACAGCTTTGCACGATGGCCAGATCATGGCTCGAGAAGAACACCAGTCTCTCTTTCGCGAGTGTCTTGAAAAAGGCGATCAACGTGTCTCGTGAGGGCTTGTCGAGGCCATTCGTCGGCTCGTCGGCGAAAAGGACGGCTGACTCGCCGATTGTCGCCGCGGTCAGGAAGCATTTCCGACGGGTACCGAGCGACATCTGTTCGAAGCGTTTATCCAGATGCGGTGCGAGCCCGAAACGCTCCGCCCATGCCCAGGTGTTGTCATCGATGACTGCGTGCTTCGTTGCCGCAACCCGCTCGAGCAGCGCTCTACCGGTTTCCGATGGCGAAACCATGCAATCGTCCGGCACATAAGCCAGCGCCGACTTGGCCTTGTCTGCCTCGGTACGCAGCGAATACGCGCCGATCCACACATCGCCTTGATCCAGATCGAGTTCGCCCGCGAGCACGTTCAACAACGTCGATTTGCCGCTCCCGTTCTCATCGCACAGCGCGACACAGCCGGGGCCGAATTGGCCGGTCAAATTCTGGAAGAGCACATGTGGCCCAAACCGCTTGGCAAGATTCTCGATTCGAAGCATGAAAGGGATTTCTCATAATAGGCCGTCAACACGCGGCGCATCAGCCACTTATGCGAAAGCGGCGCGCATGCGCAACCGCATGCGCAATGGCGCGACTGCTTAGGGATACGCGTATCACGCGATCGCCGAGCGCGTGGCGCAACATCCGCATCATACCAAGCAGTGGAAGGCCGGACATTGACGCCGCGTGGTGATAATCGTGCCTCCCTAAGCCGCGCGTTGCGCCTCGGGCGTCGCATCGCGCGCATGCTGTCCGTCAACCGATACGGCGGGCACGCCCTGTACCGCCACGCGGCGCACCAGTCGCGGCTGCGAACCATAGTCGTTCACCGCATAGTGTTGCGTTGCCCGGTTATCCCATATAGCGACATCGTCCTGCTGCCATTGCCAGCGGACCGTGTTTTCCGGCCGGATGACGCGGCTTTGAAACAGTTCGAACAGACGGGCCGACTCCGTTGTCGAAAGACCGAGGATCCGTTTGATGAAGTGCCCGAGCAACAAGGCCTTTTCGCCAGAAACCGGATGCACATGGACCAACGGCTGCTCTGCTTCGTGAAGCCGCGAGACGAAAACCTGCTGATGATGGGACAGACGTTGCCGGGACGTCGACGCATCGGCATCCTCCAGCCGCTCCGCGCCGTAATCGTAGTCATTGGAATGCAAGGCCCACAAGCGCTCCGCAAGTTGCTTCAGGTGATCGGGAAGCCGCTCATAGGCAAGCGCCGTATTTGCCCAGACCGTATCCCCACCAAATGCCGGAATGGTCACGGCCCGCAAAATGCAGAGCTTCGGGAACGCCGGCACAAAGGTCACATCCGTGTGCCAGGAGTCGGCTCGCCCGCCTCCCTTCTCCGCGTTGAGCTCGAAGAGCTTCGTGCCCTCTGGCGAGGGGACCGTAGGGTGCGCGACGACCTCGCCGAATAGCGCGCCAAGCGCTTGATGCGCCCCATCGTCAAGATGGCCTTGTCGGCGGAAGAACAAGACCTTGTGTCTGACCAGCGCAGCATGAAGCACTTCCACCGCGTCTGCCTTCAGATCCGGGCTCAATCTGAAGTCGAGTACTTCTCCTCCGATATGGCCCGCTACGCGCCGAATGCGTAGTCCAGAAAATCCGACATCGATGGCGGAATCGGGTGACGCGGTTGCGGCGACTTGAGACATGCTCGACTCCTCGAGAGTGTGTGTATCGAAGCGCCACCAGTCTTATCCATTTGAACGGCTAACGGAACTGACAAATTGAGATAAGCATGGAAGGAAGACGTGAGATGGGCCCATCGACGTCTGTGCTGCTTTCTCATAAAAAGGTGTATGGTCGCGATTACGCTGGTCGGGTTCGACGCGTTCGATCCGCTACCACCGTCGCCCCGATAACGTTCTATCAAGCCGTGTCGACCCATGCTCAAGATCCTCGGAAAGGCCTCCTCGATCAATGTTCGAAAAGTGCTTTGGGCGTGCGAAGCCCTGCAGCTTCCCTACGAGCGGGAGGATTGGGGCTCGGGATTTCGCCCGACCGATACGGCGGAATTCCTTACTTTGAACCCGAATGCGCTCGTGCCGGTCATCCGGGACGGTGACTTCGTGCTGTGGGAATCGAACACGATCATCCGTTATCTGGCATCGCGATACGGCGACCAGTCGCTTTATCCCCTGGCGCCCGAAGCACGCGCCCGGGTCGATCAATGGATCGATTGGCAGGCGAGCGACTTGAATCGCGCCTGGAGTTACGCATTTCTCGGACTGGTGCGGCAATCCCCGGCGCATACGGCGGCCGATCAAATCGCCGCCTCCATCGCCAGTTGGACGCACTTCATGGGAATTCTTGAAAAACAGCTGGTACAAACGCGCGGCTTCGTCGCCGGCAGCGCGTTCAGCCTCGCCGATATTCCGATCGGCTTGTCGGTGAACCGCTGGTTCGGCACGCCATTCGACCGTCCGGCCCTGCCAGCCGTATCGGACTATTTCGCGCGCCTGGCCGAGTCCCCGGGATTTGCGGCGCATTGCAAAAACGGTCTACCGTAAAAGCGCGGCATGGCGCGCTCATCCAAGGCGTCGTACGCCCCGCCGGCACGTCGGCGCATCAGAACCGCGTGCGCATGCCGATCGATACGATCGCCTGACGGTTCGAGTTCGACGGGGTGAAGTGATAGATCGACGCCTCACCCAGCAGGCCGCTCGCACTGCTCACATGCTGGTAGGTGCCTTCCAGATAAACGTCCGTACGCTGGCTCAACGCATAGTCGACCTGCACCGTCCCCTGTACCCACTTCGGATGCTGGGATTGCCCCGGTTGGACATAGTGGCCTTGCGTGTAATCCACGGCCCCGCCGAGCGATAACGCCGGCGTCAGTGCATACCGTCCATTCAGCTCGTAGTTGTAGAGCGTCATGAAGTTTCCGGTGAACGCCGCATAGCTGCCGCCCGAATTGATCTCGGTCGGTCCGTCGATCGACGTCCGGCTGGCAACGAAACCGATCTTTGCCTTCTCGAACGCGTACGCAATTCCACCTGCGTAGATACGTTGCCGCTGCCCCAGCAACGGCGCATCGACATCGCTGCTGCTGAGCGCGCCGGACGTATTCCCGGAAGCGAGGCCGCCCGGCTGGTTCGCCTGAAAGAACGCCGCGGCAACGGACAGCCCGGCATAAACGTATTGGCCCCCGAACGTAAAGGCGTTGTTCTGACGGAAGCCCGACGCGGTATTGCTGAACGCATAGCCGCCACCGAACTGGAATCCATGGAAGTCGGCGGATCGCAGCATCACGGCATTATTCATCCGCGTGCTGCTCGCCATATTGTCGGAGTCGAACGGGTGGGAGGCCAGATTGCCCGCGAAGCTTCCAGCTGCCGACATCGGTGCGACAAAAGTCGATACCGCATCATATTGACGGCCTAGCGTAACCTGACCGAAGCGCTCGCTGCGCAATCCCACAAAAGCCTGCCGCCCGAATTCGTCGCTGCCGTTGGAAAATTGCCCGGTACCGACATTGAAGCCATTTTCCAACGTGAAAATGGCCGACAACCCGTCGCCGAGATCCTCGCTGCCGCGCAGACCCCATCGGCTGGGATTGATATTGCCGCTTTGCAAGAAAAAGGAGCGCCCGCCGGATCCGCCCGCGGTGGTGCGCTCATCGCTTGAATAATCGAGGCCGACGTCGATTAATCCATACAGCGTCACGCT
This sequence comes from Robbsia sp. KACC 23696, assembly GCF_039852015.1. NCBI lineage: Bacteria > Pseudomonadati > Pseudomonadota > Betaproteobacteria > Burkholderiales > Burkholderiaceae > Robbsia > Robbsia sp. KACC 23696. Next base: position 643,902 of record NZ_CP156626.1, on the reverse strand, counting down.
GCTTTGCGCCTGTGCCATTCCCGAAAATGTCGCTGCCGAGACGGCCAGGGCCGCCATCAAACCGGTTCTTTTCACGCAGTTTCCTCCTTGAATTAGGCGATCCCTGCTGCACGATGCAAGCGCGCACGGCATGTCGCCGGCATACGCATAACTGGGAATAAACACAGGCTCGCGTCTGCCATGCAAAAAGCTTGTCACACCAATATCACGGCGTCATGACGCTCCAGCGGAAGACCATCGCCCTGTCGCGGATCTTTTTGCGATAAATCAGTATCTTGAAAATATTCCCCTGGCAAACGATCACCACTTATCCGCGCGACGAATGATGATATGCCTCCTGATGCTATTTAAATCCCAAGGCAAAAACCGCGAGGTAGCCGGATTATTAAAATCTTCCTTACAAAAACATTCAGTAATGGATTTCGATGCCGTTAACTTGTCAGTCCATTCACTTTAGTGAGGTAGTGAAATCCGCATGAAAGTATCCACGCGTCTAATCATTCTCGTCACCGCGGCCCTCGTGGCATTGTTCGCGGTCGGCGGCTACGGCCTCTTCAGCCTCCGTCAGGCCATGTATGGCGAGCGTAAAGCGCAGATTGCAAATCTCCTTCAGATGGCAGAGCATCTCGCGAGCGATTATCACGAGCAGGAAGTTGCCGGCAAGCTCACTCGCGAGCAGGCACAAGATGCGACAAAGACCGCGCTGGGCAAGCTGAATTATTCGGCCAAGAGCTTCTTCTGGGCACGTACCCCAGAGGGCATCACGCTGATCCACTGGAATCAGGCCATCATCGGAAAGAACAATGCCGGCAAGGCCTTGGACGGGCGCCCCGATGGCGATGTTTTCCGCGAACAGCTGGCGCATGATCACATGCCGATCACGCTGGTGCTGGCCAAGGACCCCGGCACCGGTCAGTTGGTCGGCAAGTTGAACGGCCTGGTTGCCTTCGCGCCGTGGGATTGGTGGATCGGGACGGGCATCTTCGTCGGAGACATCGATGCCACCTTCTGGCGCACCGCCTGGCTGTTGATCGGCTTGATCACCATTGCCACCGTCGTCATCGGCGCAATGTCGTGGCAGATCATTCGCAACGTCGTCGGTACGCTGGGCGGTGAACCCGCGTATGCCGCCGCGGTGACGCGACGCATCGCGACCGGCGATCTGACCGAGAAGATCGTGCTGCGCGATCGCGACGACTCGAGCCTGGTGGCCTCAATCGCCGTGATGCAGGCATCGCTGGTCGACATCATCACTCGCATCCGCACCGGTTCCGAAGCGGTAACGGCAGGCACCACGCAGATTGCCGCCGGCAATGCCGATTTGTCTTCCCGTACCGAGGAGCAAGCGGCATCGTTGCAGGAAACCGCTGCCAGCATGGAGCAATTGACGGCCACGGTAAAACAGAATTCCGAGAATGCGCAGAAGGCCAGCACCCTCGCCGCCAACGCATCGTCCACCGCCGAAAGCGGCGGCGTTGCGGTCGCGCGCGTGGTGGACACGATGAGCGCGATTTCGGCGAGCTCCGACCGGATGACGGAGATCACCGGCACAATCGAAAGCATTGCCTTCCAGACCAACATCCTCGCCCTCAATGCGGCGGTGGAAGCGGCGCGTGCCGGGGAAGAAGGTCGGGGCTTTGCCGTCGTCGCATCGGAAGTGCGTTCGCTGGCGCAACGAAGCTCGAGCGCCGCGAAGGAAATCAAGACATTGATCGCCGCGTCGGTGTCGCAGGTGCGTGATGGATCGCAACAGGTCAGCGCCGCTGGCGAGACGATGAGCAATATCGTCAAGGCGGTAGGTCATGTGACGGAGATCATGTCGGGCATCTCCGCTGCCTCGCAGGAACAACATGCGGGCATCGAGCAGGTCAATCAGGCCGTGACGCAGATGGACCAGGTGACGCAGCAGAATGCAGCACTGGTCGAAGAAGCTGCCGCGGCCGCCGGCTCGCTTGCGGATCAAGCAGAACGGTTGTCGGTGACGGTCTCGGCATTCAAGGTATAACGGCTCTTCACCGCCTCCGCTCGGACGCGTATCGAGCGCATGCGTCCTTATGCGTCTACACTCTGACTTGCTCGCGCACGCCAGAGTGCAGCCCGCAAACATGCGTGCACATTCTTGGCAAAGACGGGAATGGGAATACGTCTAGGGGATGCCCTAGTTTCTTTTCTATATAAATTATCCAGACCTTATGAAAAATACACGCTTCACGGGCCTTGCAAAAGCCTGCGCCACCGCCAGCCTGGGATTCGCGGCCCTCTTCGCTGCCTCTTCGCATGCGGCACTGGCCTCCACTTACGTGTATGTCTCGAATGAAGATAGCCACGATGTGTCCGTCTTCGCATTGAACGAAAAGAGCGGCGTATTGACGTCCATCGAAACGCAGACGGTCGGCGGCGTCGCCATGCCGATGGCCGTTTCGCCGGACAAGTCGCGTCTCTACGTGGGTGTGCGAAGCGTCCCCTACCGTGTCGCCACGTTCGCCATCGATCCGGCTAACGGGAAGTTGAGCGATCTCGGCACCGCACCGCTGGCCGCAAGCATGGCTTACCTGTCGACGGACGTAACCGGAAAATTCCTTTTCTCGGCGTCGTACGGCGGCAATCAATTCAGCGTCAACCCCATTGGCCGAGGCGGCCTGGTGGGCGCCCCCCAGCAAAGCATCCCGACTGGCCCGATGGCGCACTCGATCGTGCCGTCGCCGGACAATCGCTATGTATTCGGTGCGGTGCTGGGCGAGGATAAGTGGAAGCGCTTCAGCTTCGATCCGACCAACGGCACTTTGGGCAACGAAACGGACGCCTTCGCCGGCGTGCCGAAATCGGGCCCCCGTTTCTTCCGCTTCTCGCCCGATCATCGCTTCGTCTACGTGATCGACGAGTTGGACGCAAAGGTGCATGTGCTGGCGTATGACGCGGAACAAGGCAGCGTCAGCGAAATTCAAACCGTCTCCGCGCTGCCGGCTGATTTTGGTACGCAGGTGCCATGGGGCAGCGATCTGCATCTGACGCCTGATGGCCGCTATCTGTACACCTCGGAGCGCCGCAGCAGCACGCTCGGCGGATTCCGTGTCGACAAGAAGACGGGCAAGCTGACGCGCATCGGTACCTGGGCGACGGAAACGCAGACGCGTGGGTTCAACATCGATCCGTCGGGCAAGTTCCTGTTGTCGGCGGGTGAGAAGTCGGGGCATGTCAGCACGTACCGCATTCAACCCAGCGGTCAACTGACGAAGGTCGGACGCTATGCAACCGGCGACGGTCCGAACTGGATCGAAGTCGTGCATTACTCGGACGCAGCGTCAACCACCGACGCAAAGTAAGTGCGCTCCCGCCACGGACGTACGGGTCGACATCGACGCCGTCCGTGGTGGTGAGCCGCGGCGCGATACGCCACGGGCGGCCTTCCACGGCCACCGCCCCCTATTCGCGCGGCTGCAATCCGACGAGCCGGTAACCGACCCCGGTCTCGGTCACGAAATGGATCGGCTGTGCAGGATCGCGTTCCAGCTTGTGCCGCAAATTCCCCATATAGACACGGAGGTATTGCGTGTCTCGCGCATGGGATGGCCCCCAGACCTCGGTCAGCAACTGCTGATGCGTCAAGACCCGGCCCGCATTCCGAATCAGCATCGCAAGCAATCTGAATTCGACCGGCGTCAAACGAACGGGTTCGTCCGCCAAGGTGACGCGTCGATCGTTCAAATCGACGCGGATATCACCGAAACGGACCTCGTTCGTGCGCGCTTCGGCGTGACGATGCGTGCGCCAAAGCAACGCGTGAATGCGGGCGATCAGTTCGCCGGTACCGAACGGCTTGGTCAGGTAGTCATCGGCGCCGGCTTCGAACGCCGCTATTTTTTCGTCTTCCCGACTACGCGCGGAGAGAACGATCAACGGCATATCGCTCCACGCACGCACCTGACGGATGACATCGAGGCCGTCCATATCGGGCAGCCCGAGATCGACGATCAACAGATCCGGACGACGTGTTTGCGCGGCGATGAGTCCTTCCTTGCCCGTACCGGCCTCATGCACGCTCATGTCGCGCGACTCCAGCTCCGTACGAACAAAACGGCGAATGTGCTTCTCATCCTCGATCAGCAGGATGGAAAGAGTCAGTT